>CANQPP010000059.1 GCA_947625765.1 uncultured Clostridia bacterium
CCGCCGAGACCCGCATGGGCTCCGGCAAGGGCTCTCCCGAGTACTGGGTGGCCGTCGTCAAGCCCGGCCGCGTGCTGTTCGAGATCGCCGGCGTGCCCGAGGAGACCGCGCGCGAGGCGCTGCGTCTGGCCGCCCACAAGCTGCCCATCAAGACGAAGATCCTCGCCAAAGAAACTGCCAAGGGTGGTGAAGCGTAATGAAAGCGAGCAAGTACTTCGAGATGAACGATCAGGAACTGAACGACCAGCTCAAGGAGCTGAAGGGCGAGCTGTTCTCCCTTCGCTTTCAGATGGCCACCGGCCAGCTTCAGAACCCCGTGAGCATCCGCGAAACCAGGCGCAACATCGCCAGGGTCAAGACGATCCTGCGGCAGCGCGAGATGAAGGCGCAGGCCTGAATAGTGCCAACGGAAAGGAGAAACTTCCACAATGACTGAAGTCAGGAACAACCGTAAAACCCGTGTGGGCACCGTGGTCAGCGACAAGATGGACAAGACGATCGTCGTCGCCATCTCCACCCGCGTTAAGCACAGCCTGTACGGCAAGATCATGAACCGCACCATGAAGCTCAAGGCCCACGACGAGGAAAACGCCTGCGGCATCGGCGACAAGGTGCGTGTGATGGAGACCAGGCCCCTGAGCAAGGATAAGCGCTGGCGCCTGGTGGAGATCATCGAAAAGGCGAAGTAAGCCGGGCATATTAGGAGGACAAACGCTATGGTACAACCGCAAACCCGATTGAAGGTGGCCGACAACACCGGCGCCAAGGAGATCATGTGCATCCGCGTGCTCGGCGGTTCCTTCCGCTCCTACGGCAGCATCGGCGATGTGATCGTCGCCTCTGTCAAGAGCGCAACGCCCGGCGGAGTTGTCAAGAAGGGCGACGTCGTCAAGGCCGTCGTGGTCCGCACCGTCAAGTCCCGTCGCCGCAAGGACGGCAGCTACATCCGCTTCGACGACAACGCTGCCGTGATCATCAACGATCAGAAGCAGCCCCGCGGCACCCGCATCTTTGGGCCCGTGGCCAGGGAGCTGCGCGAGAAGGATTACATGAAGATCGTCTCGCTGGCTCCTGAGGTACTTTAAAGGAGGTGGCCAGATTGCAGGCACCCAAGAAGGTCAACAAGATCCATGTGAAAAAGGGCGACCAGGTGGTCGTCATCTCCGGCAAGGATATCGGCAAGAAGGGCAAGGTGCTCTCCGCCAGCCCCAAGACGGGCAAGATCATTGTCGAAGGCGTGGCCGTGGCCACCAAGCACAAGAAGCCCCGCGCCATGGGACAGCCCGGCGGCATCATCAAGCAGGAGACCCCCATCTACGCCTCCAAGGTGATGCTCATCTGCCCCCGCTGCGGCAAGCCCACCCGCCTGGCCCATAAGCTGCTGGAGGACGGCAGCAAGGTGCGCCTGTGCAAGAAGTGCGGCGAAACCTTTGACAAGTAGAAACGGAGGTACTTGACCCGTGCCCAGATTAAAGGACAAGTATAAGGCCGAAGTCGCGCAGGCCCTGCAGCAGAAGTTCGGCTATAAGAACGTGAACCAGATCCCGAAGCTCGACAAGATCGTCATCAACATGGGTCTTGGCGAGGCCAAGGATAATCCTAAGGCGCTGGAAGCCGCGGTCAACGACCTGGCCACCATCGCCGGCCAGAAGCCCCTGGTCACCACCGCCAAGAAGTCCGTCGCGAACTTCAAGGTCCGCAGCGGCATGAAGATCGGCGCCAAGGTGACGCTGCGCGGCGACCGCATGTATGAGTTTGCCGACAAGCTCATGAACATCGCGCTGCCCCGCGTCCGCGACTTCCGCGGCGTTTCCACCAAGGCCTTCGACGGCCGCGGCAACTACGCCCTGGGCGTGCGCGAGCAGCTCATCTTCCCCGAGATCGAGTACGATAAGATCGACAAGATCCGCGGCATGGAGATGATCTTCGTCACCACCGCCAATACCGACGAAGAGGCCAAGGAGCTCTTGAGGCTCCTGGGCATGCCCTTCGCGCAGGCTTAAGAAAGGAGAGCGGAAAGAATATGGCTAAGAAGAGTATCGTCAACCGTCAGCAAAAGCCTGCTAAGTTCTCCACCAGAGCCTACACCCGCTGCCGCATCTGCGGCCGGCCCCACTCGGTGCTGCGCAAGTACGGCGTGTGCCGCATTTGCTTCCGTGAGTTGGCTTACAAAGGACAGATTCCCGGTGTCCGCAAGGCTAGTTGGTAACCGGAGTAAACAGTCTTTAGGAGGAAAAGCATTATGCTCATCAATGATCCCATCGCTGATATGTTGACACGTATCCGCAATGCTCTGGTCGCCAAGCATGAAACCACCACCCTCCCCGCCTCCAACATGAAGAAAGCCATTGCCAAGATCCTTGTGGACGAAGGCTACATCAAGGGCTACGAGGTTATCGAGGACGGCGTGCAGGGCACCATCAAGATCACTTTGAAATACGACGGCAACCGCAAGGGCGTCATCTCGGGCCTGAAGCGCATCTCCAAGCCCGGCCTGCGCGTCTATGCCAAGTCCGAGGATATCCCCAAGGTTTTGGGCGGCCTGGGTATCGCCATTATCTCCACGTCCAAGGGCGTTATGACCGACCGTCAGGCCCGCAAAAACGCAGTGGGCGGCGAAGTGCTCTGCTACGTTTGGTGATGAATTAGGAGGTGCTTTCATTTGTCTCGTATAGGAAGACTCCCGGTCGAGATCCCCGCGGGCGTTACGGTCACCATCGGCGAGAACAACCTGGTCACCGTCAAGGGCCCCAAGGGCCAGCTGACCCAGCGGATCCACCCGGACATGATCCTGAACCTCGAGGGCAACGTGCTGCATGTGCAGCGCCCCACCGAGAATAAGCAGCACAAGGCGCTGCACGGCCTGAGCCGCACCCTGATCCACAACATGGTCGAGGGCGTGACCAAGGGCTACCAGAAGGGCCTGGACATCGTGGGCGTGGGATACCGCGCGCAGGTGCAGGGCAAGAAGCTGGTCGTGAACATCGGCTACTCCCATCCCGTGGAGATGGAGCCCGCCGAGGGCATCACCTTCGAGTGCCCCACCCCCAACAAGGTGTTGGTCAAGGGCATCGACAAGCAGCTCGTGGGCGCTGTGGCCGCCAATGTGCGCTCCATCCGCGAGCCGGAGCCCTATCACGGCAAGGGCATCAAGTATGAGACCGAGGTCGTGCGCCGCAAGGAAGGCAAGACCGGTAAGAAATAAAGGGGTGAACGCAAGTGATCCAGAAGAAGGACAAAAACGCGGTCCGTCGCATCCGCCACGAACGCGTCCGCAAAAAGATTTCCGGGAGCACCGAGCGTCCCCGCTTCTGCGTGTACCGGAGCCTGAGCAATATCTATGTGCAGGTGATCGACGATACCAAGGGCGCGACCCTCGTGTCCGCCTCCACCCTCGACAAGACCCTCAAGCCGCAGCTTGAGTCCGTGGACAAGAAGGGCGCCGCGAAGCTGGTCGGCAAGCTGGCCGCCGAGCGCGCTCTGGAAGCCGGCATCAAGCAGGTCGTGTTCGACCGCGGCGGCTATGTCTACACCGGCCGCGTGGCCGCGGTCGCAGAGGGCGCCAGGGAAGCGGGATTGAGCTTCTAAAAGACAGGAGGGTATTCAATGCAGCGCAACGATCGCCAACAAGACAGCGAATTTAAGGAAAAGCTGGTTGCCGTAAACCGCGTGACCAAGGTCGTCAAGGGCGGCCGTAACTTCCGCTTCAGCGCTCTGATCGTCGTGGGCGACGAGAAGGGCCGCGTGGGCGTTGGCATGGGCAAGGCCACGGAGATCCCCGAGGCCATCCGCAAGGGCGTTGAGGATGCCAAGAAGCACCTGATCAACGTCCCCATCGTGGGCACCACCATCCCCCACGAAGTGATCGGCAAGTTCGGCACCGGCAAGGTCGTGCTGATGCCCGCTCCCGCCGGCTCCGGCGTTATCGCCGGCGGCCCCGTGCGTGCGGTCATCGAGAGCGCCGGCATCCGCGACATCGTCACCAAGGCATACGGCACCAACAACCCCACCAACGTGGTCAAGGCCGCGCTGGAAGGGCTGAGCCAGCTCAAGACCATCGAAGACGTGGCAAAGCTCCGCGGCAAGACCGTCGAAGAGCTGCTGGGTTAAGGAGGCACACCATGAAGCTAAAGATCACACTTACGAAGAGCACCAGCGGCCGCCTGGTCAAGCAGCAGCGCACCGTGAAGGCTCTGGGCCTGAAGAAGATCGGCTCTACGGTGACCCAGCCCGACAACCCCGCCATCCGTGGCATGATCTTCGTCGTCAAACATTTGGTTTCTGTTGAAGAAATCGCAGAGTAAGCAAGGAGGCACGACATGAAACTCCATGAAATTTCTCCTGCAGCGGGTTCCACCACCGCGCCTAAGCGGCTCGGCCGCGGCACCGGCTCCGGCCTGGGCAAGACCTCCGGCAAGGGCCACAAGGGCGCCAAGGCCCGTTCCGGCGGCGGCAAGCAGCCCGGGTTCGAGGGCGGCCAGATGCCCCTTGCCAGGCGCATCCCCAAGCGCGGATTCACCAACATCTTTGCCAAGGAATACGCCGCTGTGAACATCTCCGCATTGGAGTGCTTTGAGAACGGTTCCGTGGTCGATACGGAAGCCCTGCTGCGCGCCGGCATCATCAAGAAGAGCCTGGACGGCGTGAAGATCCTGGGCGACGGCGAGCTGAGCAAGAGCCTGACCGTGAAGGCCGCGAAGTTCTCCAAGAGCGCACAGGCTAAGATCGAGGCGAACGGTGGGAAAGCAGAGGTGATTTGACGTGCTCGAAACTTTCCGCAATGCCTGGAGAGTAGAGGAGCTCCGCAAGAAGATCCTGTACACGTTAATGATGCTTCTGATCTACCGCCTGGGCGGTATCATCCCCACCCCCTTCATCGACACCGAAGTCATCGCCTCGGCCATCTCTTCCATGAGCCTGCTGGGCATGATCGACTTCATCAACGGCCAGAACTTCTCCAACTTCACCATCTTCGCCATGGGCATCCAGCCCTACATCACCTCCTCCATCATCATGCAGCTGCTCACCATCGCCATCCCGGCGCTGGAGCGGATGCAGAAGGAAGGCGAGGAGGGCCGCAAGAAGATCGCCCAGATCACCCGCTACGTCACCGTGGCCCTGGGCTTCATCATGGCGGTGGGCATTATCCTGAGCTTCGGCAAGTCCGCCTTCATCGGCGGCAACCCCACCTGGTTTGAGTATCTGGTCGTGTTCCTCACCCTGGCAGGCGGCACTGCCTTCTCCATGTGGATCGGGGAACGCATCACCGAAAACGGCATCGGCAACGGTATCTCCCTGCTGATCTTCGTGGGCATCATCGCCTCCTTCCCCGGCGAGATCTACGCCGGCATCACCTCCATCACGGTCAATCCGATGAACGCCTGGTTCATCCCCGTGGTGATCGTGGGCCTGCTGATCCTGGTGGTGGGCATCGTGTTCGTGGACGAAGGCCAGCGCAGGATCCCCGTGCAGTATGCCAAGCGCGTGGTCGGCCGCAAGATGTACGGCGGCCAGGCCACCCACATCCCCATCAAGGTCAACTCCTCCGGCGTCATGCCCCTGATCTTCGCGATCTCCTTCATCCAGACGCCGTCCATACTGGCCGCCTTCTGGCCCGCCAGCAAGTTCTCCCTCTGGTATAACCGCTGGTTCAGCCCGTCGAGCTGGCTGTACATGCTGGTGTTCGCGGTGCTGATCGTGGCGTTCACCTACTTCTATTCCATGATCACCTTCAACCCGCAGGAGATGTCCAAGAATCTGCAGCAGAACGGCGGCTTTATCCCGGGCATCCGCCCCGGTAAGCCCACCGGCGATTACCTGGCCAAGATCTCCAACCGCATCACCCTCTTCGGCGCCCTGTACCTGGCCGTGATCGCCACCATTCCGTCCGCGATCCTGGCCCTGACCGGGTCCCGCGCCCCCTTCACCGCCACCGGTATCCTGATCGTTGTGTCCGTGGCTCTGGAGACCACCCGCGCGCTGGAAGCCCAGATGATGATGCGCCACTACAAGGGCTTTATGAAGTAAGATGGAGGAGCTTCCATGAAACTGATCTTCCTGGGCCCGCCGGGCGCGGGCAAAGGTACGCAGGCCGAGCGCGTGATCCAGTCCCTGGGGATCCCGCAGATCTCCACGGGCGAGATCCTGCGCCGGGCCATCAAGGAGCAGACCGAAACGGGCCGCAGGGCGCAGAGCTACATCGAGAGCGGCGCCCTGGTCCCGGATGAGATCGTGCTGGCCCTGGTGGAGGAGAGGCTGCAGAGCCCCGACTGCGCAAACGGCTACCTGCTGGACGGCTTCCCCCGGACCATCAAACAGGCCGAGGCGCTGGACAACATCGCCCGCATGGACGCCGTGGTCAACATCCAGGTGCCCGACGAGGTGATCGTGGAGCGGCTCTCCGGCCGCCGCGTGTGCGCCGCCTGCGGCCACACCACCCACGTGAGCATCGCCAAGGACGGCATCTGCCCGGTGTGCGGCAAGCCCCTGACCCAGCGCAAGGACGACGAGGCCTCCACCGTGCGGAACCGGCTGACCACCTACGCCCAGCAGACCCGCCCGCTGATCGAGTACTACGAGAAGCAGGGCCTGCTCCTGAGCGTGGACGGCTGCCTGCCCATGGAGGAAGTCACCGCCCAGATCCTTTCCAAGCTCCGGGAGCGGCAAGGATGATCACCTACAAAAACGAGGCCGAGATCGCCAAGATCCGCGCGGCCGGCAGGGTGCTGTTCGAGGCCATGCGGGAAGTGAAGGCGGCCATACGCCCCGGCGTTTCCACCTGGGAACTCGACCAGATCGCCGAAAGCGCCATCGTGCGGCGCGGCGGCCGCCCCTCCGAAAAGGGCTACGGCGGCTACCCCGGCTCCATCTGCGCCTCCATCGACGAAGAGGTGGTCCACGGCATCCCGCTCAAGGACCGCATCCTAAAGGAAGGCCAGATCGTGAGCATCGACTGCACCGTGGAGCTGGAAGGCTACCAGGCCGACATGGCCCGCACGTTCGCGGTGGGGCAGATCCCGCAAGAGACGGCCCTGTTCGTGGAGCGCACGAAGGAAGCCTTCTACCGGGGCATCGCCCTGGCGAGGAACGGCAACCGGCTAGGCGACGTTTCCTCGGCCATCCAGCGCTACGTGGAGGGCTTCGGCTACGGCGTGGTGCGCGCCCTCTGCGGGCACGGCATCGGCCAGGAGATGCACGAGGACCCGGAAGTGCCCAACTTCGGCTTCCCCGGCAGGGGAGTGAGGCTGCGGCCCGGCCTGGTGATCGCCGTGGAACCCATGACCACCATCTCCGGCGTGTATGAGGTGTACAGAAAGCGCGACCGCTGGACGTACGTCACCCGCGACCACAGCCTGGCCGCCCACTACGAGAACACCATCTGCGTGACCGTCGACGAGGCGCCCGAGATTTTGACCATCCCTTCCGATGCAAAGGAGGACGTATGAGTCAAGAGACCTTTCGGCCCGGCCTGGTCGTAAGGGCCAAGGCGGGCAGGGACCGGGGCCGCCTCTTCCTGGTGGTGGGCCCGGCGGAGGATAACTACGTGTGGATCGCGGACGGGACCACCCGGCGCATGGATAAGCCCAAGAAGAAAAAGACCAAGCATCTGGAGCCTACGCAGGAATATATTTCCAACCTGGCGGAGAAGCTGAACACGGGCGTCCGCGTCTTCGACTCGGAGCTGCGCAAGAGCTTGAACGCCATCGAGGACCGCAGCCGTACAGCGCCGCGCGAGGAGGGATAAAGCGAAGTTATGTCAAAGCAGGACGTGATCGAGGTGGAAGGCAAGGTGCTGGAAGCCTACCCGAACGCGATGTTCCAGGTGGAACTGCCCAACGGACACAAGATCCTTGCCCACATCTCCGGCAAGCTACGCATGAACTTTATCAGGATATTACCCGGCGACAAGGTGACCATAGAGCTTTCGCCCTACGACCTGACCCGGGGAAGGATCACCTGGCGCGGCAAGGCGTAACAGGCTCCAAATCGATTTGAGATACTAAAAGTTCCCATTCTCTTCAAGCTAAGGGAGGAAGTTCAAAATGAAAGTCAGACCCTCTGTCAAGCCCATCTGCGAAAAGTGCAAGATCATCAAGCGCAAGGGCCGCGTGATGGTCATCTGCGAGAACCCCAAGCACAAGCAGCGCCAGGGCTAAGATCCTTTCGGTAAAAGGGCGCGGCCCTTCAAGCCCCAAAAGGGACTGAAGGGAGCTTTAAGCGGGCCTTGACACCGGCAGGCAGGAACTTCAAGGAGCGGCTGCACGGGCATTTCCTCCCGTGATCCTGCGTTCCTTGCATGTCGGAGCAGACCCTAAATAAGCCGCCGCCTTTTATACATTCGTGTCTTTCTTTGCTCCGCCCGACCCAACGGGCAGGAAAAGAAAAAACACGAAAGCATACAGGAAGAAATCAGGCAAGAACCGCATTCAAACACGGAGGTGTTTACAGCAATATGGCACGTATAGCGGGCGTTGACCTGCCCAGAGAAAAGCGCGTGGAGATCGGTATCACCTACATCTTCGGCATTGGCCGCACCACCGCCTCCAAGATCCTTGCCGAGACCGGGATCAATCCCGACACCCGCGTGAAGGACCTGACCGAGTCCGAGGTCGCCAAGCTGCGCGACTACATCGAGCACAACCTGAAGGTGGAGGGCGACCTGCGCCGTGAGGTTTCCCTGAACATCAAGCGCCTGGTCGAGATCGGCTGCTACCGCGGCATCCGCCATCGCCGCGGCCTGCCCGTGCGCGGACAGTCCACCAAGCAGAACGCGCGCACCCGCAAGGGCCCCAAGAAGCAGGTCGCCGGCAAGAAGAAGGCCGCCAAGTAAGGCGTAAGGAGGGAAAACAATGGCAAAAACCACCAAGGTCAAGAGGGTCGTGCGCAAGCGCAAGGAGCGCAAGAACATCGAGCGCGGCGCTGCCCACATCGCCTCTTCCTTTAACAACACCATCGTCACCATCACCGACACCGCGGGCAACGCCATTTCCTGGGCTTCCGCGGGCGGCCTGGGCTTCCGCGGCTCCAGGAAATCCACTCCCTTCGCCGCGCAGACGGCCGCCGAGACCGCTGCCAAGGCCGCGATGGAGCATGGCCTCAAGACCGTAGAGGTCTACGTGAAGGGCCCCGGCTCCGGACGCGAGGCCGCGATCCGCTCCCTGCAGGCCGCCGGCCTGGAGGTTTCCCTCATCAAGGACGTGACGCCCATCCCCCACAATGGCTGCCGTCCGCCCAAGCGCAGAAGAGTGTAAGAACAGGAGGTAAAGGCTTACCATGGCACGTTATACTGGTTCCGTTTGCCGCCTGTGCAGGCGCGAAGGCACGAAACTGTTTCTGAAGGGCGAGCGCTGCTACTCCGCGAAGTGCGCCCTCACCAAGCGGGCCACCCCTCCCGGCCAGCACGGCCAGGCCAGGGCTCGCAAGATGAGCGAGTACGGCATGCAGCTGCGTGAAAAGCAGAAGATCCGCCGCACCTACGGCATGCAGGAGACGCAGTTCCGCCGCAACTTTGAAAAGGCCGACCGCCAGAAGGGCGTCACCGGCGACAACATGCTCTCCCTGCTGGAGAGGCGTCTGGACAACGTCGTGTACCGTCTGGGCCTGGCTTCTTCCCGTCCCCAGGCGCGTCAGTTCGTGCGCCACGGCCACATCACCGTCAACGGCAAGAAGGTCAACATCCCCTCCTTCCTGGTGGAAGTGGGCCAGACCATCGCCGTGCGCGAGAACAGCCGCGACATGGAGCATTTCAAGGCTCTGCGCGAGGGCACGACCCATGTTCTTCCCAAGTGGCTTTCCTTCGATGCTGAGAACCTGAGCGGCAGCGTGCTCGCGCTCCCGACGCGCGAGGACATCGAGATGACCTTCGAGGAGCATCTCGTGGTCGAGTACTACTCCAAGTAAGGAGCGGCTTGACGGACTACCTTTCAGTTTCTACTGCATCCGGAACCTATTGATGGGGAGGGACATCAATGATCGAGATCGAAAAGCCCAAAATCGAGTGCGTCGAGATCAGTGGAGGGAACGATTACGGCAAGTTCGTGGTGGAGCCCCTGGAAAGAGGCTTCGGCACGACGTTGGGAAATTCCCTGCGCAGGATCCTGCTTTCCTCTCTGCCCGGCGTCGCGGTTTCTTCCATACGCATCGATGGCGTTCTGCATGAGTTTTCCACCATTCCCGGGGTCAAGGAGGACGTGACCGAGATCATCCTGAACCTCAAGGGCCTGTGCGCCAAGCTTTACACCGACATGCCCAAGATCTGCACCATTTCGCAGCAGGGGCCCAAGGTGGTCAAGGCCAGCGACATCGTCTGCGACGAGGAGGTCGAGATCGTCAACCCCGACCTTGTGATCGCGACCCTCAACGAGGACGCGCACCTGAACATGGAGATCACCCTGAACAAGGGCCGCGGCTATTCCTCCGCGGAAAGGAACAAGACCCCCAACATGCCCATCGGCGTGCTGCCGGTCGACTCCATCTTCACGCCCATCCGCAAGGTGAACTACACGGTGGAAAATACCCGCGTAGGTCAGGTGACGGATTACGACAAGCTGACCCTCGAGGTGTGGACAGACGGAAGCATCAAGCCGGATGAAGCCACATCCATGGCGGCAAAGATACTCTCCGAGCATCTGCTGCTGTTTATCAACCTAACCGAAAACGTTGTGCCCGTGGACTTCAACGAGCCCGAGGACAACAAGATGGAAAAAGTGCAGGAGATGACCATCGAGGATTTGGATCTCTCCGTGCGCGCATACAACTGCCTCAAGCGTGCCAACATCAACACCGTCGCGGAGCTGATCCAGCGCAACGAAGAGGACATGATGAAGGTCCGCAACCTCGGCAAGAAGTCGTTTGAGGAAGTGGAGCAAAAGCTCGCCGCCCTGGGCCTTGGGCTCAGGCACAGCGAGGAGTAACTTTAAACGGAGGGAAACACCTATGCCTATGCAGCGCAAGCTCGGCAAGCCTGCCGACCAGCGTAAGGCGCTCCTGCGCAACCAGGTCACGCAGCTGATTTGGAACGGCAAGATCGTGACCACCGAGGCCCGCGCCAAGGAAGTGCGCTCGATCGCTGAAAAGTTCGTGACCCTTGCCATGCGTGAGTACGATAACACCGTGGAAGTGCAGAAGACCTTCAACAACGACAAGGGCCAGACCGTGACCGAGACCTTCGTGAACGACGCGCCCTCGAAGCTGCACGCGCGCCGTCTGATGATGGCCTACCTGTACGATGTGCCCGAGGCCAAGCAGAAGGACGAGACCAAGGCCGAGTACAAGGAGCGCACCAAGGACAACAAGCATCCCGTGGTGGAGAAGCTGTTCCGCGAGCTGGGCCCCAAGTACAGGAAGCGCAAGGAAGAAGTCGGCCAGGGCGGCGGCTACACCCGTATTTTGAAGATGGGTCCCCGCAAGGGCGACGGCGCCGAAATGGTCATCCTGGAGTTTGTGTGATCGGTTTACCGTGAACATGCAAGCGGCCCCCGGCATCTGCCGGGGGCCGCTGTGCTTAATTTTTGGGAAAAGGGGGAAAGAGATATGTACGAGTACGTGCCCGTGACGGAAAAATGCGGCTACTTCCAGAGCCCGGCCAAGATCGGGCTGGTGCGGCTGAACGAAAGGGAAGTCTGCCTGATCGACAGTGGCAACGACAAGGACGCGGGGAAGAAGGTGCTGAAGTTCCTGAACGCGCACGGCTGGACGCTCAAGAGCATCTACAATACCCACTCCAACGCGGACCACATCGGCGGCAACCGCTACCTGCAGGCGCAGACAGGCTGCAAGGTGTATGCGCCGGGGCTGGAATGCTGCTTTGCTAGGCATCCGATCCTGGAGCCCACGATGCTGTACGGAGGCTATCCGCCCAAGGCGCTTCGGCATAAGTTCCTGCTGGCGCAGGAGAGCGATGCGGAGCCGCTGACGGCGGAGGTACTGCCCGAGGAGGTGGAGATGATCCCGCTGCCGGGACACTTCCTCGACATGGTGGGCTTCCGCACGAAGGAGGACGTGGTCTACCTGGCCGACTGCCTGTCTAGCCGGGAGACGCTGGATAAGTACGGGATCGGGTTTTTGTACGACGTGGGAGCGTACCTGCGGACGCTGGAGACGGTGAAGGGGATGGAGGCGAGGCTGTTCATCCCCGCACACGCGGAGGCGACGGAGAGCATTCAGGAGCTTGCGCAGTACAACATCGACAAGGTGAACGAGGTCGCGGACAGGATCGTGGAGCTGTGCGCCGAGGCGCGGGGCTTCGAGGAGATCCTGCAGAGGTTGTTCACGGAATACGGCCTGCAGATGAGCTTCGAGCAGTACGCGCTGGTGGGCAGCACGGTGCGCTCGTACCTGGCCTGGCTGCTGGACGAAGGCCGCGTGGAAGCCCGCGCGGAGGACGGACGGCTGCTGTGGGCGAAGGTATGAGGGGAGCCCCCCGCCCCGCTGCGGCGGGGCGGGGGGAAGGCAGGGGGCCTGCGCGGCCCCCTGCACCCCTGCGGTCAAGGGCAGTGCCCTTGACGATCCCGAACGGGCGGGAGATCAGCCGACTGCCACGAGAGGAACTGTGCGGTCGTTCGGCGGGGGAAGGCGGGGGCCTGCGCGGCCCCCTGCACCCCCGCGGTCGAGGGCAGTGCCCTTGACAAACCCAGACTGGCGGGGAGTCGATCGGCTGCTTCAAATCTAAAGAAAGCCCTTGCTCGGCTTGCGAAGTCTACTTTGGCATGGGCTTTGCGCTTCGTGCGACGGTCTTTTCAGCCAAATTTATATAAAGATCGAAATGGATCTTAAGGAGGGAAAAACAATGGACCAGGAATGGAATAGGTTATATGAGGAAGCGATGAGCGTCTTAGGTCCCCGCGATGTTTCCGATAAAATGTGGGTAGGGAGCGTGGCCTCCGCCGTACTCTCGAAAAAAGGCAATGTCTATAAGGGCATCTGCATCGACACGAACGGCTCCATCGGGATGTGCGCGGAAAGAAACGCTCTATCCACGATGCTCACCTATGGCGAAAGCGAGATCACAAAGGTGGTCTCCGTCTATAAGGACGGGAATGTGATCTCCTCCTGCGGTATTTGCAGGGAATTCATGATGCATTTGGGCGGAGATGTGGAAAACATCGAGATCCTGCTGGATAAGGAAGGGCGCACAGCGCGGCTGATCGACCTGATGCCCGAATATCCGGGGTATAAATAAACCCCGTGGACCTCATCCGTCAAACGCAAGGACGCAAAAAAGACCGCTGGCCTGCCGGTTTCCCGGTGATAAGCCAACGGTCTTAAAATTTATGGGATTTGCTGCTTTACGGCCAGCCGCCATTTTAAACCGACCGTGTTATTTGTGGATTACAGCTGGGGACCCGCGGAGACGAGGGCCTTGCCGGCGGCGTTGCTCTCGTACTTGCCGAAGTTCTTGATGAACCTCTGGGCCAGGTCCTTGGCCTTGGCTTCCCACTGGGAGGCGTCGGCGTAGGTGTCGCGGGGATCCAGGATGCCGCTGTCCACGCCGCCCAGCTCGGTGGGGACCTCCAGGTTGAAGTAGGGGATGGTCTTGGTGGGAGCGCTCAGGATATTGCCGTTGAGGATCGCGTCGATGATGCCGCGGGTATCCTTGATGGAGATGCGCTTGCCGCTGCCGTTCC
>CANQPP010000060.1 GCA_947625765.1 uncultured Clostridia bacterium
TTCTCACCCCTTTCCCTCATTCTAGCACAAAAAATGGTAGGCACTTTTCGTGTCTACCATCTTTTTATCACTTCACCTTCCCTTTCCGCGTGTCTTTTTTATTTGCCTTTTTTGTCCCTTCTTTTGATCCAACGTCGTTTCCAAACATTTTCTCACTTTTCAAAAGGCCCGCTTCCTTGAATGGGAAGCGGGCCTTTTTTGGTCTCCTTGCGGGTTTAGAGCTCGATAACGCCCTTGACGATCTTCGCCTTGTCGCTCACGGCCTCGGAGAAGGCGCGCTGGCTTTCCTCGAAGGGGTAGCGGTTGGTGACCAGGCGCTTTACGTCCACGCGGCCGGAGCGCACCGCCTCGATGGCCAGCGGGTACACGTTGCGGTAGCGGAACACGGTCTTGACCTCGGCCTCCTTGTTCATCAGCGTGCCCAGGTCGAAGGGCAGCACGCCCTGCGCGCTCAGGCCGATGAGCACCACCATGCCGCCGCGGGCGACCAGCGAGGCCGTCTGCAGGATGGTGGAAGGGCTGCCCGCGGCCTCGAACACCAGGTCCACGCCGCGGCCGCCGGTCTTTTCCATAATAAAGCGGGTAGAGTCCTCCCGGGCGGCGTTCACGGTCACGGCGCCCAGGTCCCGCGCGACCTGCAGGCGGTTGTCCAGAACGTCGGCCATGTACAGCTCCGTCACGCCCATGGCCTTTAAGGCCATCAGCGTCACCAGCCCTATGCAGCCGCTGCCCAAGATGGCCGCGCTCCTGCCCACGCGGGCGTTTCCCAAAATGGCGGCGTGGAAGCCCACGGCCAGCGGCTCGATCAGCGCGCCTTCCTCAAAGTCCAGCTCGTCCGGCAGCTTGAAGCAGAGGCTCGCCGGGTGGCAGACGTACTCGCAGAGCACGCCCTGCACCGGCGGCGTGGCGAAAAAGATCACGTCCGGGCAGAGGTTGTAGCGGCCGGTCATGCACATCTCGCACTTGCCGCAGGGGATGCCGGGCTCCAGCGCCACGCGGTCGCCGATCTTCAGCTCCGTCACGCCCTCGCCCAGGCCCACGACCTCGCCCGCGCATTCGTGGCCCAGCAGGAACGGCGGTTCCGCCTTGCAGTCGCCGATGCCGCCGTCGTGGAAGTAGTGGACGTCGCTGCCGCAGATGCCCACGGACTTGACGCGCACCAGCGCCTCGCCGGGCTTAGGCTCCGGCATGGGCCATTCGCCGGGCTCGATCTGTCCCAGCTTCGTCATGATCTGTGCCTTCATGGTCTTCATCTTTGGGTCCCCTCCTGAGTTGTTTATTTCCAAGGGGCTTTCTTTTTTCTCCCCTTGTTTTTGAAAAAGATGCAGGCTATATCCCTTTATCAGCCCTCCGACGGCTCGGCGGGCTCGCCCTTGTGCAGGAACATCTGCTTGAGCTGCGCCTGCCGGCCCTGCTCGTCCGTCTCCATGGTGAGTATGTCCGCCATGTAGGCGTCCCAGCGCTTGACCACCGGGCTTTCCGCCTGCACCGCCAAGGCGCGCTCCACGCTGTCGCACTCGTAGTAGCCGAACAGCTCGTTTCCGATGTTCCAGATGCTGTAATTGCGGATGCCCGCCTGGTTCAAGAGCGCCGTCATCTCCGGCCAGATCTCGTCGTGGCGGCGCTTGTACTCCTGCAGGCAACCTTCCTTCACGTAGCCCTTCCAGGCGTATCTCTCCATTTGTTCTTCCTCCTTCGAGCCTTTATTTTCTGTTGTAGAACCAGTACTGCCGCTTGTTGTAGCCCCTTTCCCGGTAGCTGCCCGCGTACAGGCCGCCCGCCTTCTCGATCACGTGCCGGGAGGGGGCGTTGTCCTCGTCGCAGGTGAGCAGCACCCTTTCCAGCCCGCGCTCGAAGGCCAGGTCCAGCAGGCGGTGCAGCAGCTCCTGCGCGTATCCCCTTCCCCGCAGGGAGGGCGGCACCGAGTAGCCGATGTGCCCCGCCCAGGTGAGCACGTCCTCGGTGTCCAAGGGGCGGAACTGGCCGCAGGCGCAGATGTCCCCCTGCTCGTTCACCAGGAAGTAGATCTCGTTGGGGTTGGCGCCCAGCTCCACGGCCTCCGGCCTGGCCTGCTCGCGCAGCGTCCACAGCCAGAGCCAGAAGCCCGGCTTGCTCTGCACCCCGCAGTAGGGTTCCTCCCCCGCGGCCTCAAAATCCCTGTCCACGCGCATCAGCGCCTTGTAGTGGCGCGCGTTGGGGCTTTCCAGCGTCCATGTCGGCATAGCATCGATTTCCTTCTTTCTTTAGAAGGTGTATCCCCTTATACGGGGCCCAGCGCGCCCTTCTCGACCCAGCCCACGCGCCCGTCCTCCGTCTTGATAAGGTCGTATCCGGACAGCTTGTCCTCCAACAGGTAGACCTCCTGCCCCTTCCGTAACGCGGGGAACTCCTGGGAGCAGGCGCAGCGGACGGTCAGCCCGCCGTCCCGCCTTTCCAACCATTCGTTCTTCACATAGCTGTTCCGCCCGCTGTTCTTCATGCGGCAGAGTGTAAAGTGCGCGTTCACGGACAGGACGCGCTCCACCTGCCTGCAGAAGAAGTCCGCGCAGCAGGTGCCGCTCTCCGGCAGGCCAATGACGTCCCGCAAGGCGCGGGCCTTGGGGCTTGGGTCGGCAAAGCGCGTTTCAAAGATAAGCTCCCCGCCGTCCTTGTGCACGATCAGCGCGTTGAGCTGGCCAAAGCGCTTGATGGCGTTGCCGCCGTCTATGGCCGCCAGCCTCCGCCGCCTGTCCAGCAGCGGGTTCCCGGTGCAGCTGTCATGGAAGTTCTGCGCGGGCATGTGGCCGAACACGAACCAGCGGTCGTAACCCAAGGAGCGGAAGAAGAAGTCGTCGTTCTTCACGCAGTCGTGCCGGGTAGAGGCGCGAACGTCCGCCGCCGCGCCGCTGTGGCTGAGCAGCAGCTCGTCCGTCTCGATGAGCAGGGGCAGGGAGAGCAGGTGGTCGATCTCGCTTTTGTGCCTTTGCAGCAGGGCCGCCTTGACCGCGGGGATGGAGCTTGCCGCAAAGGAAAGCCCGTCCTCGTCCATCCAGCTTTTCAGGATGCTGTTGCGTTGTCTATCCTCGATGAGGCTGCGGAAGTCCCCGTCCGGCAGGTCCAGCATCCAGCGGATGTTGTCGCAGTTGCCCTGCGTCAAATACACGTGCGGCAGCTCCCGCTCCATTTGGAGGATCGCCCGCAGGCAGTCCGCCGAGGACTCCTTTCCCTTTTCGATGAAGTCGCCCAAGAGAAAGAGGAAGTCCCGCTCCGGGTCGTATTCGCATTTTTTGAGCAGGGCGCGCAGCAGGGAGAGGCTGCCGTGGATGTCCGAGACCATCAAAAGCCGCGCCCTCTGCGGCAGCTGCAAGCGGCGGAACGCGCTGTCCACGGCCCTTCCCCCCTTCTCTTTTCCGTTTCTTAAACATTACTATCCGCCGCCGCCTTTGTCAACGTGTTTTTCCGCCTTTGAAGCTCTGGCGTTTTCTGCCGCGTGGTGGTATACTAGGGGGCGTGCGGAAAAACCCTCCGTGGGGTCATCGTCCGCCTTTTGATGTTCAGGAAAGGAAGTCCTAAGATATGTCCCTTCAGAATGTACGTGAGGCCAGTGCGGCAGCGGCCCGGGAGCTGTGCGAAAAGGGGCACATCCGGCCCGGCGACCTGGTGGTGGTGGGCTGCTCCACCTCGGAGGTGCAGGGGCAGCGGATCGGCAGCGCCGGCACGCTGGAGACGGCCGGGGAGGTCCTGTCCGGCCTGCTGGAAGGCCTAAAGCCCTTCGGCGCGGTGCTGGTCACCCAGTGCTGCGAGCATTTGAACCGCGCCCTGGTTTTGCCCCGCGAGGCGGCGGAAAAACACGGCCTCACCGAGGTCTGCGTGCTGCCCCAGCCCCACGCGGGCGGCTCCCTGTCCACCGCGTATTATGCTCACCTGTCCGACCCCTTCGTGGCCGAGACCGTTGAGGCCAAGGCGGGGCTTGACATAGGAGATACGCTCATCGGGATGCACCTGCGCCGCGTGGCGGTGCCCCTGCGGCTGGAAACAAAAGCCATAGGCGAGGCGCACCTGGTCGCGGCCTACACCCGTCCGCCGCTCATCGGCGGCGCGCGGGCCAAGTACCCGGACCCCTCCCTGCGCTGATTTTAACATTGCCGTCCTTGACAAGCGGGCGGAAACGGGATAAGATAAACATCAACAACTCCATATCTCAAAGGCTTTGATGGGAAGGAGTACCTTCATACTGGCTGGCAAAGAGAGGGGCGGGCAGCTGAAAACGCCCTGCAGGCAGCGGAGGGAAGTAGTCCCGGAGCCGTGCGGCTGAACGCGAAGAACGCCTTTTCGTTCCTCAGTAGGCCGCAACGCGGGGCCCCGCGTTAGCGAACGGGCGGGACATAGGCCCTTAAACTCAGGCGTCCGTGTCCTAAAGAGAAGAGCGCATCCCCTTCCGCGCCGTCAGTTTACAGGCGGATAAGGGGAAGCGAATTTAGGTGGTACCGCGAGAATGATCCCCCCTCGTCCTAAAAGCAGGACGGGGGGTTTTTATTCCCAATAAAACCAACTGGAGGGAGAAAACGACATGCTTCTGTCAAAGCTGCTGAGCCGGACCAACTTCGACTCCTATCAGGACTTTAAGGAAAACTACGAGCTGCACGTGCCAGAGCGCTTCAGCTTCCCCCGGGACGTGGTGGACGCCTGGGCCGAGGCCGAGCCGGAAAAGCGCGCCCTGGTGTGGCTGGACGACCACGGGAACAGGCGGGAGTTCACCTTTGCCGAAATGTCCGTCTTGAGCAAGAAGGCGGCCAGCTACCTGCAGGGGCTGGGCCTGCAAAAGGGCGACAAGGTGATGCTGATCCTCAAGCGCAACTGGGAGTACTGGGTCACCGCCCTGGCCCTGCACCGCCTGGGCGTGGCGCTGATCCCCGCCAGCATACAGCTGACCGCCAAGGACATCGCCTACCGCGTCAACGCCGCCGACATCCGCGGCATCATCGCCACCAACGAAGAATGGATCTTAGAGCAGATCGACCAGGCGGCCCCCAGCTGCCCGGGGCTTGGCTGGAAGGGCATCTGCCGGGGCCAAAGGGAAGGCTGGCTGGATTACAGCGCCGGCATCGAGCAGGCCGGGGAGGCGTTCGTTGCCCCCGAGCTTAAGAACAGCGACCTGTTCATCATCTACTTTACCTCCGGCACCACGGGCATGCCCAAGATGGTGGTGCACGACCAGACCTACCCCTTGGGCCACATCGTCACCGCCCGCTTCTGGCAGCACGTGGAGAACAACGGCCTGCACCTGACCGTTTCCGACTCCGGCTGGGCCAAGTTCGGCTGGGGCTGCATCTACGGCCAGTGGATCTCCGGCTCCGCGGTGCTGGGATACGATATGGACAACAAGTTCAACGCCCGCAACCTCATCAACGTGATCGCCACCGAGCAGCCCACCACCGTGTGCGTGCCGCCCACCATCTACCGCTTCATGATGAAGGAAGGGCTCACCCGCCGCGACTTCCTTTCCGTGCGGCACTGCTGCACCGCCGGCGAGCCCCTGGCGCCGGAGGCCAACCGCGAGTTCCAGCGGCTGACCGGCCTGCCCATCCACGAGGGCTTCGGCCAGAGCGAGGGCACCGTGCTGGTGGCCAACTTCCCCTGGTTCGATCCCAGGCCCGGCTCCTTGGGCAAGCCCTCTCCCCTGTACGACATCGCCATCGTGGACAAGGACGGTAACGAGTGCGGCATCGGCGAGGAGGGCGAGATCGTCATCCGCGGCCTGGCGGAGCAGTCGCCTCCGGGCCTGATCGTGGGCTACCTGCAGGACGGCAGGTTCCAGCGCGGCTACGACAGCGTCTACCACACCGGCGACGTGGCCTGGATGGACGAGAACGGCTTCTACTGGTACGTGGGCCGCAACGACGACGTGATCAAGTGCTCCGGCTACCGCATCGGGCCCTTCGAGATCGAGTCCGTGCTGCTGACCCACCCCGCCGTGCACGAGTGCGCCATCACCGCCGCGCCCGACCCCATCCGCGGCCAGGTGGTCTGTGCGACCATCGTCCTAAGCCCCGGCTTTACGGGAAGCGAAGCCCTCACCAAGGAGCTTCAGCAGTACGTCAAGAAGATGACCGCGCCCTACAAGTACCCCCGCGTAGTGCGCTACGTGGAGGCCCTGCCCAAGACCGTCTCGGGCAAGATCTCCCGCGCCCAGATCCGCGCCCAGAGCGTGCAGTAAGAACCCGCAGCCAAGCGGCGCGGCCGCCGTTTCTCCCGGCAATTTCCGGAAGAGAAGGTGCGCCGCGCCGTTTCTTTTTCCAGAAAACCGCAGCGTTTTTCAGAGGACTGCCGTCGATCGTCAAGAGCTGCTTTCCTCCCGGAAATCGCCGAAAGGGAAGGAATGGCTGCGCCGTTCTTTTCCTATGGGGTTCACAGTGCCTTTTTCCCCTCGGAATTTTCCCTGAATGAGAAGTTGCGCCGCGCCGTTTCTTTTTTCCAAAGATCACGGGCAGTCTATTCTCCCCAGAAATCCTTGGAAAGGAAACGCGGCCCCGCCTTCTCCACTGGAAAATCCCCGAAAGGGACCGTCCGCCCCCGCGGTTTCTTTTTGACAATTTACAAAACACTTCCTTCATTTGGGCCCGGACTATGCTATACTAGGAACAAGTACGGAGAAGGAGGGAGACTTTTTATGTCCCGGGACGAAAAGAGTTACCTGGTGGTCCAGCTCCTGGCGCTTGTCTTCGGCATTTCCCTGATCGTGTTCCAGCAGTCCGCCTTCGCGCGGCTGATGCAGATCGCCGCGGCGGTGCTGCTCCTGCTGGGCATCGCCGGCCTTGTGCGCTACTGGCTGGACGTGCGCGCCGGCGAGGCCGCGCCCCTGCCTCTGAGCCCCATCGTGCTCACGCTGGGCGGCGTGCTGGTGCTGATCCTGCAGTGGGCCGCGGTGTGGCTGCTTCCCCTGCTCCTGGGCGTCTGGCTCCTGGCGCTGTTCCTCTGCGACCTGGTCGAGGCCCTGCGCCGCCGCCGCGGCCGCGAGCGCGCCTGGTGGGCCATCCTGGTCTCTGCCCTGCCCTATCTTTTGGGCGGCTGCTTCTGCCTGTTCGCGCCGGATTCGGTCTCGGGCCTGTTCGCGCTGGTGCTGGGCGTCTGCCTGGCCCTGTCCGCGTGCCTGAACCTCATCCGCCTGCTCATCGCGCATATCCGCCGCTAGGCCCTGTATAAGCCCTCAACGACCCCACGGACAAGGAAAGGAGAGACCCCATGACGCACAGGCGCAGCTTTCGGCAGCTGATGGAGCAAAGCGTTTCCCAGCTGGGCCGTCTCTTTCCCGAGAGCCTGCCGTTTACGCTGCTCTATCGGGCCCTGCCCGCCCTGGGGCTGTATGCCTTTGTCTACTTTGCGGCCGGGGACCTCTGGGGAAAGCTCGCCCGGATGTTCGACCAGGCCCGCGGCATGGGCCCCTTCGTCCTGCCGCACCTGCTCCACAACCTGCGCTCGATCTGGTACGGCTTTCTGGACTGCATCTATGCGCCCGATTTCGACCTGCCGCTGTTCCTCTTAGGCGCCGTTCTTGTGGGGCTGGGGCTTGTCTGCCTGCTGTCCCTGGTGCTGCGCCCCTTTTTGGACGCCCGCCTGCTTGCCCTGTACGCGGACGGCTGGCACGGCCGGGAGCGCCGCTCCTACCTGCAGCGCTTCCGGGAGCTCGACGGCCGCCGCTGGCAGGCCATCGTGGCCGCCCTCTGCCGGGAGGCGCTCCTTCGGCTGCTCTCCGTCCTGCTCTGCGTCCTGCCGCTGGCGGCCCTTGCGGCCCTGGGCGCCTTCGCCTACCCGGCCTTTGAGCTCCTGCCCGCCGCCTTCGCCCCCTGGGCGCTGCTCCTTTTTCTAGGGCTTCTCGCCCTGCTCGCGGTCTCGGCGGTGGAGGCCCTCTACTTCGGCGCCCTGCAGAAGGGCGCGGAGGAAAACCGCTGGGGCTTTGCCGCCATGGCGCGCGCCCTTATGACGCTCAAGAGCCGCTTTGTACAGCTTGTCGCAGGCACCGCCCTTATGCGCCTCTTCATCCTGCTCTGCTGCCTGCCCTGCGCGGCGCTTGACCTCTATCTGCTTCTTTTTTACGGCCTGCCCACGCCCTTTGCCATACTCTGCGGGGCGGCGCTCTATCCCCTTACGCACAGCTTCTTCATCCTCCTCTACTTCGACCGGCGGGTCGAAAAGGAGGGTTATGTCTATACCGGGCCGGATGATCCCGACACCGACAACAGAAAGGAAGAGCACGACTAAATGAAAGCCGTCATCACCGTCCTTGGGAAGGACCGCACGGGCATCATCGCCCACGTCTCCTCCCTGCTCTACGAGGAAAACGTCAACATTTTGGACATCTCCCAGACCATCATGGGCGGCATGTTCACCATGATCATGCTGGTGGAGCTGTCCGACCAGGGGTCCCACTTCGCGCAGGTGCGGGAAAGGCTCATGGCGCTGGCCGAGAGCATGCACATGGAGATCCGCATGCAGCACTCGGACATCTTCGACGCCATGCACAGGGTGTGACGCCATGCTGAATCTGAGCGACGTTCTACAGACCAACAAGATGATCTCCGAGCAGAAGCTGGACATCCGCACCATCACATTGGGTCTGTCCCTCCTGCCGTGCCTGAGCGCAGGCCCCGCTTCCCTGCCGCAGGCGGTGTACGACCGCATCTGCAAAAAGGCGGAGAACCTGGTGCGCGTGGGCGAGGAGATCGAGGCCGACTACGGCATCCCCATCGTCAACAAGCGCATCTCCGTGACCCCGGTGTCCCTGATCCTGGAGGGCGCGGACCCCGTTGCCATCGCCAAGGCCATGGACCGGGCGGCCAAGGCGGTGGGCGTCAACTTCATCGGCGGCTATTCGGCCCTGGTGCACAAGCGCATGGGCCTGTGCGACGAGAAGCTCATCCGCTCCATCCCGGAGGCCCTGTGCGAAACGGAGCTGGTCTGCTCCTCGGTCAACGTGGGCAGCACCCGCGCCGGCATCAACATGGACGCGGTGGCCCTGATGGGCAAGGTGATCCGCGAGGCGGCCCTGCGCAGCCGCGACAGCGACGGCCTGGCCTGCGCAAAGCTGGTGGTGTTCTGCAACGCCGTGGAGGATAATCCCTTCATGGCCGGGGCCTTCCACGGCGTGGGCGAGGGCGATGAGGCCATCAACGTGGGCGTTTCCGGCCCCGGCGTGGTGGCGCAGGCGCTCAAGGCCGTCCGCGGCCAGCCCTTCGACGTGGTGGCCGAGGAGATCAAGCGCACGGCCTTCAAGATCACCCGCATGGGCCAGCTGGTCGCCCGGGAGGCCTCCCGGCGGCTGGACCTGCCCTTCGGCATCGTGGATCTCTCCCTGGCCCCCACCCCCGCGATGGGCGACTCCGTGGCGCACATACTGGAGGAGATGGGCCTGGAGAGATGCGGCATCCACGGCACCACCGCCGCCCTGGCCCTGCTCAACGACGCGGTGAAGAAGGGCGGCGTCATGGCCTCCTCCCACGTGGGCGGGCTTTCGGGCGCGTTCATCCCCGTCAGCGAGGACATCGGCATGATCGAGGCAGCCCGCTGCGGCGCGCTGACGCTGGACAAGCTGGAGGCCATGACCTGCGTCTGCTCCGTGGGCCTGGACATGATCGCCGTGCCCGGCGACACGGACGAGAGCACGCTCTCGGCCATCATCGCGGACGAGGCCGCCATCGGCATGGTCAACAACAAGACCACCGCCGTGCGCGTGATCCCCGCCGTGGGCAAGGGCGTGGGCGAGGAGCTGGTCTTTGGCGGCCTGCTGGGACAGGCCCCCGTGATGCCCGTGCATAAGGGCAGCGCGAAGGACTTTATCGCCAGAGGCGGACGCATCCCCGCGCCCATCCATTCCCTCAAGAACTAAACCGCGCCTTTTACTTCATCAAGAACCAAGGGGCCTCATCCCCCGACTTTTTACGCACCCATCAAGAAAGGATCTGACGAACCACCATGCTGCAAAAGACCAGAGCCCAGGCGGATAAGAACTACATGTGGCGCCTGGAAGACATCTTCGCCACCAACGAGCTTTGGGAGGAGACCTTCGCCCGCCAGCAGAAGGAGCTGCCGTCTCTTTCCGCCCTGTCCGGCACGCTGGGCAGCCCCAAAGGGCTCCTGAACGCCCTTAGGACCATCGAACAAGCCGAGATGACCGTGGAGCGCCTCTTCTCCTACGCCCGCATGCGCAGGGACGAGGACAACGGCAACTCCCTCTACCAGGGCATGGCCGACCGCGCCATGAGCCTGATGGTGCGCCTGCAGACGCTGACCGCCTTCTTCAGCCCCGAGCTTATGCAGCTGGGCAGCGAAAAGGTGAAGGCCTTCATCGACCAGGAGCCGGGGCTCAAGGAATACCGCCGCCAGCTGGAAAGGGAGCTGTGGCTGGAAAAGCACACCCTCTCCCCCGAGCAGGAAAAGCTGCTGGCCGCCGCGGGCGAGATCACCGCCGCGCCCGACACCATCTTCTCCATGCTCTCCGACGCGGACCTGCGCTTCCCCGTCATCAAGGACGAAAACGGCGAGGACGTGGAGATCACCCACGGCCGCTACATCCCCCTGCTGGAGAGCCGCGACCGCCGCGTGCGCCGGGAGGCCTACGAGGGGCTGTACAATACCTATAAGGCCTTCTCCAACACCATCGCCGCCGCCTACGCTGCCTCCGTCAAGGCCGACCTGTTCTACGCCGAGGCCCGCGGCTACGACTCCGCCTTGAGCGCCTCCCTCTACCCCAATGCCATCCCCGCCTCGGTGTACGATTCCCTGGTGGAGGCCGTGCATCGCCACCTGCCCGCCCTGCACAAGTACGTGGCCCTGCGCAAGAAGGCTTTGGGACTTGACCAGATCCACTATTACGACCTGTATACCCCCATCGTCCCGGAGGCCAAGCTGGGCGTGCCCTTCGAGCAGGCGGCCAAGATCGTGCAGGAGGGCCTGCATCCCCTGGGCGAGCAATACTTAAAGGACCTGTCCCACGCCTTCACCGACGGCTGGATCGACGTCTACGAGAACCAGGGCAAGACCTCCGGCGCGTACTCCTGGGGCAGCTACGGCGTGCACCCCTACGTGCTGATGAATTACAGCGAGAACCTGGATTCCATCTACACGCTGGCCCACGAGCTGGGCCACTCGATGCACTCCTTCTATGCGGACAAGAACCAGCCCTACTCCTGCGCGGGCTACCCGCTGTTCCTGGCGGAGATCGCCTCCACCACCAACGAGGCCCTGCTGCAGGACCACATGCTCAAGGTCCTGACCGACAAGACCAGCCAGATGGCCCTGTACAACCACGCCCTGGAGCAGATCCGCGGCACGGTGTTCCGCCAGACGATGTTCGCCGAGTTCGAGCGCAAGGCCCACGAGATGGCCGCCGCCGGCGAGAGCCTCACCCGCGAGAAGCTGAACGCGGTGTATGCGGAGCTCAACACCCTCTACTACGGCCCCGACATGGTGATGGACGACTTCATCCCCTACGAGTGGCTGCGCATCCCCCACTTCTACAACGCCTTCTACGTCTACCAGTACGCAACGGGCTATTCCGCCGCGGTGGCCTTCTCCCGCTCCATTCTTGGCGGCGGCGAAAAGGAGAGGCAGAACTACCTGTCCTTCCTGGCGGCGGGCGGCAGCAAGAACCCGCTGGACGTGCTGCGCGACGCGGGTCTGGATATGGAGAAGCCCGAGGTCGTGGAGCAGTGCATGTGCGCCTTCGAGGAGTCGCTGGCGGCGCTGACCGCGCTGATGGAGGCCTGAAATGGAGGGCTACAACGTCGAGGAAGCGATGGAATACTTCCTTAAGCGCATCGACAAGGGCGTGCGCCGTCCATTCAGCCCCACGGAGCTTTCCTCCCTTTTGCGCCTGGCCGTGGACGCCGACTTCCGCTACATGCGGGAAAACGACGTGATCCGCGAGGACGGCACGCCGGGGAGCAGCTATTACGATGACGACGACGCCTTCGAGTACATCGACGAGGACCTCTGCCGCCTGACCGGCGCGAACGAGGAGCGCTCCATGCAGATCGCCGCCCTGGTGGACGCCTACATGGAGCTGCAGGAGGCCTTCCTGCAGGAAAAGGACCTGCTGGGCTGGGACGACTGAGCCCGCTTCGATCATACATCACGCACACAAGCGCTCCGGCGATTCTTCGCCGGAGCGCTTGACTTCTGTTTATGTTTCTCCATTTTGGACCTTAAGATCAGGCGGTCGCGGGCTCTAAGAGCGTCAGCGTCTTTTTGTCCGCGTCCAGCCTGCACTTAACGCCGTAGGGGAGTATGCCGATGGGGTTGGCGTGTCCGAAGTTGACGTTGAACAGGATCGGCAGTTCGGGATGCCCGGCCTCCCTGCCCACCACGGTCTTAAACGCCTCCTTGTAGGGCTCGTACCTGCTGCGGCGGGCGGGCTTGCCCACAAGGATGCCGCGGAGCAGCTCGAACATTCCCTGGGCCGCGAAGTTGCGCAGATAGGCCTTGAGGCTCTCCACCGACATATCCTCCTCGCTGGTCTCAAGGAACAGGATCTTCCCCTTCCACTCGTCCAGCGGCGGCCAGAGGGAGGTGCCCAGCAGGTTTACGAACACGTCCACGCAGCCGCCCAGCAGCTCGCCCTCCGCTGCGCCCTCGCCCGCCGATTCGTAGCCGATCCGCTCCGGGTGGTAGGGCGTGAGCACGTTGATGTTCTTCTCGTCCCACCGAATTTTCTCGTCCTCGTCGTCGTACCAGTAGGGCGCGCAGGGGATGTCCAGCGTCGCCTTGGGCTCGAACAGCGTGTCGCGGATCATCCGGGCGGTGTAGTCGTTGATCCTGCCGTACTCGGAGAAGTTGGTCATCACGCTGGCGCCGTAGTAGGAAACGACGCCCGCCTTGTACAGCATGAAGTGGTTGGTGGTGGTGTCGGAAAAGCCCGTGAAGATCTTGGGGTTTTGCCGGAGCACGTCCAGATCCACATGCGGCAGCAGGCGGATCGCATCGTCCCCGCCGATGGCGTTAAAGACCGCCCTGATGTTTTGATCCCGGAACGCCTGCATCAGGTCGTCGGCGCGGGCCTCCGGGCAGCGGTCCAGGTACTCGACGCCCCTGAGGGCGTTGGGCATGACCTGCACGTGCAGCCCGTAGTCCTCCTCCAGCCGCTTCTTCGCCAGATGCAGCTTGTGGATGGCCCAGGGCTCGCCGAGCAGCCCCGACGAGAGGCTCACGATGGCCACGGTGTCGCCCTTCCTCAGGTGTTCCGGTTTCCGCATGTGGTCCGCCTCCTTCTCCTCCCGCGTTTCAAAGGCGGGAAGTTCCGTCCAATATACACCACGCTTTGACGAAAGTCAAGGACGCCCGGGTCCCCGATATTGGGGAACCTGTAGGACTACAATAGATCTTGGACATAGGGAAAAAGAATAGAAGGATGCAACCGGATCTGTTATCATTAAGCTG
>CANQPP010000061.1 GCA_947625765.1 uncultured Clostridia bacterium
GAAAGGTCGTCCAGCTCAAACCGGTTGAGCGTTTCAAACAGGGCCTTGTCGATCTCTATTTCGTGGTGGACGCCTCCATAATCCGTAAAGGCAATAAAGTAATGCGGCTGGTCGGTATGTATCCCAACCGTGTAAATCTCATAAGGGTTGTCCTTTGCCCGCCGTCGCTTTGGCCGCGGGTCAATCTCTTTCGGATGGTTTCCATCCATTGTATTTTCCTCCTGTCAGTCTGAATTTTGGGGGAATCCAGACCGACGGGAGGCCCGCGGCAATGCGGGTAATGGGGGTCTACATATACAAAAATGCGCCTACCATGCGGCAGAAATCGCCGCACAATAAGCGCACTTGGGATAAATTGGACATTGAAATGCTGAACTGGCAGTTCAGGGTCGAGGCCGGAGTAGCCAGCTATACGGTCATTGCTTTTTTTGACCGGCTACAAAACAGCCACCATAGGACAATCAAAATATTATAGTTGTTGCTGCAGATCAACAGCGAAAACCAAGACAATAGCCGGCGCATATAAAATCCCTCCAATTCCAAAGTGATAGATATTTCGGCCATTTATTGCGGACTGGTGGTATTACTAATATTTGACATTCCAGATTATTAAAATCAAGATATAAATCTGTATAACTGAAGGCGAAGGGGACTAGATAGTACATGATAGTTATGTCACGCTCAGAGATGTCATAGAAGCTGCATGCAAAAAGAACGGTCTGACAAATGGCGTATTAGTAGAATAATTGATAAGTGTCAGCGAGTAGCATTTATATATCGAATTGATAATACCAACCATAATCTGAGTTATCCAATATCTTTTGCTCTGATTTGCAAACTCAATATTTTATCTGGTTTTACCCCAAAATGGACATTGTTGATACGGAGTCGGAAGAACTTATCTGCCTGCTGATTTACAGCTAAACAGGACACTGCGGAAAGGAGACTGATGCTGCTACGTGAGCCTGAACGGATAACATTCCAGAAAAACAGTAGTTAGAACACTTGTTTTTGATGTAGAAAGAACTAACAATACAAAAGCAATTTGATTTTCCCTGCTCTGGGCGAATGTTCTGATGCAAATCTGGATATGCCGTCTTGACAATCACCTCGGGACTTGCACGTTATCCGCCTCTGCCTTTTTCTTGGGATAATTGATTCGTTACATCTGATTGCAGTGAAAATTCTGCCTGGAATCTCCAAGTAGCTATTGACTATGTTTTATGTGGGTGCTAATATAATAACAGATAGCAAGATGGCCGAAATAAGGCATTGGGAATGTAGTCAACAATGCTGCTCACAATACCGAAATATCTGGTAAATAATTTTCACTCGGGAAGGAGAACCACACAATGAAACTTGGAAAAAAGATGAACAAAGCAGACTCTACTATCGAAGTTTCCACCAACTGTGTATGTAATGGCGCCTGTAGCGGCTCTTGCATTTGCAGCAATTGCGCATGTTCTGGTAACAGTACCCTGTCAGTGAGTGCGCAGGCATCTGAGAAGACAAGCCCCGAGGCTGCAGTCGAATCTACCAGGGTCGGTGTTGCAAACAATTCTTGGGTGTAAAAAACTATATCCAAATAAGTTATTTCCCCAGATAGAAAAAGGTATTGCGAGCAGCCTGTTCTTGAACGGCGAGATGTTTCAGGTTAAGATTATCACAAAGAGCGAGATGCTGTTTTGTTTAGTGTTCCTGCATGATCCTTGATGATAGTACCGCAGGCAAGAGACAAAGATTACCCAATAATAGAAAAAGACTGCACCCATCGCTTCACAAACAAGAGAATGCATTGCTTTCTAAGCCTATAGAAGAATCGACTGAAGGAAAGGGAGATTTTCATGAAGCTGTGCAAAAGGCTATTGCCGCTGCTGGTCCTGTGCCTGCTCCTTGGCGGCTGCAGGTCCGCGGAGCCGGAAGGGCCGCAGAGCCCGCAGAGCGATTTTCCAACGATAGAGATGAACGGAAATGGAGCGGCGCTTGCGGTCGCGTCCTCGTATCATGAGGAGGACAAGACGGAGCTGTTTGCAAGCGAACAGGGAGAATACTTCCTCGCCAACTTTTCCGCCAACAGCGCGGGAGAACTCTACGCCTTGAGTTCCGACAACGATATTTGGAAGTGGAACGGTGGTGCCTGGGAGCTGGTCGAGGGCTACGGCTGGCTGCAGGACGAGGACATAGCCGATTTCTATATAAGAGATATGGAGATGCTCGGTGACGGGACGCTGCTGGTCCTTCGGAGCGGTCAAAGCATTGAAACGGACCAGGTCGTCGGCGAAATGCAGCTTTATGCGGGGGATGCCGATGCCTGCCAGCTGCTTGCATCCGGGGATGCCAACAGCGAATCGCGCTGTTTTGTTGACGAGGCCGGCACGGTCTGCTATTTTGTCCAGACGCTCGAGGGAGGCTCTACCGTTACCGCTGTCGATCTGGCAAAGAAGGAAGAACTTTATCAGTCAAACCTAAATCAAACATCGTATGCGGCGAATGTCAGCAACATGGCGGTCGCGGGCGGCCGGCTCTACCTGTTAAGGCCCGGGACCAGGAGCGTATTGGCCTACGATCTGAAGGACGGCCAGTTTCTTGAGGAAACGACTATTTCCGCCTGGCCCCAGGAGCCGCAGCAGCTGTTTGCCGTCAACTCTGCGCAGGATGGAAAAGGCCTGTTGTATGCGAATGAGACCGGCCTCTATTATCTGCCGGTCGAGACGATGGAACCGCAGCTGCTGTGTAAGAGCGCAATTTTAAGCAAAGCGGCGTTGCTGGATTCCCTGAACGTGCTGCAGGACGGCAGCATTTTGCTGGTCGCTTACGAGACCGGCGCCGACGGCGCGGTCGCGCTGCGCTACCTGCTCTATACGCCGGGGGAACAGGGCAGCGCGGAAGCGGCCGCCGATCCTTCCCAGGAGGAAGACGCTCTGGTCCTTTACGCCCTTCAGGATTCAACGGCCTTCCAAACGCTGCTAAGAGCGCTGGAGAAGGATCCCACCCTTAAGATCAAATACCAGGTCGGCACCGATGGGGACATCCCCGCAGCCGACGCGCAGCGGAATTTGGCCGCGCAGCTGCTGGCCGGCTCCGGGCCAGACGTTCTTTTCCTGGACGGCCTGCCGCTGTACAGCTACATGGAAAAGGGGATACTGGCCGACATAAAGCAGCTCATCCCGGAAAATACGCTTGAAAACATCACGCATGCCTATGCGCAGGCGGACGGCGCCGTGCCCGCCGTGCCGACGCGGTTCAACGCGCTGGCCCTGCTGGGCGAGGACGTTCCGAACATGACCTCGCTGACCGAGCTGGCCGACTGGGTGGAGACCTTGGACATCCGCGACATCAACGTGGGCGTGAACGGGCAGACGCGCCTGTGGTTCCCCTTCTTCATGCCCGACTGGGTGGAGGGCGAGACTTACCACGAGGACGTTTTCCGCATGGACCTGGAAGCGATGAAGCGGATGGCCGATCTGTGGCAGGAGGACTCTGTCATCGAGGACACCAACTACGGCTTTGGCACCGCGGTATCCACGGCGGGCATCTGGCACGAGGGCTTCGTGGGCGGCGGCGCGTTCACGATCGGCGGCATGGGCGGGCTGCAGGCGGTCTATTCCGCCCTGCTGGACAAGCCCGGCGAGCTGGCCTTGTTCGGCGATGTGTTTGAACCGCAGGCGGTCGTGGGGATCAACGCGCAGGGCGGGCACAGGGAGCAGGCGGAAAAGGTCGTGTCGATGCTGCTGAGCGAGGAAGTGCAGCAGGAGGGCGAGGAGTACATGGGCTTCCCGGTGGTAAAGAGCGTACTGCAAAGCAATATCGACGCGCTGGAGGAGGATCCGCAGGGAGAGGCCGTTTGGGAGATACAGAGCACGGACCCCATGCCCATCGTCTGGCTGACGGAAGGGGTGGGCCCCTCCAAGGCGTTCGTCGAAGGATTTGTGGATGAGCTGGGGACCTTGACGGCGCCCGCGTCGATGGACGAGGAACTGGCGTCCATGGTCCGCGAATTCGCCCTGCCCTACCTGCTGGGGGAAACGGACCTCGACTCCACCCTGCAGCAGCTCAAGAACCGGCTGAACATCTACCTGGCCGAGTGACTGCGTTGGACAATTGTATGAAAGAAAGTAGACCCTTTCATCAACGGTCGGAACTTCGCAAAGATGCATTAGCATCAGCGCGATGTTCTGACCATGTCCATATATGCTTGAAATACTGAAGGAGAGATCAAGCATGGGAGCTTCTTTGGTGGATATACCATTTGTTCACCTAATACAAACCCCAATGGGTTATTATGTTTATGATGTAAACCGCAACGAAGTTGTTTGCATAACTAAAAATGCATACTGTGTATTAGCTGATTGGGTAGGCAAAAAAATAGATGAAAATCGGGCTTTTAGCTTGGCGCCTGAATTATTAAGGCTGAACGCGAAGGGTTATCTATCGGCCAATCGACCAAAGGAGATTGCTCATGGTATGGCACAGTTTTTGCCAGAGAAATTAAAAACAGGCGTACAGCAATTGACTTTGCAGGTAACACAGAATTGCAATTTTCGGTGTCGTTATTGCCCATATTCAAATTTTGAAACAGACGCTCAGCGGTCACATACAAATGAAAAAATGACGTTAGATACTGCACTATGTGCAATCGATTTTTATTTTGATCATTCGCGCGGTGTGGCAGCTCCGTTGGTCAGTTTCTATGGCGGAGAGCCATTACTTGAGTTTCCCCTGATAAAGGAAGTGGTAAAATACTCCAAGAAGAAGTTCGAGGGTAGGAAGCTACGATTCAATATAACTACAAATGGATCTATCTTGACGGATGAGGTTGTGGAATTTTTCTTGGCAAATGATTTTGATGTTACGATTAGTATAGATGGGCCTCGCGAAATTCACGACAAAAATCGACGGTTAGCTGATTGTAAAACTGGAACATTTGATATGGTGGTTATGAACCTGCAACAAGCAATCAATAAACACCCTGAATTCCAAGAGAAAATGATGATTAACATGGTTGTTGATCCCAAGAATGATGTTGATTGCTCCAAAGCTTTATTTGTCGAATATGATGTTTTTAATCGAGATCGAACCATGGCATCGGTTGTTAATACGCATTATGTTGCAGAAGACTTTATGGCGACCCAGGATTTTTTGACAAAAGATAACTACAATCAGTTTATTGCCCTCTTTAGTAAATTTCGAGACGTTGATCCTGAGTATATACCACCTTTAAATAAGGTCCGGTTGAACACCTTTGAATCGAATCTTATGCGCATGAAACCTTTAGAGAAACTCCCTGATACGATAGCACCTGGTGGCCCATGTGTACCCGGTATTCTGCGATTATTTGTTGATGTAAAAGGCCGTTTCTTTCCTTGTGAACGCTGCAGTGAAACATCAGACATTATGAATATTGGCGATTTGGGAACTGGATTTGATGTAGAAAGATGTTTGCGGCTGCTCAATGTAGCTCAATTAGCGCCAAATGAATGTAAGAATTGCTGGGCGCAATTACGGTGCAATGTTTGCGCTGCCCAAATTGAAGAAGGAGACCATTTTTCAATTGAAAAAAAGCACCAATGCTGCCGTGGCGTTATGCAGCAAGCAGATGATTTTTTGAGGGATAAAATAGCAATGTATGAAATTGGCTTAATTGAACGTCGAAGGAAGGCAAAATAAGACTATGAAACAAGATCTGAGGATTACAGTTTATCCTTTTCATGAGAATATGCTTCCATTTTGCACCTTTATACCAAATGCTCCGAAAATTGTCAGATTAGTTTCCCCCATAGGATATGGTTTAGATGGACAAGATGCAAGCTTTCTGGATGGTCGAGAAGAAGTGAATCTTCGAGTAAGCCATGATTTTGAGGAAGCTTTGCTAGTTAGTAATGCCGTCTTATTTCCAGAAGGGAACTATACTGATGAGCTGAAGAAAATGATTATGCAAAGAATGAAACAAGCGGCTATGGCAGGCAAACATATTTTTTCTGCCATAGAGCTAGACGATATAAATATAATGAAAGCAATTTGCGTTAATAACGGCGTTGAATACATTGATCTGACCCAACATAAGGCCAGTAATGCTCTTGATATCCAAAAGCCACAACGTCTCTATGTCCCTAAAGCTTCGATAATTTTTGTTGGTGAATTTGTTGATCATGCGAATAGTGCAGATATTGTAGTTGGCCTTGTGTCATACTTTATAAACAAAGGCTATAAGGTCACAGCGGTTATGGAGCCTAAGGAATCAGCCGTGTTTGGCTTCCACACCCATATAGAGTGCTTAATGGGATTGCCTGCTTTAGAGCATGAAAAAATACATGCGATCAACAACTGGATAAAGCGCCTTGATGAGGAAGAAACTCCTGATTTACTTGTTGTTCAATTGCCTGGAGGCATGCTACGCTTCGATGACATTGAAACCAGTCAATATGGGATTTATGCCTATATGTGGTCACAGGCAATAACGCCAGATTATGTTATTCTCTGTACACCTTATTTGTTTTTAGACCCAGACAAAAAGGACTATATAGATAAAGTATTTCAATATCGCTTTGGATATGTGCCTGATGCGGTACACTTCTCAAACAGTATGCTAGATTCAGAGGCACATAATGTATATTTTGAGAGTGTGTGGAGTTATCAACCGTTATCGGCAGTTGAGGAGGTATTAGAAAACAGGAAGACAAAAGAGAATAGGATGTATTGCGCATTAAAAAGGGGTGAAATGGAAAGACTTTGCCAAGACGCGGAAAAGACACTGATTGATTTAGCTGATATTCATGCTATATAATTATAAAGGTGAGGAAAATGCATAAAGATAAGATATATCAAATCGTGCGTGATTGTTTGAAGGAAACATTTCCAAATGCACATATAAATTGGAAGACTTTGGATGCAAGTGAGCCTTTAACGGGTCCTGTAGTAAAGCTCCCAGGACGAGGTATACTATATCTTGTCTACGCTTTGGAAGAACGGTTTGGGATACGTTTCACCCAGTATGATATTATTGAATATAAGTTATTAACTATTGATGGGATATGTGAACGATTAGGCAGTCACTTAGAACAACAAAACTTGACTTAGACCTTGGATTGTTGTTTTTTGAAAAGACAATCTCTGAATGGTTCCATAACCGTTCTGACTAGGGGTACTAAAAAACCAGCGAAATATTATCCCACAGGAAGTTGTTCATGAGAAAGCAAAACATAGAATTCATGAGTAGCTGTTAAGATATATGTCTATAATTTGATGAAAGCTGGATGGATTACATTCTGCCCATGCTTAACAATAGGTCCTCGATTCTCGCAGCGATTTTTGGTTAGAATTATTACTAAGTATGGGGTGATTACGAGTTGAATTAATGTATTTAATATGGGGTGTATTAGTCCTTTAGGGAGATGCTCGGGCTGCGCAGGAGCTATCTTCTTGATAAAAATCAAGCACAGGGATTATCCATGCTACAATGGATGATCCAATAGAACTTCGACGACTGAGCAATGCAGCTATTGGGTTCCCTGAACGAAGACAGATGGACGGACGGGCGGTGAGGGAGAGATGGAGCAAAGAAAACAAGCGCTCAAGCGGCGCATGAAGGGGCTGCTGTTCGGGGACGCGAAGCAGACGAGCCTAATGTTCCTGCTGCCCAGCCTTCTGGGGATGGCGGGCTTTGTGCTCATCCCCTTCTTCGACGTGGTGCGCCGCTCCTTCTTTAGCGCCCTGGGCGGCCGCTTCGTGGGGCTGGAGAACTACCGCTCCGTGCTGACCAACGACGCCTTTCAGCTGGCCGCAGCCAATACGGGCAGGTTTTTGGGGTCCTGCATCCCCTTGCTGCTGCTTCTGTCCCTGCTCGTGGCGCTGACATTGTATTTTAGGCCCCGCTCGGCACAGCTGTTTAAGACCAGCTTTCTGCTGCCCATGGCGGTCCCCGTGGCCTCCGTGGTGTTCGTCTGGAAGCTGCTGTTCAGCGACCAGGGCCTTCTCAACGGGTTGCTGGAGGCCCTGGGGCATCCCGCCGTCTCCTGGATGAACGGCGGCAGCGCCTTCTGGGTGCTGGTGGGCAGCTACATCTGGAAGAACCTAGGCTATACCATGCTGCTCTGGCTGGCGGGCCTTGCCTCCATCCCGGACTCCCTGTTCGAGGCGGCCCGGGTGGACGGCGCGGACGGCCTGCGCACCTTTTTGCACATAACGCTCCCCCTGCTGCTGCCCACGCTCTACACCATTTTGGTCCTGTCTTTAGTCAACGCCTTCAAGGTGTTCCGCGAGGCCTATCTGGTTGCGGGCAGCTATCCCCACGACAGCATCTACCAGCTGCAGCACCTGTTCAACAACTGGTTCCGCGACCTGGATATGGACAGGCTGGCCGCCGCGTCCGTGCTGGTGTCGCTGGCCATTTTGGCCCTCATCCTCTGCCTGCGCGGCGTGCTGGAAGAGGGGAGGGAGGACGAATGAAGAAAGGACGGGTAGCGGAGCTTGCGCTCCTGTTTCCGGCGCTTCTGTGCCTGTTCGTGTTCCTGCCCCTTTTGCTGCTGCTCTCCGGGTCGCTCACGCACTCCGCGGAGCTGAGCCAGCTCCTGTCCCCGATGCTCAGCGGCGGCGAGGGCTTTGTATCCTGGGAGTTCGTGCCAAAATTCCCCACGCTGCAGCAATATGTGGAGCTGCTGCTGGACCGCCCCCAGTTCTTCGTGATGTTCTGGAACTCGGTGTATCTGGCGGCGGGGTCGCTGCTTTTGCAGCTGGTGCTGGCCACGCCCGCGGCCTGGTGGTTCGCAAGGAACAAGCGGAGATGGGGGAAGCGGCTGTTCCTCCTGTATGTGATCCTCATGCTCATGCCCTTCCAGGTGACCATGGTGTCCAACTACCTGATGCTAAAGGCCACGAGGCTGCTCAACACCCATTGGTCCATCCTGGTGCCGGCGGCCTTTTCGCCCTTCCCCGTGTTCATCATGTACCGCTTCTTCCGTGCCATCCCGGGGCAGGTCCTGGAGGCCGCGAAGATCGACGGGGCGAACGAGATGCGCGTGTTCGTCTCCATAGGCGCGCCCATGGGCAGCGCGGGCGTGGCCTCCGCCATGATCTTAAGCTTCATGGAATACTGGAACCTCATCGAGCAGCCCATGACTTTCTTGGAGGACCAGTCCCTCTGGCCTCTGTCGCTGTTCCTGCCGGAGATCTCGCTGGATATGGCCGGCGTGGCCATGGCGGCCTCGGTGCTGACGCTTCTGCCCTCGCTGCTTATCTTCCTCTATGGGCAAAGCTATCTGGAACAGGGCATACTGGCCAGCGCGCTGAAGGAGTAGAGCTTTCCCCCAATTTGCAAGGAGGCGGACGGATATGTCCATGATCAAACAGGCCTGGAACAAGGAGATCTCCGAAACGCAGCGCGGCATGGTCAAGACAAAAGCGCTGCGGGGGCTGTTCTGGCTGCTGCTGCTCATGATCGTCTGCACGCTGCTGGCCCGCGTCGCGGACGGCATGACCGTCGCGCTGGTCAGGACAAGCTCGCCCGGAAGCGGGTCCCTGCGCTTTGAGTTCAAGCTGGACGGATATCTCGTAGCCGGCGGCGACGTGGGCGTGAGCGGGGAGAGCGGCATGCTGGTGACGGAAATGCCCGTAAGCGTAGGCGACTGGGTGGAGAAGGGCGACGTTCTGCTCATCTACGACCAGGAGCCGATCCTTGAAGAGTTAAAGGACGCCCAGCGCCAATTGGAAGAGACGCAGGTGCAGCTCAAGGCCGCCAAGAGAGAACGGTCCCGGCTGTACGAGGAGCAGGAGACGAACAGCAGGCGCGTATTGGAGGATCAGGAAAGCGCCCTGCTCGCGGCGGACAAGGCCATCGAATACGCGCAGAAGGACCTGGAAATGGCGCAGGAGGACCTGCGCCGCTACCAGATGTATACTGCGCCGGAGATCTATTCCAAGGTGACGGAGGGCAGTTACCTAAACGCCATCGCCCTAAAGGAGCGCGCCCTGGAACAGGCCCAGCAGGCGAAGCTGGACGTGGAAAACACCTACGCCCGCCTCATCGAGGACTCGGAAAAGGCCCTGCCCGCGGACGCCTCGAAGGAGCTGTACCAGCTGCAGGCGGACGAGCTCACCCAGCAGATCCAGGACCTGCAGGCGCTGCTGGAGGAGGACGGGAAGCTGTTGTCCCCCATGTCCGGCGTGATCACCTCCACCGCCGCCGCGGTGGGCAGGCGCACGGACTCGCAGGCCCTGTTCTACCTGAACGACCTGCACGACCTGCGTTTTGAGGCCACGGTCCCGGGAACCCAGGCGGAGCGCATCGCCGTGGGCGACAAGCTGTCCGTGACGCTGCCGGGCAGGGAGGATGCGATGGAGCTGACCGTCGCCTCTCTCACGCCCAGCCGGGAAGCGGAGGACGCCTATGAGCTCACCGCTTATATGGAGGAGGCCGCGGGGCTTCCCGGACAGAGCGCGCAGGGCGTTATCCGCCTGACCAGCGAGAATTACGATACGCTGGTCCCCATCTCCGCCCTGCGCACGGACGGCATGCAGCGGTACATACTCGCCGTGCAGGAGTCCCAGACCGCCTTGGGGCTGGAGCACACGCTCTACCGCATCGACGTGGAGGTGCTGGATTCCAACGAGTCCATGGCGGCGGTGGACGTGAGCCTTAACCGGAATATGCAGATCGTGACCGGCTCCTCCCGCGTGCTGCGCGAGGGCGACCGCGTGCGCCTGGGAGGCTGAAGCCATGCCCGAGGAAAAGGAAAAGAAAGAGGGAAGGGCGGGGAACGCCCTGCGGCGCCTCCTGCGCTTTCCCTGGCGCGAGGAAGGGAAGCGGCTGCTCCGGGGCCTCTGGCGGCTGTCCCTGCTCCTTCTGGCACTCTGGTGTTGGCTGTACGGGGCCATGGCGCAGGCGCGGCTGGAAAGGTACGGCGGGATCTGTCACTTCAGCGCCTCCTCCCTGACAGGCGCGGATTACGAGGACTTCCTCGATACGGAGGAGAAGGCGGACACGTCCCGCGACTTCGCGCTGTATGCGCAGATGGACGACGCCCGCTTGCAGGACCCGGCGACCCACAGGGCGATAAGCGTGGACATGCTCTTGTATAAAGGCGACCTGCAGCTGCTTTTGCCCCAGTCGCCCGCCTTGCAGGAGGACGACCGGGACGGCTGCATACTGGACGAACGGCTGGCCTATGAGCTGTTCGGCTCCGTGAACGTTTTGGGAAACAGTGTCGAGTGCGGCGGCAAGGAGTACGCCGTGCGCGCGGTGATCCAGAGCGAAACGCCCCTGTTCGCGGCGCAGGCCGGAGACGAGGACGAACTCACCATGGCCGCGATGAAGGGCGAAGGGGACGAGGGCGCCTTTGCCATACGGCACGCGAAGTACGGCCTGTCCGAGCGCGGCTGGCAGTTCCGGCTGCTATGCAATTTGGGGAGCATAGCGGAAGGGCTGCCGGGGCTGCTGATTTTGCTGCTGCTGTTTTTGCATGTGGAAAGGCTGAAGCGCCGCAGCCGCCGCTTCCCGATGAGGCAGATGCTCTGGATGGTGGTCTCCTTTGCGCTGACAGCCGCGCTGGCGCTGTGCTTGTTCGCCCTGATCCCGCAGGATTACATCCCCTCCCGCTGGTCGGATTTCGGGCACTTCCGGACGCTGTGGCAGGGCATTCGGGAGCAGCTGGCGGCGTTCTTTATGGAAAAGAAGACCGCAGCGGACATGGGCGCGGCGGCGGAGTTTGCAAGGACGCTCTCCTGCCTAGTCTCCCTGCCGCTGCTGGCAGGGGCCCAGGCGTTTTTATGGCGGCGCAGGGAAGAATAAAGTGAAACGGAAGGTACCTGTATGTGGTGAGCCGTAAGGATCGAGAACGATGTCTTCCGCGAAGCGTTTCTGGGCCTTCATTATTGAATGGAGACTGCGAAGGATAGGTTTGCAAAAAGCAGAGCAAGCTTCATAAATCAGCGGGGCAACTATTGCGATATAGATGCCACTTGGCAAACTTTCCGTGAAAAACCACCGTCACAGGTGATATACCTAACTTAAGTTACCGCTTTTCTTGACGATATATGGATAATGGTATCCGCCCGGCCCTTCTTTCTCAGTTTTGGCGGTGTTGAGGAGCGGACATAGAGTCTATTCTGAAAGCTGTTAATGAAGTACATGATAAGGGCGTTATCCTGGTAGCGGCGCTGAACACAGTGGAATGCTGTGATACACCATATCTTTTTTACCGATTAACCCCTAAGATTGTCCAGCCGCCCCTGGCGTTAAGAAAATGACTTTACCTCCGTAGCGGACCTACTGTGCAGTATATTTGATCATAAAATGGATACTGACTAATAAACAGTGCGGGGGCCTATCTGTTTCAATCCTCCCGGTGCGCAAGTGATTTATCGCATCTCCAGTTCATCAACAGAGAAAAATGGCTTGACAATGTAATCGGTACCCCTGCTGAAAAGTTTCCAGTCTATCATTGCTTTCAATTTGGACGGTCAGAAATGAAGTAGGGCAAGTGACAATATTGCGGATGTAGAGGCATGCTTCAATTCTATCCACAACTGGCAAACTAAAGTCGAGCAGAATCAAATTCGATTGCTTCCAGGCTTTCAATTATCAAAAGTGTTGCCTTCGTGAGATACCCATCTTTGAAAGAGTTATAATGGCGGGGATAACGCTTCCAACCTTTCTTTTGCGTACCAGCAGGTTTTTTCTGACTTGGATATCGACGATGCCTTTCCCGACTTTTTTGCACCGGGATACGCCTGTTTGAGCAATAGTAATTGATCATTAGGAAAAGATACTCCATTTTTACCAGCCAGTTTCAGCATCCTGCAGCCCATACTGTACTTCCAAAAATGATAAGCATATTGTTAATTTTCACTATCTTGAAGGATGTAGGTTTGAAAAAGTGTGTGTTCTTTGAAATTTATGTACCAGCCGCTTGCCGCGGCTGGCTTTTTAATAGGCGGGCGTGCCGTAGCCGAGGATTTCATAGTATCCCACGGCATAGTGGTTTTCCCGGCAGCTATCGCCGGAATTGCCCTCCACGGTGTAAACGATGCCGTCCTCTACCTTTTCCACGATGCCCACATGATCGCTTTCGCCGTCCTGGGGGCCGGAGGAACCTTTGTTGTCCCAATCGTAGAAAATGATGTCGCCAGGGCGTGGTTCGTAGCTGTTGTCCTGCCAGAGTCCGCGCTCCCGGAACCACTGGACGCCGTTGACGCAGCCGGCAAATTTGGGGATCACGCCGGCGTCGATATACCCGCACTCGTTGGCGCACCAGCTCACGAAGCA
>CANQPP010000062.1 GCA_947625765.1 uncultured Clostridia bacterium
AACCACCAGTCCTGTTTCGTACAGAACTGGTGGCATAACCTTTTACTTTTTCTGTCTACTAACTCTTGACTATTTCAAGCGGAAAGCCGCTCCGGCGTCTTTTTATCAGAAGGGCCGTTTTAAAAATATCAGTCTGCGGAAGGGGTCTCGAATCGCAGTTCGACCGCGCCGATGCCGCCGCGGATCTCAAGGCTGTTCTCGGTCTCTGCCCGCTCCTTGTACTCGGTCACGCCCGCGCCGTCGACCGTGATGCTGCCGATGCCCTTTTCGATGTCCAGCTGATACGCCTCCCTGTCGCCGAGCACGGTGATGCTGGTCTCTCCCATGCCCAATTCAAAGGAGCAGTCGCCGCTGAGCGCGGAGCTGATGTCGAGCTCGCCGAGCCCCATCGTCATCTCCAGGTCGTGCAGCTGGCCGCCCGCTATGCGGACCTCCCCGACGCCGCCTTCGATGGTGGCGCTTTTTGTTGCGGTCAGCGTATCGATCGTGACCTCGCCCGCGCCGAGCTCCAGTTCCATGGTGTCGGCGGCCAGGCGCTCCGCCGTCATCCTTCCCGCGCCGGTCTTTATGTTCACTTTCTCAAACACCGTATCTGCGGGGATATGGAGCGTCAGCGACGCGCCCGTATAGTTGAGCCCAGACCGCCTCTTTTCCCGGATGGTCAGCGCGCCGCCTTTTTCCTCGACCGTCAGGTCCTTTAAATTGCTCTCCACGAGGAAATTATCGCCCTGCTCGATCGTAAAGTCGGCAGCGTTGATCTCTATATCGAGCCTGCGGATATCGGAAGAGAGCGCATAGGTTTGAACATCCTTTGCAACGGCGTCCCCTCCGAAGAAGCCGCCGAACAGGCCGAACAGGCTCAAAGCCCCGCCTATGATGCCGACGGCCAGCAGCGCGGCGAGGGCCATCGCCAGGTACTTGATGATCTTCTGAAGGTCGTTCATTTGATCTCGATGCCCCCAAACATGCAGGTGCCGCTGATGTAGAGGGTCGGCGCCTCCTTCTGCGCGGCGGCGGCCCTGTTGGAGACCCCGCCGAAAATGCTGTTGGAGCTCACCTTCACGTTGACGTTGTTCGGAACGAAGATGTCCACGCCGCCGAAGACCGCCGTCGCCTGGATGGCGCAGTCCTTTTCGATCACGGCGTTCCGCAGGTCGCACTTGACCCCGCCGAAAACGGCGGACAGTTCCGCGCCTTCAAAGTTTTCGCCGTCGTAGTTCAAATTGCATTCCGAAAAGGTCGCGTATCCCGTTTTCGTCTCCCCGCCGTTCTGCTTGATCTTGGCCATGATCTCGCTGGCCTTGCTGCCGAACAGGCCCGTAAAGAGGAGCTTTAGCCCAATCAGCACGATCACGATGGGCAGGAGCAGCTTCCAGAGCATCGCAAAGTCCAGCAGGCCCTGGCAGCACAGCAACAGGAATACGCCGACGAGTATGCCGATCACGTTGCCCGTCTTTTCTCGCTCGGAAAACAGGCCGATCGTGCAGGGCACGATGAGGAACAGCGTCCACCACCCGTCGAAAAACACGTCGATGTGCGTGACGTTCAGCGCGTTGAGCGCGAGCAGCACGCCCACCGCGACCAGAACGATCCCCCATAAGATGCTGCTTATCTTCTTCATGGGTCTCTCTCCTTTTCTTAAGGGCCGTCCAAGCGGCTGAATTTTTGGCTTCTCTTACCCAGAAAGCGGTCGAACTCCCCTGTCGCCTATTTGCCTCTGTTACAGGCGGTCAACCCCGAAGCAGATGGGATTTCAGGTACTTCCCGGTAAGGCTCTGTTCACAGGCACAGATCTCCTCCGGCGTTCCGGCGGCCACGATGGTGCCGCCCTCCTCGCCGCCGCCCGGGCCCATGTCGATCACGTAGTCCGCGCTGCCGATCAGGTCCAGGTCGTGCTCGATCACGACGACGGTCGCGCCGTTTTCGATCAATCCCTCGAACACGCCCAGCAGCGTCTCCACGTCCAGCGGGTGCAGGCCGATGGTGGGCTCGTCGAACACGAACACCGTATCCGCCTGCCCGCGGCCCATTTCCTCGGCGAGCTTGAGCCTCTGCGCCTCCCCGCCGGAAAGGCCCGGCGTTTCCTCGCCCAACGTCAGATACCCAAGGCCCAGCTCCTTTAGGACGCGCAGCCGCCGCGCGGCAAGGGGCAGGTCCGCGCAGGCCTGCAATGCCTCGTCCACGCTCATGTCCATGAGCTGCGGCAGGCTGTGATTTTCGCCATTCTTCGCCGTGCGGCGGATGAGGCCCGCTTCCTTGCCGTAGCGGGAGCCGCCGCAGTCCGGGCAGGGGATCTGCACGTCCGGCAGGAACTGCACGTCCAGCTCGATCACGCCCGTGCCGTCGCAGGTGGGGCAGCGCAGCCTCCCGGTGTTGTAGGAAAAGTCGCCCGCCCTGCAGCCGTGCTCCTTCGCCTGCGGGCAGCGCGCGAAGGCCTTGCGCAACTCGTCGTGCACGCCGGAATAGGTGGCCACGGTGGAGCGCACGTTGATGCCGATGGGCGTGGAGTCGATCAGCTTGACCTGGCCGATGCCCTCCGCAGAGAGGGCGCGGACGTGTTTGGGAAGCGGGCTGCCCTGGATGTTCGCCCGCAGCGCGGGCACCAGGCTCTCCAGGACCAGCGTCGTCTTGCCAGAGCCGGAAACGCCCGTGACCGCGACCAGGCGGCCCTTGGGCATCTCCACCTTTAAGGGCTTGACCGTGTGGATGTTCCCGGTGGACAGGGAGATGCGGCCGATGGAGAACAGCTCCTCCCTGCGCACGCGCTTTCTGGCGTGCAGCCCCCGCCTGCCGGAGAGGAAGGGACCGATCTGCGAGCGCATCTCCTTCCCCACTTCCTCCGGCGTGCCCTGGGCGATCAGCCGGCCGCCGCCCGCGCCGGCCTCGGGCCCCAGCTCCACGATCCAGTCCGCCTCGCGCAGCGCCTGCACGTCGTGGTCCACCAGCACCACCGAGTTGCCGTCCGCGACCAGGTCGTGCATAACGCCGCTCAGGCCTTGCAGGTTGGCCGGGTGCAGGCCGATGGAGGGTTCGTCCAGCACGTACAGAACGCCGCTGGTGCGGTTGCGCACCGCGCGGGCCAGCTGCATCCGCTGCCGCTCGCCCGTGGAGAGCGTGGAGGCGGCGCGGTCCAGCGTCAGGTACGAAAGTCCCAGCTCCGTCAAGCGCCGGGAAACGTCCAAGAAGGACTCGCAGATGCTCCTTGCCATCGGCCGCATCTCCTCCGGTAGGGACGCGGGCACCCCTAAAACCCACTCCGTCAGCGCGGAGAGCGTCATTTGGCAGACCTCGTCCAGCGACAGGCCCCGCAGCTTCGGCGCGCGGGCCTGTTCGCTCAGCCTCGTGCCGCCGCAGTCCGGGCAGACGTCCTGCCGCAGGAACTTCTCCACCCGCTTCATGCCCTTTTCGTCCTTCACGCGCGAGAGGGCGTTTTCCACGGTGTAGGTGGCGTTGAAGTAGGTGAAGTCCATGTCCCCGGCCGCGCCGCTGGTCTTGTTCTGGTAGATGATGTTCTTCTTGACCGCGGGGCCGTGAAAGACGATGTCCTTCTCCTTATCGGTGAGGTCGCGGAAGGGCACGTCGGTGCGCACGCCCATCTCGCGGGCGATGTCCTTCATCAGCGACCACATGAGCGTCTGCCAGGGCGCCACCGCGCCCTCGTCGATGGTCAGCGATGGATCGGGCACCAGCGTGCTCTCGTCCACGGTGCGCACAACGCCCGTGCCCTCGCACTTCTTGCATGCGCCTTGGCTGTTGAAGGCCAGCTCCTCCGCGCCGGGGGCGAAGAAGCTCACACCGCAGACGGGGCAGCGGATCGGCAGTCCGGCGGCAACGTTCAGGGAAGGCGGCGCGTAATGCCCGTTCGGGCAGCGGTGGGAGGATAAGCGGGAGAACAGCAGGCGCAGGCTGTTGAGCAGCTCCGTGCCCGTGCCGAAGGTAGAGCGGATGCCCGGCACGCCGGGCCGCTGGCGCAGGGCCAAAGCGGCGGGCACGTAGAGCACCTCGTCCACCTGGGCCTTTTCCGCCTGCGTCATGCGCCTGCGGGTGTAGGTGGACAGCGATTCCAAATAGCGCCGGGAGCCCTCCGCATAGAGGATGCCCAGCGCCAGGGAGGACTTGCCCGAGCCGGAAACGCCCGCGATGCCCACGATCTTGTGCAGCGGGATCTCCACGTCGATGTTCTTGAGGTTGTGCACCCGCCCGCCCCGGACCAGGATCTTATCCGGCGTCTTTGTGTTCTGCATCGCGTCTTTCCCCCTTTTGGCTTCTTTGTCCGTTCAGCGCTCCGCGTCCGTCTGCAGGCGTTTGACCAGCGCCTCGTCCGGGTCTACGAACAGCGTGGTCTGGTTGGTGTAGATGACGTAGCCCGGCCGCGCGCCGGAGGGCTTCTTCACATACCTGCGCAGCGTGTAGTCCACGGGCACGTTCTGGCTCTGCTTGCCCCGGCTGAACCAGGCGGCCAGCTTCGCCGCCTCCAGCAGCGTCGCCTGATCGGGCCGGGCGCTGCGGACGATCACGTGGGAGCCGGGCATGTCCTTGGCGTGCATCCAGGTCTCCTCCGGCGCGGCGGAGAATGTGAGCCGATCGTTCTGCACGTTGTTCTTGCCCACGTAGATGGGCACGCCCGCCGACGAGCGGAAGGCCATGGGCCGGGACTGGGGGTCGCGCTGCTTCTGTTTGCCCGCGCTCTGGCGCAGGTAGCCTTCCCGCTCCAGCTCCGCGCGGATCTCGTTGAGCTCCTCCAATTTCGCGCACTTGTCCAGATCGTCCAGCTGGCCTTCCAGATAGGCGATCTCCTCCTCGTTCTTTTGAAGCTGCTCTTTGGTCAGCTCCGCGGCGGCCTTCAGCTTGTTGTATCGCTTGTAGTATCTCTGGGCGTTCTCCGCCGGGGAGAGCGCGGGGTCCAGCTCCACGCGCAGCAGCGGCACGCCCTCCTCGTAGTAGTCGGGCACGTCCACGTAGCTCCTGCCCCGCTCCATCTGGTACATCTGCGCGGTGATGAGGTCGCCCTTCTTGCGGTACACGTCCCGGTCTCGGGCGTCCAGCAGCGTCTGCATCTGGATGGCGCGCTTCTTCTCCGCCCGCTCCAGCGCGGTCTGCAAAAAGCGGCGCAGGGCGTGGCTGCGCTCCCGCAGCCTCTCGCGCCGGTCGCGGAGCAGGTAGAACTCCTCCACCGCCTCGCTGAGCGTGCTTCGGGGCCGCTGCCTGTCCATGCTGCGGGAAAGGTAGGGAAAGGCCAGCACGTCCACCGGGCTCTCGTTCTCGTCCACCAAAAGCGTGGGGGAAACGTGCCTATCCTGAAAGAAGGCGTGCAGCTTGTCCGCGGCGGCGGGGAGAATCTCCTCCGTCAGCTCTCCCTGCTCCTGGCCAAGTATGCGGAAGCACAGCTCGCGGCTCAACTGCGTGGAGACGCCGGAGATCGACTGCAGGATGGCCTTGTCCAGCCGCTGGCCCGTCAGGGGGCTCAAGGCGTTTAAGAAGTCCTCCCGCGAGGCGGTGAAGGGGTTCAGCTTGTCCTGCGCGGGCGGGTCCTCGTAGGGCAGGCCGGGCAGCAGCTCGCGCACGCGGCTGATGTCCGCCGTCACGTGCCGGGCGCAGTCCACGATGCGGCCGTTTTTGCCCACCAGCACCAGGTTCGAGTGGCGGCCCATCACCTCCAGAACGAGGCTCAAGGGGCAAAGGTCGCCCAGCTCATCCATGCCCTCAAAGCGGAAGTACAGCACGCGGTCCGCGCCCAGCTGGTCCACGCGCAGAAAGCGCGCGCCGCCCAGGTGCTTGCGCAGCAGCATGCAGAACATGGGCGGCGTCTGCGGGCTCTGGAACTGGGCCTCGGTCAGGTGTGCGCGGGCGTGGTCGGGGTTGGCGGAGAGCAGCAGCCTGCGGTTCCGCCCCCCGGCGCGGATGGTCAGGAGCAGCTCGTCCCTCTCGGGCTGCTGCACCCTGTCCACGCGGCCGCCGGCGAGGGCTTCCGTCAATTCCCCCGCCAGGGCCCACAGTGTCACGCCGTCCATTGGCATATCCTATATTTCCCCCTTCAAGAACGTATCGTTACAATGGGCCTTAAGCCGTCTGCGCCTGCGTATCCTCGCGGGTGAGCTTGCGCACCCAGCGGTAGCTGTTGACCTCCCAGACGGCCACGAAGCACTTGAGCACCTGGTCGCACTTTAAGAAGATGAACACCACCGTCGGCGGCAGGTTCCACACGAACGCGCCCAAGGCGCTCAAGGGCAGCACCAGGCACCACATGAAGATGAGGTCGTTGTACAAGACGAACTTGGTGTTGCCGCCCGCGCGGACGATGCCCGTCAGGCACGCCACCTGGTACGAGGTGCCCATGATGGTGACGGACAAAACCGCGATGAACTGCCCCGCCAGCGCCTTGGTCTCCGCAGAGACTGTGTAGAAGCTCAAGATCAGGTCTCGGCAGGCGAACAGCAGCGCGCCGGCCACCACGCCGATCATCAGGAACAGGATCTGCATGGTGCACACGTACTCGCGCAGCTTGTCCCGGTCGCCCCTGCCCACGACCATACCCGTGATGACGCCCGAGGCGCTGGCCCCGCCGTAGGTGACCACCGAGATCACCGAGAAGATGGCCGAGGCGATGGAGTTGGCGGCGATGGAGGCCGCGCCCATGCGGCCCAGGATCGCGGTCTGCACGCCCATGGCGATGCCCCAGGTGGCGCCGGAGAGGATCACGGGATAGCCCACGCGTAAGAAGTCGCGGAACAGCACGCGGTCCAGGTGAAAGAAGTCCTTCACACGCATGCGCAGCTTCTTCTCCACCACGAACACGTACAGCAGCATGATACAAAGCTCCACGATGCGCGCGATCAGCGTGGCGATGGCCGCGCCCTTGGTGCCCAGACGCGGGAAGCCCAAGCGGCCGAAGATCAGGCAGTAGTTGAGCGCCACGTTCACAAGCAAGGTGGAAAGGGAGATCACGGTGCCGATCTTCACGTTCTGGATGGAGCGCATGGCAGCCAGCAGCACGGAGGTCAGGCAGAACACCAGATAGCTGTAGCTCATCACGGACAGGTAGATGACGCCCTCGTCGATCACGGCCTGCTCGTCGGTCAAAAGCTGCAGGATCGGCCGGGGTGCGATCATCGTCGCCGCCATGAACAGGATGCCGAACAGCGCGCCCACCATCGTGGCGGCGCTGATGACCTTCTTGATGGGGTCGGTCTTGTTCTGTCCCCAATACTGCGCGCCCAGGACCACCAGGCCCTCGCCCACGCCGTTGACGATCATCTGCAACAAGAACTGGATCTGGTTGACCAGCGCCACGCCCGAGAGCGCGTTCTCGCTGTACGCGCCGATCATCACGTTGTCGGCCAGGTTCACGCTGTACACGATCAGGTTCTGCAGCGCGATGAAGGCCAGCATCGAAAAGAACGGCTTATAAAATTCCTTGTCCCTCGTCATCAGTCTCAAAGCGTTCCGTCCACCCTTCTTGTTTGTTTCTTTTTCGCCTTGGCAGGTAAAGCCAAACGCAGCTTTCAGTATACCAAAGCTTTTCCCCAAACACAATAACGAAAAGCAGCGCTTGACGGCGGGCCTGATCTGTGCTATACCTTGAGTAGTGTATGAAAGGTCGATCCACCGCGGGGGAATTGCAAAGGGGGGCGATGAGCCCCTCTTTGCTTACGGCCAGGGGTCCGGGACCGACTCCAAAGGAGTCGGTCCCGGACCCCTGGCAACGGGGGAAGGGGACACCCCTTCCCCCGGGCCCCTAACCCCGCAGGTCGCTGAGCCGCCTGCTTCTACTTAATCACACATATCATTACACCGGAACGCTACGCACAAGGAGCGCAAACGCCATGGACGAGAACGGATTCCTCTTTCTGCTCACAAAGCCGGACGTAGATAAGCTGCTTTCCCAGACAGCGCTTGCGCTGGAAACGCGCGTGCAGGCACAGGCGCGGCAAAAGTCGCCCTCTCTTTGGAAGTGGACAGACCGCCTTTCCGCCCGCTCGACCGTCAAGCGCAGGCCCGCGTCCCGCTGGTCGGGCGTGCTTTGCCTGGTGCTGGGCGTCTTCCTGTTCGTGCCGGGGCTCCTGCGGCCCGCCGAGCTGACGCTGCCCCTGATCGTTGGCGCGGTCGGCATCGCGGCGGGTCTCTGTTCCCTGCTTCGCGGCAGGCGCGGCGCGGGCGGGTCCTTCACCCGTTCGGCCCGGCAGCTGCTGGAGGGGCTGAAGGCCGGCGCGCAGGTGCGGCTGGACGAGAGCGGCCTTTACCTCTGCCCGGAGGGGATGGAGCCCGTGCCCGTTCCCTTCGAGAAGTTCGAGCTGGCCGTGGAGGCCGAGGACATCTTCCTGCTGTTTTTCTTAAACAGCGTCCTCCTTTTGCAGAAGAAGGACCTGAGCGAGGGCGACGCGGACGCGTTGCGCGCCCTGCTGGCGGAGAAAACCACGCTCCTGCCCGCTCTGGAAAAAAGCGCCGTATAAACGCACCAACAAAGAAGAAGCCTCCCCGCGTCTCTTCACGCCGGAAGGCTTCTCTTTTTGTGGCGCCGTTTTTTTGCCGCTTACTCGGCCGCCTTTTCGCGGCTGCGGAACAGAAGGGAAATGGACCACAGCCCCGCGATGCCCACGATGGAATAAATGATGCGGGCCAGCACGGTGGCCTGCCCGCCGAAGATCCAGGCCACGAAATCGAACTGGAACAGGCCCACCAGCAGCCAGTTCAGCGCGCCGATGATCACCAGGATCAGGGAAAGCCTATCCATAGATAACCACAACTCCTTCGCTTTTAAGTCTCGGCTCTAGTATGGACGATGCTTCCCCCGTTATGCGCCAAAATTGTTCTTAAAAGGAAAAGTCGTTGCGCGGGTCCTGGCTCTTGCCCTTTTCGCGCAGGAACTCCACCTCGAAGCGGTCGAAGGAGACGGTCTCCACGAAATGCTCCGGCAGGAAGATGGTGCGGCCGAAGCGCTCGATCTCGCTCTCGTGCTTGGGCAACCACAGGGGGCGCGGGATGTCCAGCTTGTAGCAGCATTTGTCCACGGCCTCGCGCGCGCCGTCCAGGTCGGCCCTTTCCGTTTCCACCACCACGTCCTCTACGATCTTCTGCTTTTTCTTTAAGACGCCCCAAAGTCTGACCACGTTCCGCTTGCCTCCCCTTGAACTTCTTATGCCTATTGTACCCGATAGCGCGGCCGCTTGTCCAGACGGCTTTCTCCCCTTCCGTTTTGCTTTGTGAAACTTTCCTTGCAGGATTTCCAGGTTTCGCCGCTTACGCCTTGAGATTTTTCCGTTTTGGGTCTATACTAGGTATAACATGCCAAGGCATGGACAAACGCCTGCAAAAGGGCAATTGGAGGGATATACGAAATGGCTCTGACGATCACGAACGTGCGCGCGATCTGCACCGCGCCCCAGAGGATCCCCCTGGTCGTCGTCCGCGTGGACACCAGCGAACCCGGCCTGTACGGCCTGGGCTGCGCCACCTACACCCAGAGGTTCCTGACCGTGGCCCACGCCGTGGACACCTACATGAAGCCCCTGCTGGTGGGCAAGGACCCCACCCGCATCGAGGACATCTGGCAGATGGCCATGGTCAGCCCCTATTGGCGCAACGGCCCCATCCTCAACAACGCCATCTCCGGCGTGGACCAGGCCCTGTGGGACATCAAGGGCAAGATGGCCAACATGCCCGTCTATGAGCTGCTGGGCGGCAAGGTGCGCGAGGGCGTGCGCGTGTACCGCCACGCCGACGGCCGCACCCTGGAAGAGGTCGGCGACCGCGTGCAGGCCTTCATCGAGGACGGCGTGCAGGTGGTCCGCGTGCAGTGGGGCGGCTACGGCGGCAACGCCGGCGGCAAGATGCAGGACCTCAACCAGCCTCCCGAAGGCGCCTGCGCCGGTGCGTACTACGACCCCCTGCAGTACCAGCTCTCCGTGACCAAGCTGTTCGACTACATGCGCAACCGCTTCGGCTTCGGCCTGGAGCTGTGCCACGACGTGCACGAGCACTTGGATCCCATCGAGGCCGTGCGCCTGGCCCGCGAGCTGGAGCCCTACCGCCTGTTCTTCTATGAGGATTCCCTGGCCCCCGAGCAGATCGAGTGGTTCCGCATCATGCGCCAGCAGACCTGCACCCCCATCGCTATGGGCGAGCTGTTCAACAACCCCAGGGAGTGGACGCCCCTGATCGCGGAGAAGCTCATCGACTACATCCGCGTGCACACCAGCCAGATCGGCGGCATCACGCCCTCGGTCAAGCTGGCCCACTTCTGCGAGGCCTTCTCCGTGCGCACCGCCTGGCACGGCCCGGGAGACGTCTCCCCCATCGGCCACGCGGCCAACATCCACATGGATCTGGCCCTGTGGAACTTCGGCATCCAGGAATGGTCCGGCTTCAACCAGGCCTCCCTGGACGTGTTCCCCGGCTGCCCCGAGCTGCGCAAGGGCTATGTGTACGCCAACGACAAGCCCGGCCTGGGCATCGACATCGACGAGGAGCTGGCCAAGAAGTTCCCCTGCGACGAGAGCCTGCCCCAGTGGACCAACTGCCGCCGCCCCGACGGCACGCTGCAGCGTCCTTAAAAAAACACATTTCCTCTATATTTCCGGCCGTCCCCTTGCCTCGCGCAAGGGGACGGCTTTTTTTCTGAAAATGCGGGCTTTCGTTTAGAAATGTTTGGACAAAACGCTTGGGATGCGGTATTCTTGAGATAAGGAAGAAGGGGATTTTTCCCTTAAATCAAAGGAGGGGCTTTCTCATGCTCTTTGGCGTCAGCTCTTACAGTTTCAACCAAGCCGTGCAGAAGGGCCGTCTGTCCACGTTCGACATCGTGGAGACGGCCGCGCGCATGGGCTTTGAGGCCATCGACTTCGCCGTCGTGGAGCTCTACGGCGAGGACATACTGGACGTGGCGCCGCGCCTGGCCAAACAGTGCCGGGACGCGGGACTCAAGGTGGCCAACTACGCGGTGGGTGCGGACTTCTTGGGCAACGACGTGAAGGCCGAGGCCGAGCGGCTGCACCGCGAGCTGGACGCGGCGGCCCTGCTGGGCGCGGCCACCTTCCGGCACGACGTGGCTTACAGCTTCCCCGCGGGCTACAAGGGCCCGCGCGCCTTCGCGGACGTGGTGGACCGCCTGGCCGAGGGCTGCCGCCTGGTGACCGAATACGGCCAGACGCTCGGCATCCGCACCCTGGTCGAGAACCACGGCCAGTTCTGCCAGGACCCCGACAGGATCGAGCTGCTCTTGAGCCGCGTGAATCACCCGAACTTCGGCCTGCTGCTGGACATCGGCAACTTCCTCTGCGCGGACTGCGACCCCCTGCAGGCCGTGGGGCTGCTGGCTCCCTACGCGGTGCACGTGCACGTCAAGGACTTCCACGTAAAGCCCGCCTGGGCCGTGGACCCCGGCGAGGGCTGGTTCCGTTCCCGCGCCGGCGCGTACCTGCGCGGCGCCATCGTGGGCCACGGCGACGTGGCCGTGCCCGCGGCGCTCTCCCTTTTGCAAAAGGCGGGCTACGACGGCGCGGCGGCCATCGAGTTCGAGGGCATGGAAGCCTGCGAGGAAGCGGTGGCGCTGTGCTTAAAGAACTTGCGCCGCTTTGCGCAGATGGGCTGAGTCGTTAATTGCACACGCAAGTAACTATAAGATTTTGTAAACTCCGTTGACAGTCTCCCGCGCCTCCTTTATAGTTTTATAAGGAAAGGGGCGCGGGAGCTTTCGCGTCCGTTTGCATTTCTTATATCGTTTAGGAGCCGACCTTATATGCAGCAAAAAGCACTCATCCGCGACTTTACGCAGGGCAGCGTGGCCAAGCAGCTGACCGCGTTCGCCCTGCCCCTGTTCTTCTCCAACCTTTTGCAGGCCGTCTACAACATGGTGGACATGGTGGTCATCGGCCAGTACGTGGGCCGCGTGGGCCTCTCCGCCGTGGCCGTGGGCGGCGACGTGCTGAACCTGCTCAGCTTCCTGGCCATGGGCTTTTCCAGCGCGGGCCAGGTGGTGATCGCCCAGTACATCGGCGCGAACCAGCGGGAGAAGCTGAACAGCCTGATCGGCACCATGTTCTCCTTCCTTTTGTCCTGCGCGGTGGGCATGGCGCTGCTCTGCTTTATCCTGCGGGAGCCCATCCTCTCCTGGCTCAACACGCCGCCGGAGTCCCTGCCCTACGCCCGGGACTACGCCACCACCTGCATCTTCGGCCTGGTGTTCATCTACGGTTACAACATCGTAAGCGCCATCCTGCGCGGCATGGGCGACTCCAAGCGGCCCTTCCTGTTCATCGCCCTGGCCGCCGTGGTGAACCTGATCTTAGACCTTGTGTTCATCGCGGGTCTGCAGATGGGCGCCTTCGGCGCGGCGCTGGCCACGGTGATCGGCCAGGGACTGAGCTTCCTGTGCGCCATGGTCTATCTGTATAAGAAGCGCGAGGCCTTCGGCTTCGACTTTAAGCTGCGCAGCTTCCGCATGAACATGGAGATGGTCCGCCCGCTGGTCAAGCTGGGCGTGCCCATGGCCATCAAGAGCGCCTCGGTGCAGTTCTCCAAGCTGTTCGTCAACTCCTGGATCAACTCCTACGGCGTGGTGGTCTCGGCGGTCACGGGCGTGGCCAACAAGATCAACACCGTGAGCAACCTCTTCGCCAGCTCCGTCAACACCGCGGGCAGCTCCATGGTGGGCCAGAACATAGGCGCGGAGAAGTACGAGCGCGTTTCCCGCATCCTGGTCGTGGCCTTCTTCATCAACGCCGTCTGTTCCTCCGTGCTGGCCTTATCGCTGCTCTTGTTCCCCGGCCAGGTGTTCGGCCTGTTCACCTCCGACCAGGCGGTGCTAAACGTCTGCATGGAGTTCGTGCCCGTGGCCATGGTCATCTTCGCCGGCAGCGCCCTGCGCTCCCCCATGAACGCCTTCACCAACGGCTGCGGCAACTACCGGCTCAACT
>CANQPP010000063.1 GCA_947625765.1 uncultured Clostridia bacterium
TACAATACGGGGGTAGAAAGAAGAATCCCGAGCAAAGGAGCGAATGCTGTTATGGAAACCGGTCACATCTCCATCCATGCGGAAAATCTGCTGCCGATCATCAAGAAATGGCTGTATTCGGATAAGGACATCTTCGTGCGCGAGCTGATCTCCAACGGCTGCGACGCCATCGCCAAGCGCCGCACCATGGGCCTGCAGGGCGAGGACGCGCCGCGCATCACCGTGGACGTCTGCAAGGACAAGCGCACGCTGTCCTTTACGGACAACGGCGTGGGCATGACGGGCGAGGAGGTCAAGAAGTACATAAACCAAGTGGCCTTCTCCGGCGCCAGCGACTTCCTGGAGAAGTTCAAGGACGACCACGAGCAGCTCATCGGCCACTTCGGCCTGGGCTTCTACTCCGCCTTCATGGCCGGGGAAAAGGTGAGGATCGAGACGCTCTCCTGCCAGGAAGGCGCGCAGGCGGTGGCCTGGGAGAGCGACGGCGGCATGGAGTACCAGATGGAGGAGATCGAGCGCGCCTCCGTCGGCACCACCGTGACGCTGCTCATCAACGCCGAGTCCGACGAGTTCCTGGACGAACACAAAATTCATGAAACGATCGAGAAATACTGCGCCTTCATGCCCGTGCCCATCTACCTGACCGTGGACGGCAAGGCGGAGGAGCGCCACCATCACCACCACCACGAGGGCGAGGAGCACGACCACGACCACGAACACGAGCCCGAACCCCTCAACGACACCGCGCCCTTGTACTTAAAGAACGCCAAGGACGTCAGCGACGAGGAGTACCGCCGCTTCTACCAGACCACCTTCCAGCAGTTCGACGACCCGCTGTTCTGGATCCACCTGAACGTGGACTATCCCTTCAACCTAAAGGGCATCCTCTACTTCCCGCGCCTGACCAACCAGTTCGGCCAGAACGAGGGGCAGGTGAAGCTCTACGCCGGGCAGGTGTTCGTGGCGGACAACATCAAGGAGGTCATCCCGGAGTTCCTGCTGCTGCTGCGCGGCGTCATCGACTGCCCGGACCTGCCGCTCAACGTGTCCCGCTCCTTTTTGCAGAACGACGGCTACGTGCGCAAGCTGTCCGACTACATCACCCGCAAGGTGGCCGACAAGCTCCTATCCCTGTTCAAGGGCGAGCGGGAGTCCTATGACAAATATTGGGACGACATCCATCCCTTCATCAAGTACGGCTGCCTGCGCGACCACAAGTTCTACGACCGCGTGAAGGACTGCCTCATCTACAAGACCACCGACGGCAAGAGCTGGACGCTGCCGGAGCTGCTGGAGCGCGCCAAGGAAACCCACGAGAACAAGCTCTACTACACCCAGGACAAGGAGCGCCAGTCCGCGGCCCTGCGCCTTTTTGCGGACACCGACGTGCTGGTGATGAACACGCCCATCGACAATCCTTTCATGCAAATGATCGAGGGCGAGAACGCGGGCCTGCGCTTTAACCGCGTGGACGCCGAGCTCTCCGACGCGATGAAGGCCGAGGCGGGCGGCCTGGACGAGGAAAAGTGCAAGAAGCTCACCGACTTGTTCACCTGGGCGCTGGACGATAAGGACTTAAAGCTGCAGACCCAGGCCCTCAAGGACCAGGACACCCCCGCCCTGCTCATGCAGGACGAGAACATGCGCCGCTACCTGGAGGCCATGCGCATGTGGAGCAACGCCGGCGAGATGCCCGAGTTCCCGGTGGAGCAGACGCTGGTGCTCAACACCGCCAACCCGCTGGTCCAGCGTCTTGCCTCCATGGAGCAGAACGACGAGAGCCGCGCCTTCTGCCAGGAGCTCAAGGACCTGGCCGAGCTGACGCTGCAGCCCCTTTCCGCCGAGCGGATGAGCGCCTTCCTGCAAAGGACCCAGCAGCTGCTCAGCCACATGGGCTGAAAGCCTTTTCCGATCACCAAACCAATACAAAAGCAAGCCTGCCATGATCGGCAGGCTTGCTTCTTTTTCTTAAGATCAGGGGAAAGGCGGCGCTTTGTCAGAACCCCAGCTCCAGCCCCACGGGGCAGTGGTCGCTGCCGAACACGTCGGCGTAGATCTGCGCCTTACGGATGTTCTCCCCCAGCGCGCGGCTCACCAGGAAGTAGTCGATGCGCCAGCCAATGTTCTTGTCCCGGGCGCGCATGCGGTAGGACCACCAGGTGTAGGCGTCCCTCTGGTCCGGGTAGAGGTGGCGGTAGCTGTCCAGCAGTCCGTCCTCGTCAAGCAGCCGACCGAACTTCTCCCTTTCCTCGTCGGAGAAGCCCGCGTTCCCCCGGTTGGGGCCGGGGTTTTTCAGGTCGATCTCGTTGTGGGCCACGTTCATGTCCCCGCAGATGACCACCGGCTTCTTTTCCTGCAGCTGGGCCACGTAGGCGCGGAAGGCGTCCTCCCAGGCCATGCGGAAGTCCAGCCGCTTTAGGCCCTCCTGGGCGTTGGGCGCATAGAGGCAGAGGAGGTAAAAGCGCTCCGTTTCGGCCGCGATCAAGCGCCCCTCCTCGTCCTCGAAGAAGGGGGAAAGCCCCATCTGGACGCTCAAGGGTTCTTCCTTTAAGAAAACGGCCGTGCCGGAATAGCCCTTCTTCTGGGCGTAGTTCCACAGGCAGTGGTAGCCGTTGGGCGCAAAGTCCAGCTGGCCCGGCTGGAGCTTTGTCTCCTGCAGGCAGAAGGCGTCCGCGTCCGAGGCCTCGAAGAACTCGTAGAATCCCTTGCCCGCGCAGGCGCGCAGGCCGTTCACGTTCCAGGAGATGAGCTTCACGGTCCGATCGTCCTCTCTGGTTTCTTCTATTTTTCAGGGCTGCGGGGTGAACGAAATATCCTCGGCGTAGCGGCTGCGATAGGGCAGGCCGTCCGCGGTGTTGACCGAAACGTCCGCCGCGCCCACGAAGGCCCAGGGGCTCTCGTCCGTCCCCTCGCCCACGCGCAGGGAAACGGTGATGATCTCCATGGCGTTCATGGTGACGCGGTAGTCCGCGAACACGGGCGCCGTCTCCTCCCGCGTGTAGGTGAGCAGGTAGCCGCCGCCGTCGGCCTTGAGCTTGGCTGAAAGGCCGGAAGGCAGCTTGTCCGGCGTTTTGTACGAAGGCCCGAACAGGGCGTGCATGGCGTTCTGCATGGTCTGGCGGGAGATTTTCGCGCTCTTGCCGCCGGAGAGGCCGAAGTCCTCCCCGTGGTCGTTGAGCAGCGTGTAGGCCGCCTCAAAGGCGAAGCGGTCGGAGGGCTCGCCGGTAAAGCCGTCGCCGGTCAGCCAGCAGGCCTTGAGCACCGCGTGCAGCATGGGCATGATCTGCTCCACATCCCTGGCCGGGTGCGCGCCGAAGTCGTCGCCGGGCCGCAGGGAGACAGCGCCCTCGATCTTGGCAAGGCCCAGGCCGTAGGGGGAGGACTCGTTCTCCTTGACCCATATTAAAGCCATGCCCGCGGCCGTGGCCTGGGCGTCCTCCGGCCAGGCCCAGAACAGCTGCATCTCCAGCTGGTAGTACCCGTCGCCCAGGTCCTCCCAGCCGTTCAAGCGGGTGCTGAACTGAAGCTCGCCCTTGTCGGGGAGACTCTCCGGCAGCTGGACGGCCTCATAGCTCCCCTCCGAAAAGCAGGCCGGATACAGGGTATTCAAGTCCTCGTCTGCCCCGTCGCGGATAAGGCGGGCAAACAGGGCCGTCTGCGCCTCCTTCGTGGGGTAGCGCTCAAAGTCCATCGTCCCGTCCTCCTCCAGCACCAGCGCCTCGGCCAGCGCGTTCAGGAGGGGAGCGGCGGCGCTCAGGTCCACGGGCGCTGCGGTGGGCAGGGGCGAGGGCTCCGCCGTCTGCGGGGCGGCGGGGCTTTCCGTCTGCGGCGCATTAGAGGATGAGACGGGCGAGGCCGTAGGGACGGAGGCCACCGGGGCGGTCGTTTTCGCAGGCGTCTGCGCCTCCTCCTGCGGCAGGGGGCTAAGCTGCGCCTCGGGCTGCTTTCCACAGGCGCACAGGCACAGACACAGGCACAGGCAGGCCGCCAGCAGGCTCATCCAAATACGCATCTTCTTCTCTCCCTCCGCCCGTTTTTTCGGGGGCCGCAGGCCCTGCCGATCCCGGGTCTTATGTTTCTTCCTGCCTGGCCCGCACGAAGGCCTCCAGCAGGTCCACGGTCTTGTCCACGCCCAACACGCCGGAGTCCACGCAGAGCTGGTAGTGCTCCATCGCGCGCCAGTCGCGGCCGGTGTAGTAGTTGTAGTAGCCGCTGCGCTGCTTATCCATGCGGGCGATGGTGCTCTCCGCCTTGTCGCGGGGCAGTTCGTACAGGCGCATGATGCGCTGCACGCGCTTTTCCATCTCCGCGTGCACGAACACCGAGCAGAGCGCTTCCTCGTCGCGCAGCAGGAAGTCGGCGCACCTGCCGATGATCACGCAGGAGCCCTTCTTCGCCAGGTCCTTGATCACCCGGGAGGAAAGGATGAACAGCTTGTCGTTCAGGGGCAGCTCCGCCTGGGGCGCGTAGCGCAGCCCGTTCATCATGGCCGAGCCCGTGGCCAGCGTGTAGAGCAGGCTGTTGGTGGGCTTTTCGTCCACGCGCTCAAAGGCCTTGGGGCTCATGCCGCCCTCCTCGGCGGCCATCTCGATCAGTTCCTTGTCGTAAAAGGGGATCTGCAGCCTCTCCGCCAGCTTGCGGCCGATCTCCCTGCCGCCGCTGCCGTACTGCCTTCCGATGGTGACGATGGTCTTTTTCATGGGATCCAAAGCCTCCTTCGCATCTTGGTCCTTTTGGGGTTCTTGCGTCCTTCAAGGCTTCCTTCCCGTCTTACATCTTAGACGAGCGCCCGGGCGCTGATTTTTCCGCTCTACGGTGGTTTACATAAATTTAACCTCGAGTCTCCGTCTCCTCGCCGCTCTCCAGCGCGTCCAGCTTGCCCTGCAGGGCCTGGCCGCGGCGGGCGGCCTCGTCCACGCTGTCCGCGGCCTGGCGCAGGCGCAGGCGGGTCTTTTCCAGGGCCTCCTGGTAGCCCGCGAACTCCCGGCGCAGCTGGGTCAGCAGCTCCATCACCTTGGCGGACTGCCGCTGGATGGCCACCGACTGGAAGCCCATCTGCAAAGCGTTGAGCAGGGCCAGCAGCGTGGACGGCCCCGCCACCACCACCCGCTGCTCGCTGGAGAGGCTCTCGCACAGGGCCCCTTCCCGCATCGCCTGGGCGTAGAGGCTCTCCGTAGGCAGGAACATCACCGCGAAGTCCGTGGTCACGGGCGGATCTATGTACTTGGAGCGTATGCGCTTGGCTTCCGTTTTGAGCGCCTGCTGGAAGGCCTTTTCGCAGCTCTCGGCCCTCTCCGTATCGCCCGCGTCCTGGGCATCCAGCAGGGCCAGATAGCTCTCCTGGGGGAACTTGGAGTCGATGGGCAGGAGCATCTGGCCGCCGTCCCGCATGGGCAGGCGCACGGCGAACTCCACCCGCTCCTGGCTGCCGGGCTTTATCTGGGCGTTCTTCTCGTACTGGGCGGGAGCGAAGGCCTCCTCCAGCAGGGCCTGCAGCTGCACCTCGCCGAACACGCCCCGGGACTTGACGTTGGTGAGCACGCGCTTTAGGTCCCCCACGCCCTGGGCCAGCCGCTGCATCTCGCCCAGGCCCTCGTGGACCTGCTGCAAATGGCGGCTCACCTGGGAAAAGGAGGAATCCAGCCGCTGCTGCAGCTGGCCGCTGAGCCTGCGCTCCACCAAAGCGCGCATCTCCTCCAGCTGCGCGGCGTTCTCGCGGCGCAGGGCGTCCAGGGCGCGCAGGTTCTCCTGGCGGGACTGCTCCATCATCTGCAGCTGCCGCCCGGACTGCGCCTGGGACAGGTTCAGGTAGCGGTCCACGGAGTCGATCTGGGCGCGCTGCATGTCGATAAGCGGCTCCACCGCGTCCCGGCCGCGCTCCCGCTGCCTCTCCGTCTCCCTGCGCAGGGCGTGCAGGACGCAGAGCTGCCAGATGGCCAGGATCAGGCAGACCAGCGACAGCCCCGCCAGCGGCAGGGCCCACATCCACGGGGACACGTCCCATCCCTCCCTTGCTATGTATATGACGAAGCTCCAACTAGATCAGCCTGTCCGGGGCCTCCAGGGCGTCGCGCAGGGCGGGCAGGAAGCGCTCGGCCTCCTGCTTGCTGCGCGCGCGCAGGCAGAGCACGGCCTCCTCCTCCAGCCGTCCCACCGTAAGACCCGGACAGCGGGCCGGGACGGCGGCAAGCAGGGAGGTCAGCTGCACATTCTCCGCTTCCATCAGCCCCTCGGCCAGGAAGTCGGCCACGTCCTGCAGCCCCAGCTCCGCGTAGGCCTCCAGCCCCAGGGCGGAAGCGTCCGTCCGCAGGCAGAGGCAGAGCAGCAGCGCCTTCTCGTCGATGGGCGCGCCCTTCAGCGCGGGCCGCGTCAGGCGGAACGCCTCGGCCAGGCGGCGGAAGGCCGCGGTGCGGAAGCGCTCGAAGCACGTAAAGCCGCCGGGGCCTGCGGGCGTTTCCGGCGTGGGCGCAGTTTTCTCGGTTTTCTCCGCGTCCGCTCCTTCCTCCGCGGGCTCCTGCTGGGAAACGGACAGGGCCGAACCCTCGGCGGGCACCTCGTCGGGCTCCTGCGGCGTTTCCTCGACCAAAGGCGTTTCCTCCTCTAAAGGCGCGGTCTCCGCTGCATCCTCGGGCGAAGGCGCTTCCTCGGCCGACGCCGCCTCGTCGGGCGATGGCGCTTCCTCGACCGAAGGCGTCTCGTCGGGCGAAGGCGCTTCTTCAAGCGAAGGCGCATCCTCGGGCGAAGCTGTATCCTCGGGCGAAGGCGCTTCCTCCGAAGGCGCTTCTTCCTCCAAAGGCGCGGTCTCCGCCTGCCTCACGTCGTCCAGCTGGGCGAAGCGCAGGGCCCCGGCGGCGCTGGGCGCGGCGAGCAGGGCGGCGTCCGCCGGGCAGGGCGCGCTCTCCCCCGCGGGCAGGTAGATGGCCGCCAGCCGCCCCGCCTGTTCGCAGACGGCCAGATACACGCCGGACTCCATGGAATAGGTGAACAGCTTGTCCCCCTTTTCGACCCAATCGCCCACGCGCTTGTGCCAGGCGAGCACGGTCCCCCGGCGGTCCCCCGCTTCGTGGGCGGGCATGATGAGGATGGCCATAAGAAAGACGCCCCCTTCTTTCCCTTCGCGTTCCCGTTTCTTCGGGCGCAAAGCTCGTTCTTTATTCGTATGATTCTACGTTTTTCCCCGCTTTTCCTGTCAAAAGCGCTCCCTTTTTGTCCCGGTAAAGCCGCTTTAAACGGATCAGGCCCGCAAGCCTCCCTTCCCGCAGGCCGTTTCACAGGGCGGTCTTCTTCCAAAGCCTTTACCCTTCTCAAGCCTATGCAGACAGCAAAAAATATGGTAAGATAAGCACGGGGATATAAGACTACACTTTGGACGGTTTCAAACACGCACATGATCATACTGCAAACGAACGAACTGAAAAAGGCCTTCGGCGTGACGGAGGTGCTCACCGGGGTGAACGTCACCCTGCAGGACAGGCAGCGCCTGGGCCTGGTGGGCTCCAACGGCTCCGGCAAGACCACGCTCCTGCGCATACTGGCCGGCGAGCTGCCCTATGACAGCGGCCAGATGAGCATGCCCCGGGGCCTTACCATCGGCTACCACTCCCAGCTGGACGACCTAAGCTCCCCCCTCACCGTGTACGAGGAGCTAAAGACCGTGTTCGCCCCCCTCTTTGCCATGGAGGCGCGCCTGCGTCAAATGGAGGAGCAGATGGGCGCGCTGCACGAGACGGACGCCGCCGCCTACCGCCGCCTGAGCGAGGAATACGCCTCCCTCACCGACCGCTTCGAGGAGGCGGGCGGCTACCAGTGGAACTCCCGGCTCTTAGGGGTGCTCAACGGCCTGGGCTTCCCCAAGGAGCGCCACGGCCAGAGCGTTTCCTCCCTCTCCGGCGGCGAGCGGACGCGGCTCAAGCTGGGCAAGCTGCTGCTGCAGAACAACGACCTGCTGCTGCTGGACGAGCCCACGAACCATTTGGACCTGGAGTCCACCGCCTGGCTGGAGGATTTCCTGAAGGGCTACAAGGGCGCGGTGATCGTGGTCTCCCACGACCGCTACTTCCTGGACGCGATCTGCACGGGCATCGCGGAGCTCTCCTTCGGCCGCACCGAGCAGTACGAGGGCAACTACACCCGCTATCTGGCCCTGCGCGCCGAGATCATGGAGCGGCGCATGAAGGAATACACCCTGCAGCAGAAGGAGATCGAGCGGGAGAAGCGCATCATCGCCATGTTCCGCTCCTACGCCACCGAGCGGGGCTACAAGACCGCCCGCTCCCGCGAAAAGCGGCTGGCCATGAAGGAGATCAAGGAGAAGCCCATGGAGGAGCACAACGTGTTCTTCCGCTTCGAGGCGGGCCGCTCCACCGGCCAGGACGTGCTGCTGGCGGAGGACCTTTCCAAGGGCTACGACGGGCGGCAGCTCTTTTCAAACGTGGATCTGCACCTGCGCGCGGGCGACCGCGTGGCGCTGCTGGGGCCCAACGGCTGCGGAAAGACCACGCTTCTGCGCCTGCTGGTGGGGCTGGAAACGCCGGATACAGGCTCCTTCCGCTTCGGCGCGGGTGTGCAGGTGGGCTACTACGACCAGCAGCAGCTGGGCCTGCACCCGGAAAAGACCGTGCTGGACGAGGTCTGGGACGACTTCCCCCGCATGGAGCAGACGGACATCCGCAACGCGCTGGCCGCCTTCCTCTTTACCGGGGACGACGTGCTCTCCCCCATCTCCGCCCTCTCCGGCGGCGAGCGGGGTCGGGTGCTGCTGACCAAGCTCATGCTCCGCAAGGACAACCTGCTGCTGCTGGACGAGCCCACTAACCACCTGGACATGGACTCCCGCGAGTGCCTGGAGGCCGCTTTGGGCGAGTTCACCGGCACGCTGCTCACCGTCTCCCACGACCGCTACTTCATCAACCGCGTGGCCGATCGGGTGCTGGTGATGGAGGACGGGCAGCTCAAGGAATATTTGGGCAACTACGACGACTACCAGGAGAAGCTGCGCCTGCTGGCCCAGGCGGAGGAGGCGCCCACGCAGACCCTGACCAAGACCGCCCAAAGGGAGGAAAAGCGCCGCGAGCGGCAGGCCCGCGAGGCGGCGCAGGCCTACCGGGCGAGGCTGCAGAACCTGGAGGCCCGCATCGAACAGGCCGAGGAGGAGCTGACCAAAACCGAGATCCGCCTCTCCGACCCGGAGCTGTATTTGGATCCCCAAAAAGCCCAGAGCCTCAACAAAAAGTATAGTTCCCTCAAGCAGGAGATCGAAAAGCTCTACGCCGACTGGGAGGCCCTGTCCGAGGGGGAATAAGAACGCCCGCAAGCAACTTTTCTCCCCGCCTAGCCTAAAAAGAACCTAATGCTTTATAACCCCATCAAACAAGAGAGGAAGGTAACACAAACTTATGGACCAGGAAAAGAGCTCCAGCCTGTGGACGCTGTTCGCCAGCTTCTTCAAGATCGGCGCGTTCACCTTCGGCGGCGGCTACGCCATGATCCCCATCATCGAGAAGGAAGCCATCGAAAAGCAGCACTGGATCACCGATTCGGATATGCTGGACATCATCGCCATCGCCGAATCCACCCCCGGCGTTTTGGCCGTGAACACCGCCACCTTCGTGGGCTATAAAGTCCGCAGGTTCTGGGGCAGCGTGGCCGCGACGCTGGGCGTGGTGCTTCCCGCGTTCCTGCTCATCTCCGTTTTGTCCTACTTCATCGCCCAGGTGCGCGACAACCTCTGGGTCGCCGCCGCCTTCGAGGGCATCCGTGCCGCCGTGGTGGTGCTGATCCTGAACGCCGTGGTCAAGCTCTCCAAGGGCTGCAAGAAGGACTGGTTCAACTACGCGCTCATGGGCGTTTCCTTCCTGCTGGTGGCGCTTTTGAACCTGCCCGTGATCCCGGTGATCCTGGGCGCGGCCATCTTGGGCATCCTCTATACGCTCTTCGTCCTGCCGAAAATGCAGGCCCGCGAAAAGGAGGGGAAGTAAATGGCGTTCCTAAAGACGATCCTCACCCTTTTCGGCACCTTCTTTAAGATCGGCCTGTTCACCATCGGCGGCGGCTACGCCATGATCCCCATGATCAAGGCCGAGGTCGTGAACCTGGGCTGGATGACCGTCAACGACCTGATCGACTTCATCGCCGTGGCCGAGTCCACCCCCGGCCCCTTCGCCATCAACATCGCCACCTATGTGGGCACCATCGTGGGCGGGGACAGCGGCATCTGGCAGGGCGTGGTGGGCGCCGTATGCGCCACGCTGGGCGTGGTGCTGCCCTCCTTCCTCATCATCCTGCTGGTGGCCCGCTACTTCGACGGCTTCAAGGACAACCGCTACGTTTCCGCGGCCCTGTTCGGCATCCGCCCCGCCGTGGTGGGCCTGATCGCCGCCGCGGCCTTCACCATCGCCATCGGCGTGTTCCTGGGCCTGTCCATCGGCTCCGGCCAGAACCTGTTCACCGCCGCGGCCTCCGCTTCCGGCGTTTCCCTCAACTGGCGCTCCCTGCTCATCGGCGCCCTGGCCTTCGGCTTCTCCCGCTGGAAGAAGAAGCTGCACCCCATCTGGATGATCCTGGGCGCGGCCGTCCTGGGCATCCTGCTCTTCGGCCTGCCCGAGCTCTGATCCCGTAAAAAGGGCGCTTAACCGTTTCCCGAAAGACAGACACAAAAAAGAGAGGTGGCTCCCCCATGCCCTATCCCTTCGACCCTAAGTTCTATCCCTATCCCTCCCGCCGCAACCTGGTCTACGCCGTCAACGGCCTGTGCGCGTCCTCCCATCCCATGGCCAGCCAGGCCGGGCTGGAGGCGCTCAAGCAGGGCGGCAACTGCGTGGACGCGGCCCTGGCCATGGCGGCGGCGCTGACCGTGGTGGACCCCGCCAGCAACGGCGTGGGCGGCGACTGCTTCGCCATCGTGAACTTCCAGGGCAGGCTCTACGGCCTCAACTCCAGCGGCTTCGCCCCCGCGCTGTTAAATGCCGACGAGCTAAGGCAGAAGGGCCTTGACAAAGTCCCCTTACACGGCTGGGCCCCGGTGACCGTGCCCGGCGCGCCCGCCGGCTGGGCCGCGCTTGGGAAGCGCTTCGGCCGCCTGCCCTTAAAGCAATCCTTCGCCCCCGCGCTGAAGCTGGCGCAGGGCTACGCACTCTCGCCGGACAACGCGCCCATACTCAACAGCGTCACCCGGGCCGTTAAGGAGAGCGACATCCCGGAGATCAAGACCTGGCTGCCGGAGTTCAACCCCGCGGACAGGCAGTACCGGGCCGGGGACATCTACGCCATGGAGACGCTGGGCGAGACGCTCAAGCGCATCGCGGAGACGGACGGCCGCGACTTCTACGAGGGGGACATCGCCGAAAAGATCGACGCCTACGCCCGCAAAACGGGCGGCTGGCTGCGCGGCGAGGACCTGGCCGCCTACGCGCCCCGCTGGGTGGAGCCGGTGCGGACGCGCTACCGCGACTTCGAGGTCTGCGAGATCCCGCCCAACGGCCAGGGCATGACCGCCCTGATCGCCCTCAACATTTTGGAGAAGCTGCCCCTCCGCGGCAAGGACACCGTGGAAACGCTGCATCTGCAGATGGAGGCCATCAAGCTGGCCTTTGCGGACGCGCTTCACTACATCGCGGACCCCGCCTTCATGCCCTTAAAGCCGGAGGCGCTGCTCTCCAAGGAATACGCAGCGGAGAGGGCCGCGCTGGTGACCGAACAGGCGCAGGTGTACGCCCACGGCACGCCCAACCGCGGCGACACCGTGTACTTCTGCGCGGCGGACGGCGAGGGCAACTCCATCTCCATGATCCAGAGCCTGTACATGGGCTTCGGCTCCCTGGTGACCGTGCCCGGCACCGGCATCGCCCTGCAGAACCGGGGCGGCTGCTTCTCCCTGACGCCCGGCCACGCCAACGAGTGCGCGCCGCGCAAGTACCCCTACCACACCATCATCCCCGGCTACCTCTGCCGGGACGGCAAGCCCCTGGGCCCCTTCGGCATCATGGGCGGCTACATGCAGCCCCAGGCCCACATGCAGGTGGTCATGAACATGGCCGACTTCGGCTTAAACCCCCAGGCGGCGCTGGACGCCCCCCGCTTCTGCTGGACGGAGGGCCTGCAGTTCGACATGGAGCCGGGCTTTAACCCCGACGTGATCTCCGCCCTGCGCAGGCGGGGCCACGACATCCGCGTGATCTCCGGCGGCCAGTACGGCCGCGGCCAGATCATACTGCACACCCCGCAGGGGACGCTGTGCGGCGCCACCGAACCCCGCGCCGACGGCAGCGTGATCGGCTACTGATCCCCTTTACAACAAAATACGCCTTCAGGAGGACGACGCTTGCGAATCGCTGACAAGGAACGCCTGACCCTCTTGCTTTCATCCTACCGGGAGCTTTCCAGCGCCAGACAGCTGGCCCTAAGCGCCATGCTGCTGGCCCTCTCCGTGGCTCTTGGCCGCTTCTCGATCTACCTAACGCCCACGCTGAAGATCTCCGTCTCCTACCTGCCCATCGCCCTGATCGGCATGTACGCCGGGCCCTGTTTCGCCATGCTGGCCGGCGCGCTCAACGACGTTCTGGGCGCCCTGCTCTTTCCCGCGGGGGCCTACTTCCCCGGCTACACCCTCACCTCCCTGCTCACCGGCCTCGTCTTCGGCGTGTTCTTTTACAAGCGCAGGCCGGGCATCGGCTGCATCGCGCTGGCCCGCGGCCTGATCGTGGTGCTGCTGCACATGGGCCTTAACACCTGCTGGTCGGCGCTGTTCTCGGGCGACGCGTTTCTGGCCCTGCTGCCCGCCCGGGCGCTGAAATCGCTGATCCAGTACCCCATCGACCTGCTCCT
>CANQPP010000064.1 GCA_947625765.1 uncultured Clostridia bacterium
TCGATTGACCTCCTTTTGCTTGTGTGATGCAGTTGCCAGACCGTATCTCCAATTTACGCAAAAGGAGTCTTTTTGTCGTTACCATAGCTTTAAGCTTTCCTGAACCCCACGCCTAGCGTGGGGTTTTCTATATACAAAAAGGAAGCCCCGCCTTCAAAGCGAGCCTTCCCTGTTCCTGTGTTGCCAGCACCGAGGCATCAAAACCGCGCGCACGACATGGGAAGCCGCACGCTTCAATGCGGACACTTTCGTTTCCAGTGCCGGAACGGCGGAACCGCCCACACGACAAAGAAAGCCCCGCACTTCAAGGCGGCCGCTTTCCCGTTCTTCTCGGGTGTTTCATCATCTGGGCGTTAGAAACTTTCACACGATGAAGAAGCCCCCCGCGCTTCCGGCGAACGCCGAAGCGCGGCGCGTTTCCAACGCCGAGCCTGCGAAACCGCCTACACGACAAAGGAAGCCCCGCGCTTCCAGGAGGCCGCTTCCCCGTTTTTCTCGGATGTTCCATCATCTGGACGTCAGAAACTTTCATATTATGAAGAAGCCCCCGCGCTTCCGGCGAACGCCGAAGCGCGGGGGCTTCCCCTTTCCATTCAGACGGCCTTACCGCCTGTTCCTTTTCAGTTCCTTCTGGGCGGCCTTGATCTCCTTCTGCAGCTCGTCCAGCTCCTCCTCCAGCGCCTGGGCGATGTAATCGCCGGTCACCACTGCGGCGCGGATGAGGCCCGCCGTGGCCACAATGGCGTCCTCCACCTCCTGGCCCAGGCCGAGCAGCTCGAAGGAGCCACGGCCGTTCTCGTCGTAGAGCACCACGTCGGGGATGCCGTTCTGGTCGGTGTCGCCGAAGTAGAGGTCGAACTCGCCGTTGCCGGTCACGTCCACCGCCAGCGTGTCGATGTCGCCGTCGCCGTCCGTATCCAGCAGCGCCAGGTCCGCTTCCTTGTCGCCGTCGATGTCGATCAGGATCTCGTCCTTGCCGCTGCGCAAAAGCGTCTTGTGCCAGTCGCGGTCAAAGCGCATCTTGTTCTTGATCTTCCTAAGCGTTCCCATAGCACACATCTCCTTATCATGAAGCGTTTTTCCCCAAGAGGGGCGGGATGAACTGTCCCACCCCGATTATACCACTTTTTCCTATATGTGCGCCCATTCTCAACAGTTTTTCTTAAAATTATTTGCTCTCCTTCCCGCAGGGGCGGGCGCAGCCGGAGCAGGCGTCCCAAAGCTCCTCGGCCTTGGGCGTCCACTTTTCGGCGTATTTTGCGGTCTTTTCGCACAGGTGCTCCGGGCTCTCCGGGCTCTGGTAATCGGTGTTGACCGCGCCGCTCTCCTTCACCATGCGGGGCAGCAGCTCCGGGTTCTCCAGCATGGGGCAGGGACGGAGCATGTTGCCGTTGAAGGGCTGGCCGTCGTGGTAGGCCATGAACAGCGGGCTGCGCAGGGCGTCCAGCAGCGTGGTGTCGTGGATGTTGCAGTTGGAGTAGTGGATGAACACGCAGGGCTCCACGTCGCCCTTGGCGTTGATGTGCAGATACCGCCTGCCCCCGGCGATGCAGCCGCCCACGTACTCGGCGTCGTTCTGGAAGTCCATCGTGAAGATGGGCTTTGCCTGCCTGAAGGCGCGGATATTGGCAAGGACCGCCTCCCTCTGCTCGGGCGAGGGTAGCAGCTCCACCGCCGCGTCGTTGCCCACGGGCATGTAGTGGAAGAACCAGCAGAACAGCGCGCCGGCGGAGATCATGGAGTCGAAGAAGGCCTCGCTGGTCACGTCCGCGTAATTGCGGCTGGTGTAGCAGGTGGAAATGCCAAAGAGCAGGCGGTGGGCCTTGAGCAGCGCCATCGCCCTGTGGACCTTCAGGTAGCTGCCCGCGCCGCGGCGGCTGTCGTTGGCCTCCTCGAAGCCCTCCAGCGAAATGGCGGGGACGAAGTTCTTGACCCGCAGCATCTCCTGGCAGAACTTTTCGTCGATGAGCGTGCCGTTGGTGAAGGACAAAAACTCGCAGTCCGGGTGCATCTCGCACAGCTTGATGAGGTCGTCCTTGCGCACCAGCGGTTCGCCGCCGGTGTAGATATACAAATAGACGCCCAGCTCCTTGCCCTGCCGGATGATGGAGTCTATGGTCTCCAGGCTCAAATTCAGCCGATTGCCGTACTCCGCGGCCCAGCAGCCTGTGCAGTGCATGTTGCAGGCGGAGGTGGGATCCAGCAGGATCGCCCAGGGGATGTTGCAGCCGTACTTCTCCATCATCTCGTTCTGCGTGTTGCTGCCCTTCAGGCTGCCGTTGTACAACAGGTTGCGCACGAAGGCCTTGCGGACGCCGGGGTCCAGCTCGTAGAACTTCAAGATCATCTGGTACCAGTTGCCCTTCTCCTCGATCGCCTTGCGCAGCGCCGCGCGCTGCACCGTGTACCAGCCCTCGGGGGAATGCTTGTCGATGAAGGCCATCAGCTTGGGGAGGTTTTCCTCCGGGTCGCTTTCCAGGTACTTGAGCGCCCGGTCGATCGCAAAGCCCTGCAGGGCGGTCTTAAGCTGCGTGCTCATGTAACATTCTCTCCTTCTTCATTTCGTAAAGTGCATCAGAACAGCCCCCATTCGGCCAGCTTCTCGAAGCCGCCGATGGAGGCGATGTAGGCGCCGGCCTCCTCCACGATCTGCCCATAGGGCTTGCCGTCCACCCGCTCATCGCCGATGGCGCAGCAGAGCTCCACGGGCCTGCCCGTCCTCTGCGCCTTTAGGAACGCGTAGATGTTGACGGAAACGTCCGCCTTGGACAGGTCCTTGCCGTGCAGGCCGCCGCCCGTGACCGAGTCCGCCATGTCGGAGCCCAGCTTGCGGTTGGTGGCGCCGGTGTCCACGTCCGTGCCGCCGGTCCAGTCGCCCAAAGGATTGATCCGCGCCTGCGGGAACAGGGCGCGCAGCGCCGCGGTCCTCACGTGGCTCTGGCAGAGGATCAGCTCGTCCCCGTTCAGTATGTACTTGCCGTCGTAGGGGTAGCGGGCATAGATGGAGCGCGCGATGCGGGAAAGCCTTTTCTGCTCCTCCGTCAGCGGCACGCCGCGAAAGATGCCGTTATCCCCGCAGCGGAGCCCGTTTTTCTGGTTCCCCGCCAGGAAGCCGTCCTGGGGAACGATCTGAATGTCCGGCGCAACGTCGCCGCCGATGCGGCGGACGATCTCCGCGACCCTCTCCTCGGCCAGAAAAACGGATGATTCCATAACGACATGACAGCGGCCGTGACCGATCAGCACCTCCACGGAGACCTTCGGATCCCTCTCCATCGCATACACCAGGTCCACCACGGCCCCGGCGATCCTGTCCGCCAGCTTGTCGGGATGGGACGGGTTCACCTTTTCGATCATCAGACAAACCTCCTTTCTTTCTAAATTACCGCAAGTATAGCCCGCGCGTTTTTTCCCGTCATGGGACAAAGAGAAGCGCGCGTCCAAATTTCGGACACGCGCTTTTCTTTGGTGCTTTTTGGGACATTTTGCCGAAACTGTCCCTTGCGGAAAGGCGTCTTGCTCGCTTATGCTGTCTGTAAAAAGAACGCGGGGGCTTAGACCCATTCCTCCGCCGGGTCCATCCGACGGAATACGGCCAGCGCCCCGACCTGCAGTATGTGCCGGACCTTGGCGACGAACTCTTCCGGCGGCGGGCAGTTTGGGTCCTGCAGCCAGCGGCCGATGGCGCAGAGCACGGCGTCAACGAAGAACTCGGTGACGAACCCGTCCGGCTCGGCCTCGCCGGTGTCCTGTTCGATCCGCTTGCGGATCAGCGGGGAGAGCACCTCCCGCAGATGGTCGCTCAGCGAGTTCTGCCCCCGGATGGCCAGCGCCTTGCGGTAGAAGGCCCGCTCCTCGTAGAGGCAGGCGCAGGCCCGGCCGATCAGCTCCCAATGGTCCTCCGATGAATCGTCCGTCAAGAACTCGTCGGCCAGGGCGCGAAACTTCGCATCGAAGATCCAGTTGACCAGATCGTATTTATCCTCGAAGTGGTAGTAGAAGCTCTTTCGGTTCATCTGACATCGGTCACAGATCTGCGCGATCTGTATCTTCTCGAAGGGCGTTTTTTCCATGAGCTCCTGCAGCGCGGCGGCCAGCGCGCGCTTGGTGATGTTGGAATCGGCCATGGCTTGCTCTCTCCTCCCCTTTTGTTCGATCGGGCGGGTGTTTGCTTTGGCTGGTCTCCCGTTCTTAAGGCCCTTCCGGCCATGTTTCATTTGATGCTATTCTATCAAACGATCCGCGCCGTTTCAACAAGGCTGCCCATTTTGTTTTTAAACAAACGGTTAAATCCTATAAAGGTTTGGGATGCTCGCCCCACGGAAAGCCCCCGCGTCTTGATTTCTCCTTAAAATGGTATTATCATCAAAGGGAATACAAGGGAAGCATCCGCATTTCATGGATGGAGGTGTCAGTCATGACGTTTCACGACCTGGACAGGCAGGCGGCGCTGCGGCAGTTCGGCTCAAGCGCCGATACGGGCCTAAGCGGCGCGCAGGTGCAGGAGGCACGCCAGAAATACGGCGAGAACCGCCTCAAGGCCAAGAAGAAGAAAAGCAACTGGAGCCGCTTTTGGGACCAGTTCAAGGACGTGATGATCCTCATCCTGATCGCGGCGGCCGTCGTCTCCTTCGCCATCGCCTGCGTGAATGGCGAGCCGTCGGACTTCTTCGAGCCCGCGCTCATCCTGCTGATCGTCGTCCTCAACGCCGTCATGGGCGTTTTGCAGGAGAGCAAGGCGGAAAAGGCGCTGGACGCCCTCAAGAGCCTCTCCGCGCCCCACGCCCGTGTGCTGCGGGACGGGGAGGAGAAGCTGATCGACGCCTCCGACCTGGTCCCCGGTGACGTCATCCTTTTGGAGGCGGGCGACTTCATTCCCGCCGACGCGCGCCTTCTGCGCAGCGTGAGCTTAAAATGCGAGGAATCCGCGCTGACCGGCGAGTCCGTCCCCTCCGAGAAGGACGCGGAGGCCGTCGTGGAACAGAGCGCGCCGCTGGGAGACAGGGCCAACATGGTCTTTTCCGGCTGCAGCGTCACCTACGGCAGCGCCACAGCGCTGGTGACGGCCACCGGCATGGACACGGAGATGGGCAAGATCGCGGGCCTCTTGGAAGGCGAGGAGGCCGACCAGACGCCCCTGCAGAAGAAGCTGGCGCAGCTGGGGAAGTATTTGGGCGTGGTGGCGCTGGCCGCCTGCGCCATCATCTTCGTGATCGGCATCCTGAGCGGCATCCCGGCGCTGGAGATCTTCATGACCGCAGTTTCCCTGGCGGTCTCGGCCATCCCGGAGGGCCTGCCTGCCATCGTGACCATCGTGCTCTCCATCGGCGTGCAGCGGATGGTCAAGAAGAACGCCATCATCCGCAGGCTGCCCGCTGTGGAGACGCTGGGCAGCGCCTCGGTGATCTGCTCGGATAAGACCGGCACGCTCACCCAGAACCGCATGACGCTGGTCAAGGCCTACGTGGACGAGGGCCAGCGCACCGAGGACATCTCCACCAACAATTCCCCGGAGGTCTGCCGGCTTCTGCGCTATGGGACTCTCTGCTCCAACGGCTCGGTCGTCTTTCACGGCGACGAGCAGCAGCACATCGGCGACCCCACGGAGACCGCCATCGTCCTGGCCGCCCACCGCAACGGCAGCCCCAAGGACGAGCTCAACCGCGCCTGCCCCCGCCTGGCGGAGATCCCCTTCGACTCCGACCGTAAGCTGATGACCACCGTCAACCGCATAGAAAACAAAAACGTCGTGATCGTCAAGGGCGCCTTCGACGTGATGGCATCAAGATGCGTTTCCGGCGACCTGGAGGCCGCCCGGCAGAGGAACGCCGCCATGAGCGAGAACGCCCTGCGCGTCCTTGCCATCGGCTATAAGGAGATCGAGGCGGTCCCGGAGGACCCGACGCCCGAACAGCTGGAATGCGGCCTTACGTTCTTAGGCCTTGTCGGCATGATCGACCCGCCGCGGCCGGAGGCGAAGGTCGCGGTGGAGACCTGCAAAAAGGCCGGGATCCGGCCCGTCATGATCACGGGCGACCACGTGGTGACGGCCTCTGCCATCGCCAAGGAGCTGGGCATTCTAAAGCCCGGCGACCTGGCCGTGACCGGCACGGAGCTGGACGCGATGACGGAGAGCGAGCTGGACGAGAAGGTGGAGCACATCGGCGTCTACGCCCGCGTTTCCCCGGAGAACAAGATCCGCATCGTCAAGGCCTGGCAGCGCAAGGGGCAGGTCGTCTCCATGACGGGCGACGGCGTGAACGACGCCCCGGCCCTGAAGGCCGCGGACATCGGCTGCGCGATGGGCATCACCGGCACGGACGTGGCCAAGGGCGCGGCCGACATGACGCTCACCGACGACAACTTCGCCACCATCGTGGACGCAGTGCGGGAGGGCCGCGGCATCTACGCCAACATCCGCAAGGTGGTGGGCTTCCTGCTGGGCACCAACATCGGCGAGATCATCACCGTCTTTGTCGCCATGCTCATCTGGCGCGTCTCTCCCCTGCTCTCAATGCAGCTGCTCATGATCAACCTGGTCACGGACAGCCTGCCGGCCATCGCCTTGGGCATGGAGCCCGTGGAGAGCGACGTGATGGACCACAGGCCCAGGCCCAAGGACGAGGGCCTGTTCGCCCACGGCTACGGTCTTAGGATCGTCCTGCAGGGCTTCCTCTTCGGCGCGCTCTCGCTGCTGGCCTACTTCCTGGGTCGCCGCCTGACCGGCGCGGCAGCGGGCGGGCAGACGCTGGCCTTCATGGTGCTCTCCCTCTCCCAGGTCGTACAGGCCTTCAACATGCGCTCGGAGCATTCGCTGTTCAGGATCGGCCCCTTCACCAACCGCAGGCTCGACCAGGCCGCGCTGGTATCGCTGGCGCTTGTGCTGCTGGTCCTGTTTACGCCCCTGTCCATCCCCTTCGGCCTCATCCGCCTGCCCGCGGTAGGCTACCTCATCGGGTTGGGCCTGTCGCTGGTCCCGGTTCTCGTCATGGAGTTATCAAAAGCGCTGGGCCTTATCCGCCACGCGCATTAAGCGGCCAAAAACAGTCGACAAAAGGGGCTTCCATCTAAAAGATGGAAGCCCCTTCACTTTACCGTCCTTACAGCAGCGTGAACGACGCCTCTTCAAAGCGCTTTATATGAAATTCCACGCGCCACTCGATATCCCCCTCCACGGGTTCAAAGTGCAGGGAGGAAAACGCGGTGTGGGTCCCTGCGTCCCGCCCGCCGCCGGAAGCAAGGACGGCGATGGGGCCGTCCGCGCCGCCGATCACCGCCGCGTCGGCAGAGGCGGCGGGGGCAAAGGGAGCCTCCGGCGCGGCCCGCCGCGGCCGGTCGCCCTCCGCACAGTCGCGGACCGCGATCTCCTCCTCCGGCTCGGGAGAAAGCGTGTAGACCATCGCCACCGCGTGGGTGGGATAGACCCAGCGGTCGGAGCCGAACGCCTGCGCGGGGAGCGTCTGCCTTTCCAACTCTTCCACGGTCAGGCGGTATTCCTGCCCGCTTGCCGGGTGGGAAAAGGCGAAGGCCTCGCCGGCCTTATGCGCCGTGAAGCGCGGGCCGGGTACGCAGACGGGCTTGGGCTCCATGGTGAGCGTGAGCGCTTTGATCTCGGGGCGGCGCCCGCTCGTCCAAGGGAAGGCGTGCCGGGAGATCACCCAGCCGAAGGAGGTATCCAGCCCGTAATGCTCCACGGCCCATCCGGCCTCCGGCTCGTTGGTAAAGCCCTCCGATACGTTTGGGGCAAAGCAAACGCTGCAGCCGCGCGCGGCCCGCAGGGGCCTGCCGTTCAGCTGCAAACGGGGCCGGAACTCCAGGCCGAGGGGGTTCTCCGCCTCCATCTCCATCCGCTGCTCCCGGGTGAAGTCTTGGGCCTCATCTTTCTCCGGGTCCAGTCCCCATTTTTCCAGAAAGGCGCGGATGTGCTCCGGCTCCACCCGCATGCAGAGGTCGAGCACCAGCCCCCTGCCGCAGGCGTAGGCCGCAGGGGCCGCCCAACGATGCCCGGCCCAGTCGAACTGCGGGCCTAAGGGAATTTCTCTCCCCGCGCGGTCCCTACCGTGGTGGCCCCAGAAGTTCCCCTCGAAATAGACCTTCCACTCCGGCGGCGCGGGCCTCGCGGCGGGGTCCATGTCCACGTCTCCCAAGTCGTCCGTGTATTTGATCCTGTCGCAATCAAAAGAGGCCTGCAACTCCTTCATGTACGCCCAGGGCCGCTCCATGGGCGTTAAGCGGAACCGCTCGGCGACCTCCGAAAGGAGCGCCCGCTGCTCTTTCGCGGGCGTGTTCTCCCGCAGGAAGGCGTCGAACTGCGTCTCGTCCCACATCCACGCCTGCCAGAGCGCCGCCGCGCCGCCGCAGGCCAGCAGCAGGCGCAGAAAGTCCGCAAAGTCCCGCGCCAGCGGATGCACATATTTCCGCGCGCCGTTCGCCGGGTCGACGGCGAAGACCATCCCGCCGAAGCCGCGAACGAAGCAGAAGTGCACGCCATCCGCGCCGGCCCAGCCGAAGATCGACGCGCCCCTGGGCGTGCAGCAATAGGGCGTGTTGTCCTCCCTGTTTTCAACGCCGACGGGCCCAAGGTCGGGTCCGCAGCGCAGCCACTTTTGATAGGTCTTATCCATTTTCATCACCCCTCCGATCCGACCCATTATACTCGCTTTTTCTCTCTTTATCAATTCCTTTAAAAAGAGTAAGCGGCCGTTCAGCCAAAAGCTGAACGGCCGCTTCTTTATGTTGTGCTCAACGCAAGTTCACCAGCGGCGCAGGAGGCGGCCGCCGTCTATGAAGAGGTTGACGCCGGTGGTGAAGGAGGACTGGTCCGAGGCCAGGAACAGGACGGTGTCGATGACCTCCTGCGGGTCGGCGGCGCGGCCCATGAGCGTCTTGATCTTGACCATGTCGGGCCGGGTGAGCACGGGGCCGGGGGAAACGCAGCAGCAGCGGACGCCGTACTTGGCGCCGTAGATGGCCAGGGAGCGGGTCAGGCCGTACATCGCGCCGGACTTGGCGGCGGCGTAGTCCATGTCCCGCTCGGACCCCGCCTCGCCGCTGGCCGAGCCTATGTTGATGATGACGCCGCTCTTCTGCGCGCGCATGGGCTTCATCACCTCGTGGGCGAAATAGAGCTGTGCCCGCAGGTTCACGTCCAGCCCCCAGTCGTACACCTCGATGGGCACCTCCGGGAACTCCAGCTCCGGCGGCACCTTCTGGATGCGGGTCGCCGCGCCGCCCGCGAAGTTGACCAGCAGGTCGATGCGGCCGAAGGCTGCCACGGTTTTTTGCACCGTCTCGCAGACCTGCTTAAAGTCCCGCACGTCGCACACGATCCCGACTGCCTTCCCGCCGCCCTGGGCATTGATCTCCTCCACGCAGCGGCCGAGGGCTTCTGCGTTTATGTCGACCATCGCCACGCTGCCGCCCTGCGCGGCGTAACACCGGGAACACAAAAGCCCCATGCCGGAGGCCGCGCCCGTGATGAGCGCGCTTTTTCCCTGAAATTCCATGTTTTCTCCCTCCCAGTCCTGTTTATTCCAGCCCCACGGCCCGGTAGAGCGTCTTTTGCAGCATCCACTCGTGGTCGTAGGAATATTCCGGCTCCTTCTGCCCCGTCGCGACGAGGTAGAAGTCCTTCATCATCTCGTCGTAGCGGCCGTCGTCCGGCGTGTCGATGATGGGAAGCTCCCGCGGACGGCCGTTGTCCTGCTCTTTTAAGCTCAGCGTCATCTTCGTGCCGTGCTCCAGGGGCTTGATCTCCACGGTGCCCAGGCTCCCCATGACGGCGAAGCGCCGCATCCCAAAGCCGTTCACCTCCACCGACAGCGAGGTGACCCGCGCCACGGCCTTCTCGTACTCCAGCACCGCAAAGCAGTTGTCCTGGCTTTGCACGTCCTCATAGCCTGTGCTTTTAAGGATGGGGACCACGTTCCTGGGCTCTCCCAGGATGCCCACCACCAGGTCGATCAGGTGGGAGCCGAAGATGTACATGGTGCCGCCCCGGAAGTTGCCCAGCCACTGCCGGTAGTCCTTAGGATGGTAGAGGCTCATCTCCGCGTCGATCTGGTAGATCTCCCCGAGCGTCCCGTCTCTGGCCAGCTCCCTGCAGCGGCGCAGGGCGTCGTTGTAGCGGTACATGTAGCCCAGCTGCACCGTAAGGTTCTTCTCCTGTGCCTCGTCCAGCAGGGCCCTGTATTCGGCCAAGCTTCCGCTGGCAGGCTTGTCCAGGTGGATGTGCTTCCCGGCCCTTATGCACCTTTGCGCCGTCTTGGTCAGGTCCCAGACGTCCGTCTCCACCAGCAGCGCGTCGCAGTTATCGAGCAGCTGCCCTTCCTCCATCCGAGGCAGGCCGCGGTAGCAGGGAAGGCCGCCGCGTCTCTCCACCCACTCCTCGTTCTTCTCACAGTATCCCACCAGCTCGAACAGCTCGGGGAACTTCCTCACCGCGAGCATCTTGCCCTCGGCGTGGTTGTGGCCGATGCCGATCTGTCCTATGCGGATCTTCTTCATATTCAGCGCACCCTTTCTCTCTTTTTCACGTTCAGTCGTCCCGGCGGTAGGCCATCCAGCCGTCCGCCACGGTGAACAGGCAGCGGTAGCCCTCGTGCACCTGGATGCGGCGGCCGTTGCGGTCCGTGGAGTCGATGCGCACTGGGCCGTATTTCAGCACCGCCACATCCGCGGCCCTGCCGGGGAGCAGCCGCCCCCACTCGTCCTGCCGTCCCACGGCCCGCGCCGCGTCCGTCGTGACCGACCGCAGCACGGCCTCCTCGCTCATTCCTAAATAGCGCATGACGGACATGGCCCAGGTCATCCCGTAGTTCCCGCCCCGATGGAAGGCGCTGAAGCGGGTGATGTCCGTGCTGACCGTGTCGGGCCCGAGCCCCGCCGCCAGCGCCGCCCGCGCGATGTCGTAGCTGCAATGCACGCCGCCCGCAAGGCCCGTATCCAGCAGGATCCCCCGCGCCCGCGCCTCCCGCAGGGCTTGGAAGCCGTCCTCCGCCGCGGTGTGGCCGATGCCGTGGTAAACGTGGGTGCAGATGTCGCCCTCCCGCATGCAGGCGAGCAGCTCCCCCAGCGGCACGGGCGAGTCGGTGCAGTGCACCATGAGCCTGTACCCGCGGCTGTGGGCAAAGTCGCAGACCTGCCTAAACGGCTCCACGGAATCCACGTCCACCTGCCCCTTGTCGTAGCAGGTCTTGATGCCCGCGATCCTGTCCCCGTGGGCGCGGATCACCCGCTCCGCCTGCTCGAAAGTGGGCTTGCCGTCCACGTACCAGACCGAGGCGAAGATGGCGGTCTTTAGGTGAAAGGCGTCCTCGGCCCGCTCCGTCTTTTCCCCGCCCGCCTCCACGGCGGTGGTCACGCCGAAGGGGTAGCAGCTGGGCTCCGGCAGCACGCCGTAGATGTCCGCGCCTAGGCCCTTCAAGTGCGTGTGTATGTCCACAAGGCCCGGGCAGACGAGCGCGCCGCTCGCGTCGTATTCAAAGTCGGCCCGGAAGCCCAGGCAGGCCCCGACCGCCTCCACCTTCCCGTCCCGCAGGGCGACGCTGCCCCGCAGGTACCTTTCGCCGTCCCAGATCGTCCCGTTTTGGATGAGGATGGATTTCATATCTCCCTTCCCCCTTTCAGTTCCATTCGGGGCAGGGGATCCTGCTCCAGTCGAACAGCACGCCCGTGGGGAAATCGGGGTCGTTGGCCAGGCGGTCGAAGATGGAGCCGCATTCCGTGGGCGAGGCCACGATGCTGAGGATCGGCGCGGCCTCGATCTTGCCCTTCTCCATCATGCGCAGTATGGCCTGGCAGTCCCCCTCGTTCGTCCAGCAATAGGGCATGCCGTCGTGCCTGGGCCGCACCAGGTTGTGCGCGCCGATCAGGGAAACGCCGGGAACGTGCACCTGCCGGTAAAAGTCGATGGGGCAGTCCGAGACCCGCGTGCAGCCGTTGAGCGCGATGCGCCCCTGCCGCGCCACGCAGTCCAGCGCCTGCATGAGCGCCTTGGACGAGCCCGTCACCTCCACGATGGCGTTGACGCCCTGCCCCTTTGTAACCTCCTTCACCTTCTCCGTAAAGCCCTCCTCCGCCGGGTCGAAGGCGTAGTCCGCGCCCAGCCGCAGCGCCAGCGCCCGGCGCTTTGGGTTCAGGTCCGCCGCGATGAGCGGGCAGGCGCCCATCCATTTGGCGCACTGCAGGGCGAAGAGCCCCAGGTGACCCATTCCCATGATCATCGCCGATTCACCGAATTCCAGCCTGGTCTTTCTTAAGCCCCCCAGCCCCATGGCGCCCACA
>CANQPP010000065.1 GCA_947625765.1 uncultured Clostridia bacterium
AGGGGGTTGGGGGCTCGGGGGAAGGGGTGTCCCCTTCCCCCGCTGCCGGGGTGCTAGGACCGACTCCTTTGGAGTCGGTCCTAGCACCCCGGCCTTTGGCCAAGGGGGGGACATGCCCCCCTTGGCAATCCCCCCGTACACATTCAGCCGTCTTCGCTAAGCTACCCTTATGGGATCAGGAAACGCTCGCTGTCGGTCAAACCTAGGCGTTCGATCACGTCGGGGAGGTAATCCTGCACGGCGGACAGCTCCGCCGGATGGTGGGCGTCGGAGCCGCAGTAGAAGCGGCAGCCCTCCTCGCGCGCCAGGCGGAACAGGCGCAGGTTCTCCTCCTCGTGTTCCTCCCAGCCGGGCTTAAAGCAGGAGGCGTTCAGCTCGATCCCGGCACCGAGCTTTGCGTATCTGGCAAACGTGGGCCGCAGGCGCTCCACGTCCAGCAGGCGCATGACCTCCAGCCAATCGCCGGCCGTATAGATCAGGCTGCAGTTGAGATGCGCAAGGCCTATCTTCTTCCACGGCAGGTCCAGCCGGGACAGCTCCTCGATGCGCTGCATGAACAGCTCCGCCACCTGCCCAGGCGTCCTGACAGATGGATCGCGTGTCAGTCCCTCCATGTGGAAGTGGTTGAGCGGCACGATCACGAATGCAAACTCCTCGAGCGTCCGTTTCGTGATGGCGAGCCTGTCCTTCCCGCAGTACTCGGTCTCGCAGCCAAAGAGCATGCGCATCCCCTTCGGCGCTTTCGGCAGCGGCAGGGACTCCTTCACATGCTCCAATCCCTGCCGGGCATAGAAGTTATTGGGCCCGGGCACGCCGTCCTCCCAATAGTGGTCGGTCAGGCAAAGGCAGTCGTAGCCGCTCTGCTCGGCCCAGCGCAGCAGCGCTTCCGGGTTCATGTTCTCGTCCTTGCTGCAGACGGAAAGCCTAGTGTGGCAGTGGATATCGTGGTCGGCCTGCAAACGCATAAAGATCGCGCCCCTTTTCCGCCCGCTTGTTATCGCGGGCTTTTTCTTTGCCAACAGTATACAGGCGCCGCGCGGCAAAACGCAAGAGGGGAAGTCCCTTTTACGCCTTGAAAAACTTGACAGCGCAAGGGATTTCCTGTATTGTATTATAAGGAATTTATTTCGCCTGAAAGGGCCTCGGACGTTATACGTCCCGGTCCGGGCGGGAAGGGATAAGTGAAAGCGCAATATGCAGCGATTTACGGACCAGGAAGCCAAGTACCGCTTTCTGACCGGGGAAAAGATCCCCAAGCTCATCGGCACCATGGCGGCGCCCACCATCGTCACCATGCTGGTCTCCTCCTTCTACAACATGGCCGACACGTTCTTCGTGGGCCGCATCGGCACCAGCGCCTCCGGCGCGGTCGGCGTCGTGTTCCCCCTGATGAACATCATCCAGGCCTTGGGCTTCACCTTCGGCCACGGCGCGGGCAACTTCATCTCCCGCGCTCTGGGTCGGCAGGAGCGCGCGGCCGCCGACGAGATGGCCGCCACGGGCTTCTTCTCCGCCCTGATCGCGGGCGCCCTGTTCATGATCCTGGGGCTCATCTTCCTAGATCCCCTGGTGAATGTCTTAGGCTCTACGCCCACCATCGCCCCGTACGCCCGCAGCTACGCCTTCTATATCCTGCTGGCCGCCCCCTTTATGGTGTCCAGCTTCGTGCTCAACAACCTTCTGCGCTTCCAGGGTTCGGCCTTCTACGGCATGATCGGCATGTGCTCCGGCGCTCTGGTCAACATCGCTCTGGATCCCCTCTTCATCTTCGGCTTCCACATGGGCGTGGCCGGCGCTTCTCTTGCCACGGCCCTGTCCCAGCTCACCAGCTTCTGCCTGCTGCTGGCCGGCAGCGCCCGCGGCGGCAACATCGCCATCCGCTTCCGCAACTTTAAGCCCACGCTCAAGCGCTACAAGGAGATCCTGCGCGGCGGCGTGCCCTCCCTATGCCGCCAGGCGCTGGCCTCCGTGGCCACCATCAGCCTGAACTTGGCCGCCGGCCCCTACGGCGACGCCGCCATCGCCGCCATGTCCATCGTCTCCCGCGTGATGAACTTCGCCTTCTCCATGGTGCTGGGCCTGGGCCAGGGCTTCCAGCCCGTCTGCGGCTTCAACTACGGCGCCAAGCTCTACTCCCGCGTGTGGGACGCCTTCTGGTTCTGCGTCAAGGTGGGCTTCTGCGTGCTGCTGGCCTTCGCCATCGCGGGCATCGTCTTCGCCCCGCAGCTCATGGCCCTCTTCCGCGCCGACGACCCGGAGGTCATCCGCATCGGCGCCCTGGCCATGCGCCTACAGTGCTGCGTGTTCCCCACCGTCGCCTACGTGGTTCTGTGCAACATGTACCTGCAGACCATCGGCAGCGCCTTTAAGGCCTCGCTTCTGGCCATGGCCAGGCAGGGCCTGTTCTTCCTGCCCGCCATCCTCATCCTGCCCCACTTCTTCGGCCTTTTGGGCGTGCAGCTGAGCCAGTTCGTCAGCGACCTTCTGGCCCTGTGCCTGGCGCTGCCGCTGGGCATCACCACGCTGCGGCAGATGCGCGCCATGGAAAAGAGCCAAAGCGCCGAAACGACGAATATCTCCAACGCTTAAAGCCAAGCCGTCCTCCTGACGGATAACGCTTACACTTCAAAAACCAACGAAGGGGGTCCTGTTTCCATGGCGCTTCTGCAGTTCAACTTCGAGAGCGAGTACCTGAACGGCAACACCGACGTCAGCATCATCGTGCCCGACAAAAAGCGCGGCGTCCCCTGCAGCGAGTTCTACGGCAGCGGGAAGAAGTACAAGGTGCTCTGGCTCCTGCACGGCACCTTCGGCGACCACAGCGACTGGGTCCGCAAGAGCAACATCGAGCTGTACGCCTGCGAAAAGAACCTGATCGTGGTCATGCCCAGCGCGCTCAACTCCGATTACGCCAACTGGAGCTTCATGATCGGCTACAACATGTTCGACTTCCTGGTCAAGGAGCTGATGCCCCTGGTGCGCGGCTGGCTGCCCGCCTCCGACAGGCGGGAGGACAACTTCATCGCCGGGCTCTCCATGGGCGGCCGCGGGGCGCTGCTCTACGCCGTCACCTGCCCGGAGCTGTTCGCTGGCTGCGCGGCCCTCTCCAGCGCGCCCGTTCCTCTGGATGACCTGAGCGAGAACAGCGAGAACCACATACTGCGCCGCGAGCTCATCCGCGCCAAGGACATGGGCGGCGTGGACGCCTTCCGTGCCTCCTACGAGAACATCTGGCGGGTGTTGGGCGAAAAGGCGCCCCTGGGCGTCCTGCCCCGCTTCTACGTGGCCGTGGGCACCGCGGACAGGGGCATGGAGAACTGCCGCCGCTTTTCCGCCCGCATGGACGAGCTGAACATCCCCCACAAGTACACCGAGATCGAGGGCTTCGCCCACGAGTGGCGCTTCTGGGACCTGACCATCCAGCAGGCTCTTGATTACTTCGGCCTGACCGAAAAGGACGAGGGCAACCCCTTCTGACCTTACGACCCGTAAACAACGCCCGACCGATCAATATAAAGGAGAACATCGAACATGGCGCTTCTGCATCTCAATTTTGAAAGCGAATACTTAAACGGCAACACCGACGTCAACATCATACTGCCCGACAAAAAGCGCGGCGTTCCCTGCGACGAGTTCTACGGCAGCGGCAAGAAGTACAAGGTGCTCTGGCTCCTGCACGGCACCTACGGCGATTACACCGACTGGGTGCGCAAGAGCAACATCGAGCTGTACGCCTGCGAAAAGAACCTGATCGTGGTGATGCCCAGCGCTCTCAATTCCAACTACGCCAACTGGGGCTGCATGATCGGCTACAACATGTACGACTACCTGACCGACGAGCTGATGCCCCTCATCTACGGCTGGCTGCCCGCCTCCGACAAGCGGGAGGACAACTTCATCGCCGGGCTTTCCATGGGTGGCGGCGGCGTGATGGTCTACTCCCTCAACCACCCGGAGAAGTTCGCCGCCAGCGCCATACTCTCCAGCGCCCCCTCGGACCCCTCCCTCATCGACATGGACTCCAAGGAGGAAAAGGCCCAGCGCGCCATCAACTCCGCCCGCAACGCCGGCGGCCTGGACGCCTACATAAATTCCTACCAGAACACCTGGCGCCTGTGCGCGGAAAAGGCCAAGACCGGCGAATTGCCCCGCATGTTCTTCGCCATCGGCACCAAGGACTTCGGCTGGGAGCGGTACAACAAGTTCAAGGCCTATGCCAAACAGATCGGCCTGAACGCCGAGTTCCACGAGATCGAGGGCTTCGCCCACGAGTGGCGCTTCTGGGACCTGACCATCCAGCAGGCTTTGGACTTCTTCGGCCTGACCGGGAAGGACGAGGGCAATCCCTTCTAAAGAGGCGCCCGGTAACGCCCGAAAAACAAACGCGCCTTCCAAGGACCGTCCCGAAAAGGGGCGGCCCTTTTTCTTCCTGTTCCGACAGGAGCCCCAGAAATTTATGGGAAAACCACAAAAGACGTGAAAATTTTACGTATTTGTGCTATACTGTAACAATCGAGCGACGGCCGGAGGGGCCGGCCCGATAGAAAGGAGGAGACGCCATGAGACCTGACGGCACCCGCGTCAAGGACGCCGAGGCCATGTACATGATCGTTCCCTACATCATGGTCAAGCGCTACGACGCCATGAACATGATCACCGTGGACATCCCGATCAAGCCCTTGAACGAATACAGGGCAAAGCTGCGTCCCCAGGGAAAGGCCGTGAGCATGCTGGCACTGGTGATCACGGCGTATAGCCGGGCGGTGGCGGAGTTCCCTCTGCTCAACCGCTTCATCGTCAACAAGAAGATCTACGACCGCAACGAGTACAACGTCTCCATGGTGGTGCTCAAGCCCGGCTCGGATGAGGGCACCATGTCCAAGATGTTTTTCGATCCCAAGGCCGATCTGTTCACCGTGCAGAAGACCATCGACGACTACATCACCACCAACCGCAGGGAAGGGGAAAACAACAGCACCGACCGCATCATGCGCATACTGTTGAGCGTGCCGGGCCTCTTAAGCGTGGGCGTGGCGGTGCTCAAGTTCCTGGACCGCTACGGGCTCATGCCCCGCTCCATCATCAACGCGAGCCCCTTCCACACCTCCATGGTCATCACCAACCTCGCCTCCATCCGCACCAACCACATCTACCACCACATCTACGACTTTGGCACCTGCTCCATCTTCGTGGCCATGGGCAACCTGCGCGAGGTGCCCCGCCGCGTCAAGGGCGAGATCGTCCACGAGCGCTGCCTGCCCTTAGGCGTGGTCATGGACGAGAGGATCTGCTCTGGCAGCTACTTCGCCCAGGCCTTCCAGAGGGTCAAGTACTACCTGGAGCACCCCGAGCTCCTGGAAAAACCCTACGAGCCCGCCGCGAACAAGGACTAGATCATATTTTATTCAGCTATCCCACCAGCGGCAGGAAAAGAGAAACGGCGAAAACGCAAAACACACGCGTTTTCGCCGTTTTTATTTTTGCCGCCGCGGCTTTTTTATTCGCCGAAGAGGGCCTTGGCCTCGGCCATGCGGCTGCGCACCTTGACCTCAAAGGGGCAGCGCTTTTCGCACTGGCCGCAACCGATGCACTCGCCGCCCTTGTGTTCAAGCAGCAGGTAGTGATCGCGCACGCTCTCCTGGGCCTCCTGCCGGAAGGCGCACAGGTCCAGGTACTTGTTCACCTGGGCGATGTCGATGTGGGATGGGCAGGGCAGGCAGTGGTTGCAGTACATGCAGCGGCCCGTGAGGGAATAGGCCGCCGTGCCGCCCAGGGCCGCGGAGTAGTCCAGGTCCCCGTCATCCTTATCCTCGTAGCGCAGGTATTCCTCCACCTGCGCGGCGCTGATGCAGCCCACCATCGTGCTCTTGACGCCCGGGCGGTCCAGGGCGTAGCGGACCAGCTGGTGCACGCTCAGGGGCTTGCCGAAGGGCGAGGTCTCCCCCTTCAGCAGCGCGCCCGCGCCCAGCGTCTTCATCACCGTGATGCCCACGCCCATCTCCTCGCAGCGGGCGTACAGCCTGGCCCGCGTGGGGTTCACGCCTTTCAGCGTCTGCGTCTGGTAGGTCTTGCTCTCGAACAGCTCGTCGATCAGCGTCTCCTCGTGCAGAAGGTCGTAGGCCGGGTTCAGGGAGAACATCAGCACGTCGATGAGGCCGCTCTCCACCGCCCGCAGGGCCACCGCCGGGTTGTGGGAGCTCATGCCCACCGACAGGATGCGGCCCTCTTTCTTGAGGCGCTGGGCGTACTCCATCACTGGGCCGCTCTCGATGCCTTCCCAGTCCTTCATATCGTCCACGAAGTGGATCATGCCGATGTCCATGTAGTCCGTGCCCAGGCGGGACAGCAGGTCCTCGAAGAAAAACTCGCAGTGCTGGATATCCCGGGTCCTCGTATACTGGCCGTTCAGCCAGGCAGAGCCTATGTGCCCCTGTATGCGCACCTGGCCCCGCCTTCCGCGGATGGCCTTGCCGATGTCCGTGCGCACGTTGGCCTCGGACATGAACACGTCCATCACGTTGATGCCGCCGTCCAGCGCCGCGGACACGACCTCGCGGATCAGGGCCTCGTCCTTGCCCTGCAGGTGCTCGCAGCCCAGGCCCAGCTCGCTGACGGAAAAGCCCGCCTTCTTCATCTCTCGATAGCGCATGATATGACCCTCCTTGTTCTCTCTTTCTCTTGGCTTTTTGGCGTGTCGTTTGCTTCTTACGCCTTCCTGCCTACGATCATACCCGAAACGGCGGCCCTTTGCAACCAAAGCGGGCCTTTCCGCGTTTAAAATTTGTTTCCATCCCCGCCGCGTGACAGGAAATGCCCCCAGGCGGACAGAATTAGAATGATAGATAGGTCTTTCCTTTTTTAAGGCCCATCGAGATCTAAGAAGCGTCTTTTCAGGAGGCATGAGTTCCCGCGATGCGTACCCCCTCGGCCCTTTGGTTCCAGTTGAAGCTGCATTGGCCCCTGATCCTGTGGGTGGGGCTGATCCTGCTGCTGGCCGCGATCCTGGCGGTCGGGGGCCTGTTCGTGCTGCGTGGCTGCGGCTTCGCCTCCGAAACGGTGACCACCGGCGGCGTCCTGCTGGAGGGCGCCTCGCCCACCGACAGCTACCTGCCCTTTGGCAGCAGGCTCCTGCGCTTTAACGGCCAGACGCTTTTCTGCATAGACAAAAACGGCGAGACGGTCTGGGATTACGCCCTCTCCGACGCCGCGGAGTACACGTTGAGCGCCTCCTCCACCCGCGCAGCCCTGTATTCCGGCAGCAATCTCATCCTGCTGGACGAAAAGGGCGACGCGGTCTTCTCCGGCCGCATGGACGGGACCATCACCCGCGTGCGTTTGGGCGAGACCTCCGCCGCCGTGGAGATCGAAGGCGCGCCGTCCCTGCTGGCCCTCAACCGCAATGGCGAGACGCTGGACGAGATCGACGTTTCCGCTTCCACCCTGGTGGACTTCGGCTTCTACTCCAGCAACGACCTGCTCTGGACGCTGTCCATCAACCGCTCGGGCTTGAGCCCCAGCTCCCGGCTGGACATCTACAAGCCCGGCAAGGAGCTGGTGAGCAGCTACATGACCGACACCCAGTTCTACTATAAGCCCCTGTTCTACCAGGACGACGTGTACATCCTGGGCACCGAGGCGCTGGACCTGGCCTCCGCCTCCGGCGTGAGCTACTCCGCCTACGGCTGGCAGTACGCCGACAGCGCCGTGCAGGACGACGGGCTCACCGTGGCCCTGACGCTCAGCGGCCAGAGCGATTCCACCCAGGTGGTGCGCGTCTTCCGCCAGGGCGAGCTCAAGGACATGCACCTGCCCGTGGGCTGCTTCGACCTGTACTGCGGCCCCAAGGGGCTCTACGGCGTCAGCGCCCAGGCGCTCTACCTCATGCCCTACGACGGCGGGGCCTCGCAGTCCTTCGCCTTCCGCGGGCAGGTCTCCCAGGCGCTGTGCGTCTTTTCCGGCTACATGGCCGTTTCCACGTCGGACGGCCAGGTGCGGCTGATGAAGCTGCCCTGATCCAATGAACGCTTAAAAAAACTCAAGCACCTGCAACACCAACTCAGAAGGGAGGCGATCCGCCCCATGAACCTCGTGGACCTGGCCGTCGTGGCCGTGCTGGCCGTCAGCGCCCTGTTCGGCTTTTACCGGGGGCTGGTCACCACCCTGGCCGACTGCGTGGGACTGGGCCTGGCCCTGCTGCTGGCCTACTTCTGCTACCCTCTGGTCTCCGGCTGGATCGCCGGGCACCAGAACTGGCTGGACTACCTGATCTATCTCTCCGAGGGTTCTTCCCACATCCCCCTGCGGATGATGGAGTTTGCCCGCACGCCGGTGGAGCTTCTGTCCTTAACGGACGCCGCGGCGGTGGTGGAGTCCGCGGAGTTCACCGCCCCCTTCGACGGCTACCTGCTCGCAAACATCCAGGAGCGGGTGTTTTCCCCGGAGCTCACCCTCCTCTCCGACTACTTCGACCAGACCGTGGCCGATGCCAGCCTCAACATCATCTCCTTCGTGCTGTGCGCCGCCTTTTCCTACGTCGTCTCCGCCTTCCTGGTCTACCTGATCGACCAGACCTGCCAGTTCCCCGTGCTGCGCGCCTTCGACGGCGTGGTCGGCGCGGCGGTGGGGCTGCTGCGGGGCTTCGTGTTCCTGATGCTGCTGTTCATGCTGGTGCCCCTGGTGGTCAACATGCTGCAGATCGACTTCATCAACGAGATGCTGGAGGCCTCCTCCCTGTCCAAGGCGTTCCTGCCGGACAACTGGTTCTTCTCGTGGCTGAAGCCCTACGTATAAAGGGGCGGCCAGAAAAGCCCGCCCGCCTAAAACAAAAGGAGTTGAGACCCTCATGAGAAAGTGCATCCGCTGCGGCGCGGAAATGGAAGAAAACTACACCTTCACCGGCGGAGGCGGCAACGTGATCCGGCGCAAGGGATCGAGCGGCAAGGCCGTCTACCCCAAGGCGGCGGTCTGCCCCAAATGCGGCGAGGTGTCCATCTATGTGGACGAGGAGCAGTTAAAGAAGCTGATGGACTAATGACGGCTTTGCGACAGAACGCGGCGCTAGGGAACACTTTCTAAGCGCCGCGTTTTATGCCCTATGAACGCCGCTCCCGCGGGGAAATGACAGATTTTTTACATTGTGCCTGTTTTTCGCCCGTTAATTCATGATTTTTTCATATTTTCGTCATGACTTATCTACATTTTGCCTTTATACTATGAGTTAATCAACTCGCCCTATGGCAGGCGTCGTGGCCCTTCTTCCTCCTTTTCAAAGGCGATTTGTTCGCCCTTCTTCCTTTTCCCCTCGCCTGCTTGCCGTTTCATCGCAGATCCGCCGCGGACCCCTTGAGCAAGGGTGCGCGGCGGTCTACTTTTCTTTTGCTTTTTTCCCCGCTGTTTTTCCCCGGGGCTTCTTTTTATGCGTTGAAATCCTGTCCTTACGCCGTTATAATAGCCCTAAAGAGAAGCGCGTTTGCCGCTTGACCATAAATACACTTTGTTAAGGAGGACGAGGCGCGATGCTAAAGCAGCAGCCCTGGATGCACGACAGCGAGGCGCTCCTGATCGAGCTGGACCAGCTGCGGGAGGAAGGCAAGGAGACGGAGGGTCTCAAGGAGAAGGTCGAGGCCATACTGGCCATGCCCGAGGGCGCGGAGAAGGAGGCCGCTGCCGCCGCCTTTCTGGACATGAGCTACGCCCTGCCCGTGCGTCCCGATTCCCCCTACGATGAGCCCAGCGAGCTTTCCGCCATCCGCGAGGAGGCCGAGGGCGTCCAGAACCTGCCCGCGCCGGAGGGCGAGGCGCTCTACGACCGCATACTGGGCGCCTGGCAGGCGCGCTGCGCGGGCTGCCTGCTGGGCAAGCCCTACGAGGGCGCGCGCAGAAGGCAGATCGTGGGCATCCTAAAGGACACGGGCAACTACCCGCCCGCCTTCTACACCGCAGCCGATAAGGGTATTATCGAGAAGCACGGCTGGCAGGCGGAGCGGGCCTGGATCGACACCGTCTCCTGCATGCCGGAGGACGACGACACCAACTACACCGTGCTTTCCTTAAAGCTGGTGGACCTTGCCGGCCGCGGCTTCACCCCCGAGGACGTGGCCATGCGCTGGCTCACCGACCTGCCCATACTGCACGTCTGCACCGCCGAGCGCGTGGCCTACCGCAACCTGGTGGCCCTGCGCGAGCCGCCCCTTTCCGCCATGGCGCGCAACCCGTACAGGGAGTGGATCGGCGCGCAAATTAGAGGCGACTTCTTCGGCTACATCAACCCCGGCCACATGGAGGAGGCCGCCGGCATGGCCTGGCGCGACGCCTCCATCTCCCACGTGAAGAACGGCATCTACGGCGAGATGTGGCTCTCCGCCATGGTCGCCGCCGCCTTCTGCCTAAGCGACGTGCGCGAGGTGCTAAAGGCCGGCCTTAAGGTCATCCCGAAGCGCTCCCGCCTGCACGAGGCCGTGCTGGACGCCATGACCTGGCCCGAGGAGGGCCTTGACTGGGAGGCGGCCCTGGACCGCGTACACCAGCGCTGGGACGAGGACAACCAGCACCACTGGTGCCACACGATCTCCAACGCCGTCATCGTGACCCTGGCCCTGCTCTACGGTGGCGGGGACCTGGAAAAGACATTGGGCATCGCCCTGACCGCGGGCTTTGACACCGACTGCAACGCGGCCACCGCCGGCTCCGTTCTGGGCGCCATGCTGGGCGCCAAGGCCCTGCCGGAAAAGTGGATCGCGCCTCTCAACGACACGCTGCTCACCGGCGTGGACGGCTACAACCGCGTTTCCATCTCCGGCATGGCCAAAAAGACCATGGAGTACCTGCTGTGACGGCGGAGGGCTTCATGCGCCTGGCCCTGGAACAGGCCGCCGCCGCGCTGGAGGCGGGCGAGGTGCCCGTGGGCGCGGCGGTGGCCCGGGACGGGGAGCTCATTTCCCTGGCCCGCAACGAGCGGGAGGCCCAGAGGGACGTGAGCGCCCACGCGGAGCTGCTGGCCTTGCGCCGGGCGGGAGAGGCCCTGGGCCGCTGGCAGCTGGAAGGCTGCACGCTGTACGTAACGCTGGAGCCCTGCTTGATGTGCGCCGCCGCCGCCCAGCAGGCGCGGCTCCGGGCCATCGTGTTCGGCGCCTTCGACGAGAAGGCGGGCGGCTGCGGCTCCGTCTATCACATCCCCGCGGACGAGCGGCTGGGCCCGCCCGTGGCCGTGACCGGCGGCCTGCTGGCCGAGGAGAGCCGCGCGCTGCTCCGCCGCTTCTTCTGCGGCCGCCGCTAGATGGGCCCGGCGCGCTTCCCCCTTTCAGGAAGAGGAGAAACGAACATGGGAAACATCGTCATCAAGAGGATGGAGAGCGAGGAGGAGATCCAGGGCAAGGGATACGTTCATTACAAGTCCTGGCAGGAAACGTATGCGGGTCTGATCGACGAAACGTATCTTCAAAAACACACGCTCGAAAAGTGCATAGCAACGGCGCACAGATGGCCGGACAACATACTCGTGGCAAAGGACGGAGAGCGGGTCGTCGGCTTTGCGGGCTACGGCGCGTACCGCGATAGCACGCTCCCCGACTGCGGCGAGGTCTTTGCCCTCTATGTGCTTAAAGAATACCAAGGGCAAAAGGTCGGCTATCAGCTGATGCAGGCGGCAGCCCGGCAGCTCTCCGCCTACAAAAGGGTCGCCCTTTGGGTGCTCAAGGGGAACGAGCGGGCGATCCGCTTCTATCAAAGGTTCGGCTTCCGCTTCGACGGGACGGAGGCGGAGATCCTGCTCGGCACGCCGAACATAGAGAAAAGAATGCTCTGGGAAAAACCATAGACGAAACCCCCGTTTATCCTTTGAACAGCACCCCATTTGTTAGACAGTATGATATACTACTAACAAGAGGGGTGTTGTTTATGCCAAGAGGGAAACCGAAATACAACGGAGAATTCAAGCAAAGAGTTGTAGAGACAATGATGCGGGAAAAACTAA
>CANQPP010000066.1 GCA_947625765.1 uncultured Clostridia bacterium
CTGGGACGAGCGCGGCGCTGGCGCGGAGGACGTGCCCGGCGGCGCGGAGGGCTTTCTGGCGCTGGGCGCGGCCCTGGGGCGCAAGGCGGGCCGGGCGGGCGTCGCACTGGCCCACGACGGCAGCGGCGCGGCCGTGGCCGCCTGCGCGGCGGTGGAGAGCGGCCTGCTCTTTGTTGGCTGCACGCCCCTGCTGGCCGGGGAGGCCAGCGCGCCGGCGCTGCTGTGCGCCCGGGAGGAATACGGCGCGGGGATGGCCGTCTGGCTGTGCCTGCGGCAGGGGCGGCTGCGGGCGGAGCTCTACGACGGGCAGGGGCTGGAGCTGTCCGTGCCGGACAGGCGTGCCCTGCGCGGCGAGGTGGAAAGGCCGGAGGGACGGCCGCTGGCCTTCGGCGAGCTGCCCCGGCCCGTGGAGCTCAAGAACGTGACGGCCCTGCGGCTCATGCAGCTGGTGCTGCTGGCCGACCTGCACGGCGAGGCCGGGCAGGCGGACGTGGAGACGGGCGAGGGGCCCGCCTGGGCCGAGGCGAAGGCCCTGTTCCGGGAAGGGGGCCTGATACGCGCCCGGCTGCGGGAGGACGGCGAGGGGCTGGAGCTCTGGGACGAGCGCGGCCGCGCCCTGCCGGAGGGGGCCTACCCGCTCCTGTGCGCCCGAGTGGTGCACGCCTACGCCCCCGGCGCGCCGGTGATGGGCGGCTGGCAGGACAGCGAGGCGCTGGAGGAGATGGCCGCGCAGTACGGCGTGCCCTGCCTGCGCTGCGGCCCGGGCAGGCGGGCGTTGATGGAGCTGACGCGGGAGCATCCCCTGTACAGGGCGATGTTCTTCGACGGCGTGGGCGCGCTGGCCCTGCTGCTGGGGGCAATGAAGAGGCTGGAAAGCCCCTTATGGCAGCTGGTGGACGGCCTGCCCCGCCGCGCCTTCGCCCAAAAGGAGATCCCCTGCGAGAACCGGCTCAAGGGCCGCGTCTTGCAGGGCGTGGCGGCGGCGCTGCAGGACAGGGGCGCGGACCTTGAGCACGGCGTGCGGGTGCGGCTGTCCAGGCAGCGCGTGGCCTTCCTCTGCCCGCAGGAGGATAAGGAGAGCTTCTTCCTCCGCAGCGAGGCAGGCACCATGGAGGCAGCCGAGGAGCTGCTGGGCCGCATGGACGAGCTGATGGAGAAGCAGCTCAAGCTGGCGCTCTCTTCTGACGAATAAATAACATTGGCGCCCTTGCGCGGCAACGAAGAGATGTTATAATAGAAAACCGAAAGAGATCATGACGGGGATTTCCTGAGAAATCTCCCTCGCGCGCGGCGGCCCTTTCAAAGGGGGTCCGGGCCCGAACGGGGTCGGGGAGCCGGACGGCCCGCGCGCGGCGGAACCATGGAAAGGACCCGTTCAATTTTAACGAAAACCAAAAAAAGGAGGAGGAACAGCACAGAAGCTGATATTCGTCTTTTCGTGCCATGGTTCCTGAAAAAAGAGATATGAACGAGGAAAAGAGGGGCAGGTCCGCCCAAAAGGATGGGCGGGACCGGCAGAAGAAGGCCCCTGTGATGAATTTGCGCAAAAAACTGCTGCAGGGCCGCAAGCCCGTCCGCTCGGGCGGCCAGGCGGCGCAGCGCCCCCGGGCTGCGGCGGAGCCCGCCGCCTCCAAGGGAAGGCTCCGTGTGAGCTTCCTAGGGGGCGTTGAGGAGATCGGCAAGAACATGACCGTTCTTGAATACGCCGACGACATCGTCATCATCGACTGCGGCTCCATCTTCCCCAAGGAGGACATGCTGGGCATCGACCTGGTGATCCCGGACGTGACCTATCTGCAGCGCAACCGCGACAAGATCCGCGGCATTTTGGTGACCCACGGCCACGAGGACCACATCGGCGCGATCCCCTACGTGGTCAAGATGCTGGGCGGCGTGGTGCCCATCTACGCCACCAAGCTCACCGCGGCCCTGATCGAGCTCAAGCTCAAGGAGCACAGGGCCGTGCAGAACGCCGCGCTGCACGTGGTCGCCCCCGGCCAGCACGTGAACTTAGGCTCCGTGTTCCGGGTGGACTTTATCAAGATGAGCCACTCCATCACCGGCGCGGTGGCCATGGCCGTGCGCACGCCCATGGGCGTTGTGGTGGCCACCGGCGACTTCAAGGTGGACTATACGCCCGTGGACGGCGCGCGCATGGACTTCCACACGTTGGCGCGGCTTGGGCAGGAGGGCGTCCTTCTCCTGCTCATGGACTCCACCAACGTGGAGCGGCCGGGCTTCACCATGAGCGAGCGCAAGGTGGGCGAGACCTTCGACGCCCTGTTCCCCCAGGCGAAGGGGCGCATCATCATCGCCATGTTCGCCTCCAACGTACACAGGGTGCAGCAGGTGGTGGAGAGCGCCCAGCGCTTCGGCCGCAAGGTGTGCCTGACCGGCCGCTCCATGGTGAACGTGGCCACCGTGGCCCGGAACCTGGGCGAGCTGCACATTCCCGACGACGTGCTGGTGGACATCGACGAGCTGGACCGCTACGACGACAGCGAGATCGTGGTGCTGACCACCGGCTCCCAGGGCGAGCAGATGAGCGGCCTGACCCGCATGGCCTTCTCCGAGCACAGGAAGCTGGACATCCGCCCCAGCGACATGGTGGTGGTCTCCGCCAGCCCCATCCCCGGCAACGAGCTGAGCGTCTCCCGCGTGATCGACCAGCTGCTGCGCAAGGGCGCGCGGGTGATCTACGAGTCCCTGGCGGAGGTGCACGTCTCCGGCCACGCCTGCCAGGAGGAGTTAAAGCTCATGCACGCCCTCATCCGGCCGCGCTTCTTCATCCCCGTGCACGGGGAATACAGGATGCTCTCCACCCACAAGAACCTGGCCATGTCCATGGGCATGCCTGAGGAGAACATCCTCATACCCCGCCTGGGCGACTGCGTGGAGTTCACCCGCGAGACGATGAAGCTGGCCGCGCAGGTGCCCGCCGGCGCCGTGATGGTGGACGGCCTCGGCATCGGCGACGTGGGCAACGTGGTGCTGCGCGACCGCCGCCACCTGGCCCAGGACGGGCTGATGGTGGTGGTGATGAGCGTTTCCGAGGAAAGCGGCCGCCTGCTCTCCGGCCCGGACATCATCACCCGCGGCTTTGTGTACGTGCGCGAGAACGAGGAGCTGATGGAGCAGGCCCGCGCCGTGGCCCGGCAGAGCGTGGAGCGGTCTCTGGCCGCGGGCGGCCAGGGCGATTACGGCTCCCTCAAGGCCGACCTGCGCGAGGACATGAGCGAGTTCCTCTACCAGAGGACCAAGCGCAGCCCCATGATCCTGCCCGTGGTCATGGAGGTCTAAAGCGGCAAAGCGGCCTTCTATGGCCCCTGATTTCGGACATACGCCCCTTTTCCATGGAGGATTTTCATGGGGAAGGGGCGAATTTTATGCTACGGAAGAGCATGCGCGTTTCGCCGGACAAAAAGCGGCAAAACGCATAAAAAAAGACAGACAGAAAGGGAAGGTCCCCCAAATGAACGTATACGATCTGGCCCACCAGCTGGCCGGGGCGATGAAGGACAGCCCCGAATACAGGGACTACATGGCCGCGAAGGAGAAGGCCATGGAGAACGACACCCAGCGCGCCCTGTTGGAGGAATACAAGAAGCTGCAGTTCCAGATACAGATCTCCATGGCCGGGGGCGGCCAGGCCGACCCGCAGGAGCTGGAAAGGCTGCAGAAGCTGGCCGCCGTTTTGCAGATGAGCCCGGAGGCCACCGCCTACATGCTGGCCGAGTTCCGCTTCCAGAGGATGCTGGCAGACATCTATAAGATCTTAGGCGACGCGGCGGGCATCGACATGGACCTGCTCACGGGCAGATAGCCTCATGCGCAACGCGGCCCGCGGCCGCCTCGTTTGACAGGTGATAACACTTCAAAAATAAAGGGGAGAGAAATGCCCATGACGCAGAAAGGGGACCGGGGCCCCAGGTGGTACGACATACTCTGGCGCGTCCTGCGCCCCGTGGCGGCGTTCACGGCGGCCTGCCTGTTGGTCCTGGGCGCGGCGGCCACGGGGATCAGCTACGCCTACCGCAACTTCGTGATGCCCGTGGACGAGAGCGACCAGACGCCCATCGCCGTGACCATCGAGCGCGGCTCGTCCATCTCCTCCATCGCCCGGCAGCTCAAGGAGGCGGACATCATCCGCAACAAGGGCGTGTTCCAGTACCTGGCCGACTTCATGGGCAAGGGCGGCAAGATGAAGGCCGGCGAGTACGAGCTGACCCGCGCCATGACCCTCACCGAGATCATGGACGTACTGGAGGCCGGCGACGGCGGGCAGGAGGTCATGACCTTCCGCATCATCGAGGGCCTCTCCATCGAGGAGATCGGCCGCTCCCTGGTCGAGCAGGGCGTGTTCAAGGACGACAGCCGCTTCCTTGAGCTCTGCCGGGACGGCGAGGCCTTCCGGGCAGACTACGACTTTTTGCAGGGCGCTTTGGATCCCGGCGACGACGGCCGCTTCTACAAGCTGGAAGGCTACCTTTTCCCAGACACCTATGAAATTTATGTGGACTCCTCCGAGGAGACCGTCATCCGCAAGATGCTGGACCGCATGCGCGTCATCTACGGCATCCAGTACATGGACAAGGCCGAGGAGCTGGACATGACCATGGATCAGGTCATCACCCTGGCCTCCCTCATCCAGAAGGAGGGCAAGCGGGACAGCTTCGGAAAGGTCTCCGCCGTGTTCCACAACCGCCTGAAGGAGGATATGACGCTGGGCTCCGACGTGACGGTGCAGTATGCCCTGGGCATCCGCAACCTGGTGCTCACCCAGAGCCAGCTGGATAACGACAACCCCTACAACACCTACCTGCATAAAGGCCTGCCCGTGGGCGCCATCTGCAACCCGGGCGTGGACGCCATCGACGCGGCCCTGTACCCGGACGCGGAATACCTGGACGAGGGCTATCTGTACTTTACGCTCACCGACCCGGAGACCGGCGCGCTGCTCTTCTCCAAGACGCTGGAGGAGCACAACGAGGCCGTGGAGCAGTACCGGCCCCTGTGGGAGGCCTATGACGAGAAGGTCCGCAATGCCGCCGGACAGACGGAGGGAAACGGCGATGGACAGACGCCCTGAGCTGCTGGCCCCGGCGGGCGGCGAGAGCCAGCTGCGGGCCGCCCTGCGCTTCGGCGCGGACGCGGTGTATTTGGGCGGCCGCCAGTTCGGCCTGCGCGCCTTCGCGGGCAACTTCGACCTGCCCGCGCTGGAAAGGGCCCTGCAAGCGGCCCATAAGAGAAACAAACGCATATACGTGACCGTGAACGCCTTCCTCTACGACCGCGACCTGCAGGAGGCTGCGGCCTACCTGCATCAGCTTCAGGAGATCGGCGCGGACGCTGCCATCGTCTCCGACCCGGCGACTGTGCTGCTGGCGCGGGAGCACGCGCCGAAACTGCCCCTGCACCTGTCCACGCAGGCCAATACGCTCAACGCCCTGGCTGCCTCCTTCTGGCACGCGCAGGGCGTTGAGCGCGTCATTTTGGCCCGCGAGCTGACCATGGACGACGTGCGGCAGCTGCGCGCGGGCACGCCGGAAACGCTTGAGCTGGAGGCCTTCGTCCACGGGGCGGTGTGCGCCTCCTATTCCGGCCGCTGCGTTCTGTCCAATTACCTCACCGGCCGGGACGCCAACCAGGGCGCCTGCGCCCAGGCCTGCCGCTGGAAGTATGCCCTCATGGAGGAAAAGCGGCCGGGCGAGTACCTGCCCGTGTTCGAGGACGGGCGGGGGACCTACATCTATTCCGCCAACGACCTCAACATGATCGCCCACCTGCAGGAGCTGTGGGAGGCGGGCGTCAGCTCCTTCAAGATCGAGGGGCGCATGAAGACCGACTACTACGTGGCCACCGTCACCGCTGCCTACCGCCAGGCGCTGGACGCTGTGCTGGAGGGAAAGCCCTTCCCGCAGGAGCTGCTAAAGCAGGTCAACTACGCCAGCCACCGGCCATACGGCACCGGCTTTTATTACAGCCGCAGCCCGAAAAGCCCGCCCGGTCAGGTGGACCACCGCCAGGGCGCGGACTACCTGGCCCGCGTGCTGGAAGTCTATGGGGACAGCCGCTGCCTGGTGGAGCAGAGGAACAAGTTCTCGGACGGGGAGGAGCTGCGGCTGTTCGGCCCTGGTGGCTACACGCCCTTTACGGCGCGGGAGATGCTCTCCGAGGACGGGGAGAGGCTCCTGAGCGCGCCGCACCCCAAGCAGAGGCTGACCCTGCCCCTGCCGAAGGAAGCGCAGAGGGGCGATTTCCTCGTGCGCATCCGGCCGGAGGACCCGGACGCGCCGGACGGGGAAGCGCCATAAAAATACAAGGCTTATATTGGAGAATATCAAGATGGACCATGTGGACCAGACGATCATAAACGCGGTGCTCCGCAGGGCCGAGACGCTGTGCCCCGGCTCTTTGGCGCTGCTCGGCGTGTACGGCTCCGCCGCCACCGGGGACAGGCACGAAAAGTCCGATCTGGACCTGCTGGTGCTGGTCGACGACGAGCGCGGCTGGGCGCTGGCCGACGGCTTCCTGTTGGACGATACGGCCGTGGGCTACGACATCTATTGCACGAGCTGGGAGATGCTGGAGGCGGACGCCCGCTGCGAGCACGCGCATTTGTCCAAGCTGCTGGACTCCGTGATCGTGTATCGTAGGGACGAAGGCGCGCAAAGGAGGCTGGACGCGCTGCGGGAAAGGGCGACGGAAACGCTCGCATCCGACCAGCGCTTCGGGAAGGCGGAAAACGCCTTGAACGAGGCCAAGAAGAAGTTCGCCGAGGCGTGCTTGACGGACTCCTTGCCGGAGACACGCAGAAACGCGGGCGCGGCCGTTCTGTTCGTGGAGGACGCCCTCATGCTGTACAACGGGCGCTACTTTAGGAAGGGGACTAAGCGCGCCCTGGAAGAGCTACGGGCGCTGGAACTGCCCTTCTGCATCGAAGCCATGGTCATGAACGTCATAGGCGCGGAAACGGTCGAGGGTGTCCGAAAAGCGCTCGCGGCGCTGCTTGCCGCGGCCCGAGGATACTTAAAGGCCCCGAAACAAACAAAACGCCCCTCCGCGGAAGAATTGCGGGGGACGTATGAGGAAATGTATTCCAACTGGAGGAACAAGATGGCGGAGGCGGCGGAACGGGGGGACGCATATTCCTCCTTTATGGCCCTGCTATCCTTCCGGGAGATGCTGCGGGAGCTGGCGTCGGAGACGGGGACAAAGGACATCGAGCTCATGGACCGCTTCGATCCGAACGACCTTCAAAAGAACGCCCGCGTCTTTGAGGAAGCCCTGAACGAATACCTTGCGGAGTACGAAAGGGCGGGGCTGCAGCCCAAACATTTCGCCAACGCGGAGGAATTTGCAAGGGAATACTGCAAAGCGCCGGAATGAAGCCTGCGGCAGACGCTTCTTTATAAGATGACCGCTGCGGCGCTCGTCGGAGGAAAGGACATGCGGTTCAACTGGATCAACGAGGTCAACGCGGCGGCCGTCTTGTGGCTGCTGCTGGTCAACCTGCTCGCCGCCCGCAAGGGGCTGTCCGACAGCTTCGTAAGCAAACACCGCCTCGTCAACTTCCTCGAGCAGATCGGGCGCTATGGCTGCATGGCGCTGATGGTCCTTCCCGCGTTCAAAACGGGCTGGGCGTTCGGCTTTGGCTCGCTGGCGGAGACGCTCATGTGGCTTAGCGCGACGGTCCTGCTGCTGGCGCTGTACAGCGTGCTTTGGACCAAAAAGGCGGGCGGCGGGGCGGCCGTGCTGTACGGGCTGGCGCTCGTTCCCGCCGCACTGTTTTTGCTGAACGGCGTCCTCCTGCGCCACCCCGCGCTGATCGCGGCCGCGCTGGCGTTCGGGTGCGCCCATATCGGCATCGTGAAAGAAAATGTTTAAAGTTCGTTTGATGGATATGAAAGCATTCCCCGATGGGGGAAGAAGGGGGCTGAGACGATGGACAGGCGGCTGCGGGTGAACGGCTTCGAGGTGAAGGCGTCCTATGCGGAGAAGAACGTACAGGAGCGCTTCCTGCCGCTTTTGAAGGAATGGACGGCCAAGGCGCGGGAATTGCTCCCTGGGCGGCTGGTGGTGTTTCTCTCCGCGCCTCCGGGGGCGGGAAAGAGTACGCTGGCAGCCTTTCTGGAGGTGCTGTCCAAGGAGATAGCGGGCCTCCTTCCCGTGCAGGCGCTGGGCATGGACGGCTTCCACTACCACCAGGCGGAGATCGAGCGGCGGCAGGTGCTCCGGGACGGCGTCTGGGTCCCGATGAAGAAGGTGAAGGGCGGGCCGGAGAGCTTCGACGTGGACAAGCTGGAAGGGGCGCTCAAACGGCTGCGCGCGGGCGAGCCCCTGCGCTGGCCTATCTACGACCGCAACCTGCACGACGTGCAGGAGGACGCGCTGGAGGTGACAGCGCCCATCGCGCTGGTGGAGGGGAACTGGCTGCTCTACGGCGGGGACCCCTGGCCGCGGCTGCATCCCCTCTGCCACGATTCGCTGGCCCTGACCGCGGGGGAGGAACTCCTAAAAGAGAGGCTCGTTTCCCGCAAGATGAAGGGGGGCCTGACGCGGGAGGAAGCGGAAACATTCTACCAGGGCAGCGACGGGCCCAACGTGCGCGCCTGGGCGGCCTTCTCGCGGAAAGCGAACAGGACCTGGCCCCTGCCGCTGTGAAGGAAAGCGGACATCCGCCCACACGGGCGGTGGTTGCTTTCACTAAACGATTTGTCAAGAGGTCTTTCACCCAAAAGTTCACATTCTGAAAAAGGAGGGGCTTTAGCCCCTCCTGACGACTGTAAAGAGTTGGGTCGGGAAACTGCCAAAGGCGCCATGGGCAAGGCAAAGCCGATCCCTTGACAAGAGCAGCCAGCAGGGAACGGCCTGCTGGAGCGCCCCCTTGGAGAGCGCACGACTGCCGCCAGGCAGTACCATCGCCGACCCTGCCGGTGGTGAGCAAGTGCGCACTTAGAAAACAAGTGACATCCTGAGACCGTCTGACCTGTGTGTTGATCATTACCCTAAGAATACTCGGGATCATTGGAGGAAAATTCATCATGCTGTGTGTGATCGCAAAACTGGATGAGCTCGCTACGGGAACGCTTGCGGCGATACAAAGAAATGCGTTTTCTGATTTTACCCCGTCAGCTCCGTTGCATGGTCATATCACGCTCGCCACTTATATTGGAGATAAGGAGACTGAATTTATTCAATTCTGTAAGCATCTATTTGTGGGGCTTTCGCCTTTTACCGTGGAGTACAAAAAGATCGAGGTTTTAGAAGGAACTTTAGATAGTGCGCCAATTATCGTCGCATCCCCGGAAAGAGCGGGATCATTGGAAGAAGTACACAGGCGCATTGCGGCAGCGTATGACAGTTCCCTCAACCAATGGACACAAACGGACAGCTGGTACCCTCATACAACGTTGCTGTATAAGCCGGGCGTGGACCTGCATCCAATATGCAGTAAAATGGCGGCGTCATTTGTCCCATTTTCAACGTTAATACGCAAAATAGAGTTTTCTCGTGTCCTTAAATCAGGGTATGCTATCATCGACCAAGTTGAACTGCCCGCCTGACGACTTCCTGTTGTCCGGGTCGTAAACAGGGACATAACGCCCATCGGTGTGCCTTGTCTCCGCTGGCGCTGCATCTGCGCTCTTTTCAGCCGGTCACTTCACTTTGCAACAAATGAGCCGCCAGCCATTGTGTATCAGGCAGGCGAAACGACCCTTTACACAATACATCTAAGATATTTAAATGCTCCAGTTACAAAGCATTCTGGGCGGATTTTTTTAAGCGGCAAACAAAGCTCCCCTGCGCAAGGGGAGCTTTGTTTGGCCTATAAAAATACGCTGTATATCGAAAAAACAGATGCCGCCGCGGGGTCGTTCCCGGAGAGCGGCGGCAGTTCCAGCCTCCGGCGGTCAGGCAAGTTCGCTTAAGATCTGCCGGGCCACGTGAACGCCGCTGGCGGAGGCGTGGGACAGGGAGTGGGTCACGCCGGAGCAGTCCCCGATGGCGTACAGGCCCTTGCTGGGGGTCTCCAGGTGCTCGTCGATCTCCACCTCCATGTTGTAGAACTTGACCTCCACGCCGTAGAGGAGCGTGTCGTCGTTGGCGGTGCCGGGGGCGATCTTGTCCAGGGCGTAGATCATCTCCATGATCCCGTCCAGTATGCGCTTGGGGATCACCAGGCTCAGGTCGCCGGGGGTGGCGGACAGCGTGGGCGTCACGAAACTCTCGTCGATGCGGGCCTTCGTGCTGCGGCGGCCGCGGACCAGGTCCCCGAAGCGCTGGACGATGACGCCGCCGCCCAGCATATTGCTCAACCGGGCGATGCTCTCGCCGTAGCCGTTGGAGTCCTTGAAGGGCTCGGAGAAGTGCTTGCTGACCAGGAGGGCGAAGTTGGTGTTCTCCGTGTGCCGCGCCTTGTCCTCATAGCTGTGGCCGTTGACGGTGACGATGCCGTTGGTGTTCTCCATGACCACCTCGCCGTGGGGGTTCATGCAGAAGGTGCGGACCATGTCCTCGAACTTCTCCGTCCGGTAGACGATCTTGCTCTCGTACAGCTCGTCGGTCAGCGGGGAGAAGATCTCCGCGGGCAGCTCCACCCGGACGCCGATGTCCACCCGGTTGGACCTGGTGGGGATGCCCAGACCGGCGCAGACGCTCTCCATCCATTTGCTGCCGCTCCGCCCCACGGAAATGACGCAGCGGTGGCAAGTATAGTCTCCCTTGTCGGTGACGATCCGATAGCCGCCTTCGACCTTGGAGACGGAACGCACGGGGGTGCTGAAGAAAAAGTCCACCTTTTTAGAGAGCTGTGCGTATAGATTGCCCAGCACCACGTAATTTCTGTCGGTGCCCAGGTGCCTCACCTGCGCATCCAGCAGATGCAGGCCGTTTTCCAGGCACATGCGCTTGATGCGTGTGTTGGCGGAGGAATAGAGCCTGGTGCCCTCGCCGCCGCTGCCCAGATTGATCCCGTCCACGTAGCGCATGAGCTCGATGGCCTCGGCCCTGCCCACGTACTCGTACAGCGTGCCGCCGAACTGGTTGGTGATGTTGTACTTCCCGTCGGAAAAGGCGCCCGCGCCGCCGAAGCCGCTCATGATGGCGCAGCAGGGGCATTTGACGCAGGCCTTGACCTTCCTGCCGTCGATGGGGCATTTGCGCTCGTGCAGGGGCTTTCCCTGCTCGAACACGGCCACCTTCAGCCCCTTTTCCGCCTTGACCAGCTCATAGGCGGTGAAAATGCCGCCAGGGCCGGCGCCTACGATAATGACGTCGTATTCCATGCTCTTCTCTCCGTTTCCAAACAAAAATACCGCTTGCAAGCCCGCCGTGCCCTTTGGGGACCGGCGCGGCCTTTGTAAGCGGCAGCACACAGTATCCTTTGTCTAATTTATCATGGGCGGAGCCTTTTGTCAAGGGGCGGCGGGGCGAATATCCATATCGCTGTAGGTTTGTCAATCATCTTGGACAGGGAAAGATGAAAGGAACTCTTTGGGAGTAGCCCAATGAAGAGGACGCATCGGACGGTCGTTGGTGCGACTTTGGTGGGCAGCGAG
>CANQPP010000067.1 GCA_947625765.1 uncultured Clostridia bacterium
CGCAGCTTAATGATAACAGATCCGGTTGCATCCTTCTATTCTTTTTCCCTATGTCCAAGATCTATTGTAGTCCTACAAGATCAAAAAAACGGCAAATCGTCTGCTCTTGACATTTTAGGATAAGTCGGGGCAGCGGATAGGAAATCTTCCATGAATGTGACCTTTGTAGATCCCGGCGTGGACTATATGATCCTTAGGATCATGGAGTTCCAAACCGAAGAGGAGACCGCGTTTTGGTCGGAGCCTTTATTCCATTTCTTCCCTCAGCTCGACAAGGCCCATGCCGACGGCCTTCCTTTTCCAAAGAGAAAAGAATACATAGAACATACTTTGCGGGCGGTCTATGCCGAGATCGAGGAAACGATCAATAAGAAAGTATCTTCGTATTCCCAATATTGGGACGAATGCAGAGCGCAGGTGACCGCCGCTTTATCGGACGCCTTTGGCGTCGATTGTTCCCGCCTTTTCAACGATCTCAAGTGTAACGTCAGCATGAACCCGATCGAACCGCGCTTTCTCAAGGAGCACCGCTTCGATATTTTTTACCTGAACAGCGAAAAAGGGGCCATCGGCGAAAGCATCCATGAGATCATACATTTTGTCTGGTTTTATGTATGGAACCGGCTGTTCGGCGACGAGTACGATGAGTACGAGCGCCCCTCGCTCAAGTGGATACTCAGCGAGATGGTCGTAGAATCCATCATGAAAGATAAACGGCTCCGTTCGATCAACCCCTACTTTCCCAGAGAAAACGGGGGCTGCATCTATCCCTGCTTCTTTGATATGAAGGTGAACGACGCGCCGATACTGGAAACGCTCGATGCGATGTATAAGTCCCAGAGCATCGAAACCTTCATGCGCAGCAGCTTTGCGTATTGCAAAGAGCATGAGGCAGAGATCAGGGAGCACATGAAGGCAAGTGGAGCCATATGAGAAACCCATAGAAAGAACTCCGCGCAGCTTTTCCCCTTGAAACGTTTCCCCCTCTCCCCTTTTTCCCCGGTGGATCATCCTCTGTATGAGAAAAAGCGCCGCCCGCTTCCTGTTCTATGGAAGGCGGGCGGCGTGTTTTTTGTTAGGCGCGGGGCTTATTTCTTCGGGTAGACCAGCGCGTCGGCGGCGATGAGGGCGTCGATGTTGCGGTTCCACTCCTCGTCGATCTGCTGCAGCTCCGAATGGGCCTTGAAGTATTCGATGGACTGGCGCACGCCCACGGCGAAGGGGGTGGTGCAGACGAACTCGGGCACCAGGCGCTTGATCTTGGTGCAGTCGTAGACCACGGAGGAGCTCTTGTCGCCCAGCAGGTCGCCCAGCTCGTCGGGCATGAAGCGGGCGATCTGGTCGGCGCTCATGTGGACGATGGTGGGCTTGACGCCCACGGCGTCGCCGATGGTGTAGGCGATCTCGTCCCAGGTGAGCACCTCGTCGGTGACGATGTGGAACGCTTCGCCTATGGCCTGGCGGTTGCCCATCAGGCCCACGAAGCCCTTGGCGAAGTCGCTGTTGTGGGTCATGCTCCACAGGGAGGTGCCGTCGCCGTGGCAGACGATGGGCTTGCCGTCCAGCATGCGCTGCACCAGGGACCAGGGCTTGTTCCAGCTGCCCATGGCGAAGGGGATCTGGGTGAGGCCGTAGGTCAGGGAGGGCCGCACGATGGTGATGGGGAAGTCCAGCTCCCGATGGGCCTTCATGCACACGTCCTCGCACATGCGCTTGTCGCGGCCGTACTGCCAGTAGCGGTTGTTGAGGGGATGGGATTCGTCGATCAGGTAGCGGCGCATGGGCCGGGCGTAGGCCGCGCCGGAGGAGATGAGGATGTACTGGGCCGTGCGGCCGCTGAACAGCTCGATGTCCTTCTCCACGCGGTCGGGATGGAAGGCGATCCACTCCACCACCACGTCGAAGGTCTCGTTTCCCAGCTTCTCGCGCACGGCCTTCTCGTCGTTGATGTCGCACTGGATCACGCGCGCGCCCTCGGGCACGAACTGGCTGCGGGTGCCGCGGTTGAGGAGCGTGATGTCCCAGCCCTTTTGGATGGCCCGCTCCGAGACCGCCGTGGAGATGAGTCCTGTGCCGCCGATGAACAATGCTTTCATGGTCGCTTTCCCTCCGTGATTCATTCTGTATTTGTTCTATGTGGCCTTGAATTTAAGGCCCTTTCTTCAATGTAATACAAGGCGTTCTGCTTGTCAAGTCTCCCTAAAGTTGAAACAGCCGCTCCAGAAAGCGGGCGGGGCCGTCCTCGTCGTTGGAGGGAGCGATCTCGTCCGCGGCTTCCCTTGCCCGCTCGATGGCGTTGGAGACGGCCACGCCCAGGCCGCAGCGCATGAGGGGCTCCACGTCGTCGTTGTCGTCGCCGAAGTAGACCGTCTCCTCCGCCCGCAGCCCTAGGCAGTCCAGCATCTCGCGGATGCCGTTCCACTTGGTGGCCGCGCGGCTCATCACCTGCACGTGCATACCCTCCGCCACGGTGCAGTAGGTGTCCTCCGTCAGCGCCGCCTCCACGGCCCCCTGCAGGCCGCGGCCGCTCAACAGTATCTTGTAGACGGCCCCGCTCGTGGGCAGGGACGGGAAACCGGAAAAGAGGATGGGCTGCCAGGCAGGGATGGGCTTGTTGGCGAAGAAGCCCTCCGCCGTCTCCAGGGACAGCACCGCGTCCGGCAGGGCGAGGAGCTTCTCCAGGATGCTGCGGCAGGTCGTATGGTCGATGGCGTTTTCCAGCACCCTGCCGGGCAGCAGGATGCGCGCCCCGTTGAGCGTGGCCATGGCGTCAAAATGCAGGCGGGACAGCACGTCCGCCATGGAGCGCTCTGGCCGGGCCGTGGCCGCCAGCACCGCGACGCCCCTTTCCCGGCACTTCTCCAGCACGCGCACCGTGTAGTCCGTGAGCGTCTTGTCCGTCCTGACCAGCGTGCCGTCCAGGTCCGTCACCACCGCGCGAAACTCCCTCATGGGCCTTCCCTCCTTTTTTCCCGTTCCTGTATAGTAGGAAGCGCCGGGCGGCTTTTTTGGGAAGCGTCCGGCGCTTGTGCGTCCTTATGGGGTTTTCTCTTTAGATCGACTGGTCGTCCACGACCACGGCCTCGCCCTTTTCAAGGGAGGCGGGCACGTCCAGTATGCGCTGGTTGCGGGAGCCGCGGAAGCGCAGCTCCAGGGAGCGCTGGCTCAGGATGAAGGGGCCGTCCACCAGCAGGTCCAGCTGTTCCAGCAGCTGCCGCGCGTCGGGGCGCCCCAGCAGCTCCTCGAAGGTGAAGCCGGTGTAGGCCATCACGTGGCGGCCCAGCTCGTGGGCGCCCCTGGCCAGGCAGGCCATAGGCTCGGGCTGCAGGAAGGGCTCCCCGCCGCTCAGCGTCAGCCCCTTGTCCAGGGGGTTGGCCTTTAAGCGCTTTAGGATGGTGTCTGTGTCCTCCCAGCGGCCACCCTCGGGGTCGTGGGTCTTGGGGTTGTGGCAGCCGGGGCAGTTCCGGTCGCAGCCCTGCACGAACACGGCGAAGCGGTAGCCGGGGCCGTCTACGATGGAGTCCTCCTGGATGCCGGCCAGTTTAAATCGCATGGCGGCTTACTCCTCCCTGACGCTGTGCTTGACCCTGTCCCTTTCCTCCGCGCGCTTGGCGTCGTTCCAGCGGGAGAGGGTGCCGACCAGATAGCCGGTGACGCGGCGGATGCGCTCGAAGGGAGCGTCCGGCGTCTCGACCCTGCCACACTTGGGGCAGGTATCGCCGATGATGCCGTTGTAGCCGCAGGCGGGATCGCGGTCCACCGGGTGGTTCACGGAGCCGTAGCCCACGCCCGCGTCGTGCATGCAGCGGATCACCTGCTCAAAGGCGTCCAGGTTCTGCAGCGGGTCGCCGTCCATCTCCACGTAGGTGATGTGGCCGGCGTTGGTCAGCTCGTGATAGGGGGCCTCCAGGCGGATCTTCTGGAAGGCGGAGATGGGATAATAGACGGGGATGTGGAAGGAGTTGGTGTAGTATTCCCTGTCGGTGACGCCGGGGATGATGCCGAAGCGGACCTTATCCTTGCGCACGAAGGTGCCGGAGAGGCCCTCGGCGGGGGTGGCCAGCAGCGTGTAGTTGAGGCCGGTCTTGGCGCTCTCCTCGTCCATGCGGGCGCGCATGTGGCCCACGATGTCAAGGCCCAAATGCTGGGCGCGCTCGCTCTGGCCGTGGTGCTCGCCGATCAGGGCCACCAGGCACTCCGCCAGGCCGATGAAGCCCACGGACAGGGTGCCGTGCTTTAACACCTCGCGGATGGGCTCGTTCTCGCCCAGCTTGTCCGAATCGATCCAGACGCCCTCGCCCATCAGGAAGGGGAAGTTGGCCTTGGTCTTGTTGGCGATCATCTCAAAGCGCTCGTTGAGCTGGTCGATGACCAGGTCGATGCGCCGATCCAGCTCCTCGAAGAAGAGGGAGATGTCTCCCTTGGCGCGGATGGCCAGGCGGGGCAGGTTGATGGAGGTGAAGCTCAAATTGCCGCGGCCGTTGCTGATCTGGCGGTCGGGGTCGTAGTTGTTGCCGATGACGCGGGTGCGGCAGCCCATGTAGGCGATCTCGGTCTCGGGATGGCCGGGCTTATAGTACTGCAGGTTGAAGGGAGCGTCCTGGAAGGAGAAGTTGGGGAACAGCCTCTTGGCGCTCACCTTGCAGGCCAGCTTGAACAGGTCATAGTTGGGATCGCCGGGCTCGTAGTTGACGCCTTCCTTGACGCGGAAGATCTGGATGGGGAAGATGGGGGTCTCGCCGCCGCCCAGGCCGTCCCAGGTGGCCAAAAGCACGTTGCGCATCACCATGCGGCCCTCGGGGGAGGTGTCCATGCCGTAGTTGATGGAGGAGAAGGGGATCTGGGCGCCGGCACGGGAGTGCATGGTGTTGAGGTTGTGGATCAGGGCCTCCATGGCCTGGAAGGTGGCGCGGTCGGTCTCCTTCTCTGCGTGGGTCCTGGCGAACTCCTGGCACTTTTCCAGCGTCTGGGCGTCCACATAAGAAGACAGCTCGGCGCGCTCCGCCTGGGCGTATTCCTCGTTCCAGGCCAGTGTGGGCTTTAGGCCCTGCTCCTCCAGCGTCTCGCCTACCTGGCGGACGACGGCGTTCCAGTCCTCGCCCTCCCCGGCCAGCAGCTCCAGGGCGCGCTCCATGTTCTGGCGGTAGCGGCGCACATAGGTCTTGGCGACGCCGGGGGCCATGCCGTAGTCGAAGTTCACGATGGACTGGCCGCCGTGCTGGTCGTTCTGGTTGGACTGCACGGCGATGCAGGCCAGGGCGGAATAGGAAGCGATATCCTGGGGCTCGCGCAGGACGCCGTGGCCGGTGCCGAAGCCGCCCTCGAACAGCTTGAGCAGGTCGATCTGGCAGCAGGTGGTGGTCAGCGTCAGGAAGTCCAGGTCGTGGATGTGGATGTCGCCCTCGCGGTGGGCCTTGGCGTGCTCGGGCTTTAAGACGAACATATCGTAGAACTGCTTCACGCCCTCGGAGCCGTACTTGAGCATCATGCCCATGGCGCTGTCGCCGTTGATGTTGGCGTTCTCGCGCTTTAGGTCGCTGTCGGCGGCCTTGGAGAACGTGATGTCCTCGTAGATCTTCATCAGGCGGGTCTGCATATCGCGGGCGCGGGTGCGCTCGGCGCGGTAGAGGATGTAGGCCCTGGCGGTGCGGACGTAGCCGTTCTCGATGAGGACGGTCTCCACCAGATCCTGCACCTGCTCCACGGTGGGGTTGGTGAGCGTCTCCTCCGCCTTGGCGACCACCTGGCTGGCCAGTTCGTCGCAATCCTGCAGGCTCTTGGTCTGGTGCGTAGCGGTAAAGGCCTTCTGGATGGCCTGGGCGATCTTCTCCTGATCGAACGGCACCTGTCTGCCGTCGCGCTTCACGATGGTGGTGAACATGGGATCCCCTCCTCTATTTTTCGTACGTTGCTTAGTATATACCCCTAGATATAGTATGTCAACCACTTTTTTCTCACAATTTCTAGTGGTTTTATCTCAAACGCGCCATTGCCATCAATACCCCTTTCATGGTACAATGAAACAGAGAAAACAAGGTCCTCTTTAGGATTTTTTCGGGAGGGGTAATTTCATGCGCATACTGGTGATCGACGGGCAGGGCGGCGGCATCGGCAGGCAGATCATCGAGGAAACGCGCCGCCTCTGCGGCGACGGCCCCCACATCTGGGCCGTGGGCACCAACGCGGCGGCCACGCAGGCCATGCTGCGCGCGGGCGCGAACGAGGGCGCCACGGGTGAGAACCCGGTGCTGGTGCTCTCCCGCCGGGCGGACGTGATCTTAGGTCCCATGGGCCTGCTGCTGGCCGACGCCATGCTGGGCGAGGTCACGGCGGAGATGGCGGTGGCCATCGGCCGCTCCCCGGCCCGCAAGCTGCTCATCCCCCTGGCCCGCTGCGGCGTGGAGGTGGCCGGGATGCCCAGCCCCGCGCTGGGCGACTGCATCCACGCCGCCGCCGAGCGCGTGCAGGCCCTGTGCCGGGAGGAGGAAGCATGAACGCGAACACGGCCATCGAGCTCTACATCTTCGACGAATACGGCTGCCTGCTCCTTATAAAAGAAGCGGACGGCCGCTGGAACGCCCCGCGCGTGTCCCCAAAGGACGGCGAGACGGCCGACGCGGCCGCCCTGCGCCGCCTGCGCGCGGTCACAAATGCGGAGCCGGACTTCGGCCCTAAGGCCCTGTCGGCGGACGGCCATGCCTTCGTCGCGGAGCAGCGCCGCGTGTCCGCCCCGGAGCGTCTGTACGTCTCCCCCGCGGACCTAAACCGTCTGCAGGCTTCCCAAGCGCTGGCGAACGGCCTGAAGGCGCGCCTTACGGCCCTCTGGCCCGAGCTGTCCGCCCACACGCGCCTGCTGGACGAGCGGCTGTTATCCGTCCGCCCCTCCGCCCGGCAGCTGCGGCACCAGGCGCTGGAGTTTTACGGCTTCATCCACTTCGGCATGAACACCTTCACCGACCGGGAATGGGGCGACGGCACGGAGCCGGAGTCCCTGTTTGCCCCCTCCGCGCTGGACACCGACCAGTGGGCGGCGGCGGCCAGGGCGGCCGGGATGCGCGGCCTGATCCTCACCGCCAAGCACCACGACGGCTTCTGTTTGTGGCCCAGCGCCTGCACCGAGCATTCCGTCAAGAACGCGCCCGTTACCACGGACGTGGTCGGCAGCCTGGCCGAGAGCTGCCGCAGGGCGGGCCTGGCCTTCGGGGTCTACCTCTCCCCCTGGGACCGCAACGACCCCTTATACGGCCAGGGAAAGCCCTACGACGACTACTTCGTCATGCAGCTGACCGAGCTGTGCACGCGGTACGGCGAGCTGTTCTGCGTGTGGTTAGACGGCGCCTGCGGCGAGGGCCCCAACGGGAAGAAGCAGCGCTACGACTGGGACCGCTACTACGCGACCGTGCGCGCCCTGCAGCCCAACGCCTGCCTGTGCGTCTGCGGCCCGGACGTGCGCTGGTGCGGCAACGAGGCGGGCCGCTCGCGCAGCAACGAGTGGAGCGTGGTGCCGGAGAGGCTGCGCCTGGCCGAACGCGTGCAGGCGGAGAGCCAGCACGAGGACGGCAGGCCGCCGCTCAAGTCCTGGGACGAGGACCTGGGCAGCCGGGAGCGGCTGCGGGGCGAGGATGCGCTGTGCTGGTACCCGGCGGAGGTGAACGTCTCCATCCGGCCCGGCTGGTTCTACCACGCCGCCGAGGACAACCAGGTCAAGTCCCCGGAGACGCTTCTGCAGATGTACCTGTCCAGCGTGGGCGGCAACGCCAGCTTCCTTCTGAACCTGCCCCCGGACACGCGGGGCCTTCTGGCCGACGCGGACGTGCAGGCCCTGCGCGGTCTGGGAGAAACGCTGCGCTCCGCCTTTGCCCGCGACCTGGCGAAAGATGCCGAGCTCTCCACGGACGGCCTTTCCCTGCGCTGGAGGGAGCCGCAGGCCGTCTCCTATGTGGTTTTGCGCGAAGACACGGCGCAGGGCCAGCGCGTGGAGCGCTTCACCCTCTACGCGGATGAAAAGCCCGTCGCCCGCGGCGGGGCCGTCGGCATGCGGAAGATCGTCGCCCTGCCGGAGGGGACGAAGCTCAACGCCCTGCGTCTTTCGGTCGAGGACAGCCGCGGCCCGCTCCGCCTGCTGCCCCTGAAGGTCTACTGACGCCCGCGGCCGTTGACTTTTGAGGCGCGGGATGGTAAGATGAAGTTTGCAATACATCAAGGTTTCCGCAGGGCGCTAAAAAAACGCCTTGCTTCTCCCCTGTTCGGAGGTGCTTACCGCCCATGAAACAGCCAAAGATCGACCTGGAGCGCGTCCGCCATCATTTCACGTACAGCTGGTGGGTCTATGCACTCTGCGCGGGGCTGCTGGTGTTCTTCTGGAGCTATTCCTACAACGCGACGCGCTACGTGCCCCCCGCCGAAAAGACCGTCACCGTGAACTTCATGGGCTCCTACGTGGGCGACGACCTGCTGGACGACCTGACCGCCATGGGCGAGGAAGCCTTCCCGGAGATGGAGCTGATCGAGGTGATGGCCACCACGCTCAGCGCGGACGACTCCCAGGGCGCCTACGCGGCCCAGCAGCGCATGATGGTGATGGTGGCCGCGGGCGAGGGCGACGTGTTCATGGTGGACCGCTCCCTGTTCCAGGGCTACGCGAACATGGGCGCCTTCCAGCCGCTGGACGATATGCTCTCCGAAGGCGGCGCGCTGGAGGGGATGTTCACCGAGGAGGAGATCGCGCAGGGCACTCTCACCACAGAGCCCGGCTCCGACGAGGACACGACGCTCTACGGCACCCACTGCTACGGCCTGCCCGCCACGCGCTTCTACGCCTACTACGATTACGGCGTGGACCCCAGGGACTACTTCCTGGTCCGCACCAGCTACACCCGCAACCCCGAGTACGCGGACAGGATGCTCCTTCTGATGGCCCAGCAGGGCATGGGCGCGGAACGCCCCTCCTGGCTGGACGAGACGGCGGAGCGCGAGCAGCAGGCCCAGGACGAGGCCGCCCAGTACGCCCCCATCGGCTGACGGCCCAGATCAACGACCGCACAGAATATCCCCTTGCACATTTGCGTTTGTGCAAGGGGATTTTTTCACATGGTGCAAACCGTCTGGACATTGATAGAAAACCTACGATATTAACAGGCAGGTGACCGTATAAGGGAAACAGGACAAGGGGAGTGGAAAAAATGGCAGGCGAGCTGTACGGTTATGCGCGGGTGTCCAGCGCGGACCAGAACGAGGAGCGACAGCTTGTGGCGCTGCGGCAAAGGGGCGTACCCGAAAACCACCTGTTCGTGGACAAGCGTTCCGGCAGGGACTTCGACCGCCCGCAGTACAAAAGGCTGGTCAAGCGGCTGAAAGCGGGCGATCTGCTGTGCGTGATGAGCATCGACCGGCTGGGCAGGAATTACGAGGAGATACAGGAACAATGGCGCGTGCTCACGAAGGAAAAGGGCGTCGACATCGCGGTGCTGGACATGCCCTTGTTGGACACCCGGCAGGGCCGGGACCTGATGGGGACGTTCATCGCCGACCTTGTGCTTCAAATTCTCTCCTTCGTGGCCAGAGCGAGAGGGAGAACATCAAAAAGCGGCAGGCGCAGGGCATCGCGGCGGCGAAGGCGAAGGGCGTAAGGTTCGGACGCCCCGAAAAGGAAGTCCCCGCCGATTTCGGGAAGATCGTGCGGGAATGGGAACAAAAACAGCTTCCCTTTGCGGAAGCCGTCCAACGATGCAGGATGAGTGAGGCCACGTTCTACCGCAGGCTGCGGGAATACAGGCGCGCGGGCAGGAACGAAACTGTCAAATCGTCTACCTTTTGATGACCGTGCTTTCTAATGTCTCAAACGCCGCCTGCCACAGGAAAACCTGTGGTTTTGCGTCAGAAAGCCCTTGAAGTTACGACCTGTCTGGAGTATAATCATAAACTATCAAAAGGTAGAGGTTTTGATAAACCCACCATATATAGTGAAAGGAAGTAAGCCCCATGAGTCAGAAAATAACAGCCGTTTTCCTGGCGTTGTGCCTTGCCCTCTCCCTTGCCGCCTGTTCGTCCGGCGGGAGCGGCGAATCCTCGCAGGCGCAGGCACCGTCCCCCGCGGAAAGCACCGAAGCGCCGCAGGAAAGCGCCGAGCCGGAGGAATCAGCGGCTCCTTCCCCGGCGGAGGAAAACGCCGAGACGGCGGAGGGACCGACCGAAAGCGAGGCCTCTGAGGAAACTGAGGAAAAGCCTATAAAGAGCATTCGTGACGATTTGACAGAGGAAGATATCCAGGCGCTGAAGGACGCCATCGGGAAAGCGGTCCTTGCGGAATACTGTGAGCCGAACCAGATCGACCCTGCGGACTTCTCCTGGGATGTGTTTACTTCCAGCGACGGAAGCGGATATCACATGTGGATGAACGATCTATATGGGAAGATTCAAGAAAGCGGAGAATTCACCGTTCAGGTCGATGACGAAAGGATCGAACGCGTCACGGTCGAAGAAGGCGCGGATGAGACCGACAAGGTGACGGCGGCTGTCTGCAACGGCGTTCTGGATTATCTAAATACACAGGCCCCGTATAATGTCGGGTATTATTCCAGTGTGTCGCGCGTCCTGGCTGATATCTGCGACCTGGTCGAGACGATCGACCTGACCGCCCTTTCCGATTGAGCTATACAGAACAGCAGCGCCTCCCCCTTTCCCGGGGAAGGCGCTGCTTCTTTTTTAAGCGTTTTGGGGAATTTCGGCGGGGTTTACTGCTCCTCGTCGTACTTCCACACGTTGAACTCCTGCATGATCTTGTCGCGCCACTCCTGGCGGACCCAGGGGATCTCGTCGTAACCCTCCAGCAGGCCGGGCAGGATCAGGCCGCCGTCCACGCGCACGGTGATGCCGGTGATGTAGCTAGCGTTCTCGGAGGCCAGGAAGGCGCAGACCTCGCCGTTCTCGCGGGGCGTGCCCACGCGGTGCATGGGGATGGACTTGGAGACGAAGGGCGTCTTTACCTGCTCCGTGCTGGGCCTGGGCACCCAGGTCGCGCCGGGGGCCACGCAGTTGACGCGGATGTTGTAGGCGGAAAGGTCCAGCGCCATGGACTCGCAGGCGCGCTTGACGCAGGCCTTGAAGCCGCCGTAGAGGTAGTCGTCGGGGTAGGCCATCTCCGCGCGGGAGCTGGTGATGAACAGGATGCAGCCGGCGATCTTATCGCGGACCATGTACCGGGCCGCCGCGCCCGCGCAGAGTATGTAGTTGCGGAAGTTGACGGTGTAGACCTCGTCCACCTTCTCCGGCGTCACGGTCAGGACCGAGCCGCGGAAGCCGCCGTTGCCCGCGTTGCAG
>CANQPP010000068.1 GCA_947625765.1 uncultured Clostridia bacterium
CCGCTGACCTCTTGAAGGCTTCCCAAACCGTCTCCGGCGGGCCCTTCTTGCGGACAGCTTCTGTATATTACCACTTCCCCTCCCTCCGTGTCAACCCCTTTCTTTAAAAAATTTTCCTTGTGACCGCGCTTCGTCGCGTATTCGGCGTTCAAAAACGCGAAAGCTCACCTTTCCAGCGCTTCCTCGATCACGCCGCCGCCCAGGCATTCCTCTCCCTTGTACAAAACCACATACTGCCCCGGCGTCACGGCCCGCTGCGGTTGTTCAAAGCGCACCATCGCGCCGCCGTCCGGCGTCAAGCACACCTCGCAGGGCTGGTCGGCCTGCCGGTAGCGCACCTTCGCGGTGCAGGCAAAGCGTTCTCCAGGCGCCTTTCCCGCGATAAAGTGCATGGCCGAGGCCCGCAGCGCGGGTGCGTACAGCGCGGGGCTGTCCTCGCCCTGGCACACGATCAGGCGGTTCTTCTCCATATCCTTGCCCACGACGAACCAGGCCCTGCCGTCCCCGCCGCCGCCGATGCCAAGGCCGTGCCTCTGGCCCAACGTATAGTACATGAGCCCGTCGTGCCGGCCCAGCACATTTCCTTCCTCGTCCACCATATCGCCGGGCTGGGCGGGCAGGTACTGCTGCAAAAAGCGCTTGAAGTTCCGCTCACCGATAAAGCAGACGCCGGTCGAATCCTTCTTGGCGGCGGTGGGCAGCCCCGCTTCCCGGGCGATCTGCCGCACCTGCGCCTTGGTCATGCCGCCCACGGGAAAGACCGCCCGCTCCAGCTGGGAGGCGTCCAACAGGTGTAAGAAGTACGACTGGTCCTTCTGGTTGTCGCTGCCCTTGAGCAGCCTAGGAACTCCGCTCTCCTTGTCCAGGCGGCAGAAGTGGCCCGTCGCCATCAGCTCCGCGCCGGTCTTCATGGCGAAATCGAGAAAGGCCCGGAACTTGATCTCGCGGTTGCAGAGAACATCCGGGTTGGGCGTGCGGCCGCGCCTGTATTCCTCCAGAAAATAGCGGAAGACGCGGTCCCAGTATTCCTTGGCGAAGTTGACGCTGTAATAGGGGATGCCGATGGTCTCGCAGACGGCGCGCACGTCGTCGTAGTCCTGCGTGGCCAGGCAAACGCCGTTTTCGTCCGTCTCCTCCCAGTTCTTCATAAAGACGCCCACGACGTCAAAGCCCTGCTCCTTCAGCAGCAGGGCGGCGACGGAGGAATCCACTCCGCCGGACATGCCCACGACGACTCTGCGCGGCATCGCGGTCCCCTCCTATTATATATTGGTATATATTGGAAGAAAATATCAGGGCGTCACGTAGGTCTCGAACAGCTCCCGCTCCACCTCCGTGGAGGAGACCACCCGCTGCAGCACGCTGCCGGAGTCCAGACCCTCGCGGATCAGCGCCAGGCCCTCGCCCGGCACGAAGAACAGGTAGCGGCCGCCCACGCGCACCACCACCGCGCCGCTCACGACCGTGCCCTCGATGGTGGCGCTGTAATTGACGGCCACGATCTCGCCGCTGCCGTAATAGCCGTTGAACGTCTCGCCCACCTCGCACTTGGCGGGAAGGAGCGTGCCGAAGTCGCGGCTCTCGTCGGAGCCGTATTTGAGGTTCCCCACCGCGTCGAGGAAATAGATGTAGATCTCCCCGATGGTCTCCCGCGTCTCCATGTCGTAGCCGAAGCTGGCGCAGAGCACATCCGGCCGGGAAACGGGCATCTTGCCGTTCAGCCAGCCCTGGCTGCCGTCGCCGCTGCCCACCACCGTGTAGGTGTAGCTGCGGGGCACGAAGTCGGCCAGCGACTGGGACGGGGAAGCGCCGGGCCGCAGCGCGGGCTCGCCGGTGTACTCCGGCGCGGGCGTCTGGCTGGGCTCCGGGGAAGCGGTCTGCGCGGGCGTCGCCGAAGGCAGCTCGCTTGCCGGCAGGCTGATCAGAGGGGTCTGGCTGAACAAAGGCGGCGCGGTCGGCGTCGCGCTCTCCTGCCCGCCCATCGTCATCGGCAGGCCGTCCAGCGTCTGGTCCAGCACCGCCATCACGGCGATCACCACCGCCGCCAGCAGGCAGATGAGCAGAAGGGCCAGGAACACGCCGCCGGCTCTGCCCTTCCTCTTTTTCTCCTTGAGGGGGTATTCCTGCTTGCCGCGCTTCTTGTTGTTGGGCGGCGGGCCCTGCTTGCCGCCCGGCTTTCCGCCCGCTTTGCCGCCCGCTTTGCCGCCCTGGCCGGATGCGCCGCCGGTCAGCGCCTTGCGGAAGGCCGCCACGCTCTGGAAGCGGTCCTGGCTCTCCACGGCCATGGCGCGCAGCAGCGCCTCCTCCACGCCGCGGGGCAGGCGGATGCCCAGGCGGGAAGGGGGTTCCAGCGTATCCCGCGGGATGCGCTCCAGCGCCTCGGGCGGAATCACGCCCGTCAGCGCGCGGTACATGCAGGCGCCCAGGGCGTACACGTCGGTCCAGGGGCCCTGCCGCCCGTGGGAGCGGTACTGTTCCTGGGGCGCGTAGCCGGGCTTTAAGATCACGGACATGCTGCGCTCCACGCCCATGGACTGCCGGGCCGCGCCGAAGTCGATCAGCACCACCTGGCCTTGCCGGGTCAGGAAGATGTTGTCGGGGCTCACGTCCCTGTGGAGCAGCCCCGCCGCGTGCACCCGCTCCAGAGCGCTCATCACGGGCAGCATGATGTGCATCAGCTGGTCGAAGGGCATGGGCTTGCCCGCCCGGCCCACCAGCACGTCCTTGAGGGTGATGCCCTCCAGATAGTTCATCACCAGATAGGCGGTGTTGTTTTCGGTAAAGAAGTCGCGCACGCCCACGATGCCGGGCTGGCCGTCGAAGCGGGCCAGGGTGCGGGCCTCCTGCAGGAAGGATTCCAGGCCCTGGTTGAAGCGCTGCTCCCCCTCGCCGGAGAAGGGCGTCACCTGCGTCTGTCCCGGCGCGCGGCTGGCGCAGTCCTGGGGCAGGTACTCCTTGACCGCCAGCTTGATGCCTAGGACCAGGTCGTAGGCCAGATACGTGGTGCCGAAGCCCCCGTGCCCCAGGCCCCGGCCGATCAGGTACTTTCCGGCCAGCACGGTGCCGGGCTTTAAGTAGTGGGGCGCGGCGGGCGGCGTACCCTCCCGATAGCCGCACGAAGGACAAACAAGAGCGTCGCCCTTGTTCTCCATGCAGCCCAGGCAGATATGGTCAAGCCTCATTCTCCCCACTCCCGTGCCGGTGCCCCCGGCCTATGTTTTTATGGTCCTCAGCGCTCCGTCTCCTCTTCGTCCCAGTCGAAGTCCGGCCCGCAGACCGGCAGGAACAAAAGCGCCGTATCGCCGATCTCGATCAGCTCGCCGCCGTGCAGGCGCTGCGGGGTCATGAGCTCCGCGCCCTGCAGGTACACGATGGACTTCCCCTCCCCGGGGATCAGGTGGAACTCCCGCTGCCGGGGGTTGTAGCTCAAAATGGCGTTGCTCTCCCGGGAGATGCCCAGGTCCCCTTTGATGCACACGTCCATCCCGCTGGCGCGGCCGATGGTGTTGCGCATGGCGTGCAGGCGGAAGTCCTGCCCGCGGGCCGCGCCGCGCAGGCACACCAGGTAGCCAACCGGCGGCTGCACGCTGGTCTTGCCCTCGGCGTAGCTGGCCACGGTGGGCTGCTCGTCGTCCGGCACGGCGGGCGCTTCCTCCGCCGGGCGGGGCGCGGACATGGCGCGCACGGGGCGGCGCTCCTCGCCCTCGTCGTAGAGGGCCATGGTGGCCTCCTGCCGGTCGCGCACGTCGCAGTGCGGGCAGGAGGAATACTTGCTGGGGTCGTAATAATGCCCGTATTCGCACCTTTTCAGCTTCATGGAACCTCTCCCCTTCCGGTATTTTTCAAGGAAATCCTGCGCCCCTTCACATCCGTACGGAGACGGGGCCGCTCTTTTTGTCGATCAGTTCAAACAGGTTCTCCCGGTCGGCCAGATAGAAGCTGTCGCCGGAGCTTAAGCGCGCGGGCCTCCCATTCTCAATGGGACGTCCGTCGCTCAAAAAAGTTCCGTTGCGGGAATAATTTTCCAGAAGGAAGCAGCCTTCCTCCTCGTCGTAGCGCAGGGAGCAGTGCACGCGGCTGATCTGGGGCTGCTCGGCGCCGAACACCATCTGGCACTGCTGGGGGTCGCGGCCGAAGAACACGGTCTCCCCGCCCAGGGACACGATGGCCCCGGCATAGGGCCCGCGCTTGCCCACCACGTAGCCCCGCACGCGCATAGCGTCCGCCTTTTTGGGGGCCGCGTCCCGCTTTCTGTGGAAGCGGATCGCCAGCAGGCAGCCCAGCAGGCAGGCGAACAGCAGCGCGGAGACGGCGAAAACGCCGATCCAGATGCCGAACGTGTTCCGCCGAGGCGCGGGCTGCGCCTCGGGTTGCGTGCTCTGCGACTGGGTCTCGGGAGATAAGGTCGTAACGGGCAGGGGGCCTTCCTCGGAAGAAGTCACCCTTGTGTAGCTCACCTTCTGCTCGTCCAAGAGGGGCAGCGCTTCCTCGATCATCACCGCGCCGCCGATGCCCTCGGCGCCCTCCATCTTCATGGTGCAGACGCCCACCACCAAGCCGTCGGCAGAATGCAGCAGCGGACCGCCGGAGTTGCCGGCGTTGATGGCCGCGTCGATCTGGTAATAGGGCACGGAGAGCCAGGTCCCCGTGCGGCTGATGCAGCCCTTGCTCACGCTCACGTCCTCCGGGTAGGAGCTGAGCGTGTCGGAGATGCTGGCCGTGGGGAAGCCCAACACATACACATCGTCCCCGGCCTCCACGCCCTCGCTGCCGCCCAAAGGCAGGGGCGTCATCGTTTCCTCCACGGTGAGCAGGGCGATGTCCTTATCCTCCAAATAGGCTGCGACCTCGCACTGCTTTTCCTCGCCCGCGCCCATCCAGAGATACACGCCGTCCGTGTTGCCGCTGACCACGTGGTAGTTGGTGAGCAGGGCGGCCTTTTCGCCCAATGTGCCCACGCAGAAGGCGGAGCCGAAGGCCGTCACCTCGCCGTCCTGTCCGCGCACGGCCATGCGGAACACGCTCTGCCGCGCCTGCTCCGCCGTGACGCCCGATGCAAGGGCGCAGACGGGCACAAGGAACAGGACCGCGGCCAAAAGACACGCGGCCAGGGAGGCTCTCCGCTTGCGAACATTCTTTGTCATGGCTTCTTTATCTGTATTTAAGGTCCGTTCGATGGAACATCACAGCTGGTCCAGGTACAGCACCACGGCGGTCACGTTGTCCTGCCGGGGCTTGTTCACCTCCAGCGCCGCGTCCACCAGCGCCTGGGCCGCGCTCTCGCGCTCCTGGGTCAAGATCTCCTGCATCGTCCGGGCGGGCAGGGTCTTGAACAGGCCGTCCGAGCAGAGCAGCACGCGGTCGCCGGGGCGCAGGGCCAGGGGCTCGGCGTTGGCGTCCACCAGTGCGGGGGTCTTTTGCCCTAAGAAGCTGGTCAGATGGGCGCGCTCGGGGTGGCGGCGGGCCTCCTCCAAAGTGATCTTCCCCTGTTCCACCTGCTCCAGCAGCTCGGCGTAGTAGTTGTGGTCGCGGTTGAGCTGGTAGAGCTTGCCCTTCCTATGCAGATAGATATGGGAATCGCCCACGGAGATGAACCACAGGCCCTTGCGGGAAACGGCCGCCGCCACCAGCGTGGTGCCCAGCCGCCCCTCTAGGCCGCTGGCCAGCTCGTAGACGCGGTCGTTGGCCTGATCCAGCGCCTCATGCAGCGCCTCGGCGTCCGGCGCGCCGCCCTCCAGGTAGGCGCGCATGAACTGCACTGCGGCGGTGTTGGCCGCCCGCGCGCCGCCCTCCAGACCGCCCATGCCGTCGCAGACCACCGCCATCACGCCGTGGCTCTGCAACACGCGGGCCTCCTCCAGAGGGGTGATGGCGAAGGCGTCCTGCTGCTCGGCGCGCGCGCCCTGCGCCTGGGCGTTGTCAACCTGCAGGCGCAGGCTGCCCAGCACCGCGCCTGCCTCCGGCAGATCCAGGGGCGAAAAGATGGGCTGCGGGGGCTCGGGCCTGACGGGCGGCAGCTGCACGGGAGGCTGCTCCTCCCCGTCGCCTTCCGCTTCCTCCTGCTCGCGCTGCTCGGGCAGAGGGCCGTCATCGTATTCTCCCCAGCCGTCCTGCTCGTCCCATTCTCCCTCGTCCGCCTGGGCGGCCAGCTGGCGCGCCCGCTGCGCCATGGCGATATTGATCGTCAGGATCGCCACGCACATCAGCACGCCGGCGCCCACGAAGCAAAACAACAGCAACAATTCCACAGGCATGGCCCAGGACCTCCCGTCTATTTCTCTACTCAGCGGCGCACCAAAACAAGGCGTTACCGTCCTGCGAACGCCGGGTACCTTCATTATAAGGGAGATAAGCGCAAAAAGCAACCGACGCGCCGTCATTTTCCCTTTGGAAGTTCGTTATGTGGCTTACAGTGCCCCCAGGAAGCTGTCCAGATCCTCACGGATGCGCTCAAAGACCTCGCTCTCGCTGCCCGTGGCCAGGATCGTCCGCACCCGCTCCGGCGCCATCTGCGCAGCGGCCCCAAAGCCCTGCCGCACCCGCTGGCGGAACTCGTCCCCTTCCAGCTCCAGCCGGTCCCGGGCGCTGCGCGCGCCCACGCGCCGCTCCGCCTCTTTGCCGTCCAGCGTGAGCAGGTAGGTCCTGTCCGGCAGAAGGCCGTCCACAGCCCAGGCGTTGAGAGCGCGCACTTCCCCACCGCCCAGCTGCCTGCCGTAGCCCTGATAGGCGATGGAGGAATCCAGATAGCGGTCGCACAGCACCGCCTCGCCCCGCAGGATGGCCGGGCGCAGGACGCCGCGCACGTGCTCCGCCCGGGAGGCCGCGTACAGGTACGCCTCCGCCACCGGGTCGATGGTAAGATGCGGGTCCAGCAGCAGCTCCCTCACGCGCTCCGCGGCGGGCGTGCCGCCCGGCTCGCGGGTCAGGCGCACCGTGTAGCCCCGCTCCGTTAAATACCTGCGCACATTCTCGATCTGCGTGGTCTTGCCCACGCCGTCGCCGCCCTCGAAGCTGATGAAGCAGCCTCTGCCCAAGAGCAGGCTGCGCAGCTGACAGCAGTCCTCCGCCACGTAGCTCGGGCGGCAGAGGGCGGCTTCCTCCTTATTGCCAAAGCCGTACAGGACGTACACGCTGTCCAGCCCGCAGGCGCGCGCGCCATCGATGTCGAAGCTGCGGTCGCCCACCATCAGGCAAGGGCCTTCAGCGCCCTCCGCCGCCCGCTCGACCAGCTCCTTCTTGCCGGAGCCGTGGTCCTTCTCCGTGGGTGCGGAGACCAGCTCGAAGTAATCCAGCAGCCCCTGGGATCTGAGCGCCCGCAGGGCGAAGGGGTGCATCTTGGTGGTGGCCACCCGCAGGTGGACGCCCGCCGCCTTCAGCTCGTCCAGCAGCTCCCGAACGCCGACAAAGGGCGCGCAGTCGGTGACGCCGCCCGCGTCGTAATGCCTGCGGTAGCAGGCCACCGCCTCGGTCGCCCGCTCGTGGGACAGGCCGTACTTGATGGTGAAGCTGTCGTACAGCGAGGGGCCCAGCACCCAGTTGCGCTCCTCGGGGGGCAGCGGCGGGATGCCCAGCTCCTGTTCCGCCTTGGCGAAGCAGCCCAGCACGCCGGGCCGCGTATCCAGCAGCGTTCCGTCCAGATCGAAGATCACCGTGGGATAACGCATGATACCTCTCCTTTGCCGTTCGTTCCGAAGGCCCCGCAGCCCTGCTCCATGGCCCTTTGCATGCGGGCGGCCAGCTCTTTCGTGATCCTTTCGCCCGGCGCGGCCAGGGGCGTGCCCGGCGGGTACAGCCCGAAGGCCGCCCCGCAGATCTGACCCGCCGCACCTTTGAGCGGCACCCATTTTTTCTCCGAGAAGAAGGCCTCCCGCAAGTCCATGCAGGGCTCGCCGTAGGCCTGTATGCGCTCCGTCTCTTTAGGCGCGCTGCCGCCGGGCAGGCTTTCCAGCGCCTCTGCCAGGCGGCGGAAGTCCTCCTCCCCGTTCTCTATGGACGGGATGCCGACGATGCGCTTCTCGTCCGCCATCTCCATGTCGACGCCCTTTTCCGCAAGCCTCGCCGACGCTTCGTACCCGCTCAAACCCGCGTTCCGCACGTCGATGGTCAGCCGCAGGGGGTCCATGCCGGGGAAGATGCAGCGGGCAAAGCGGAGGTCAAGCGCCTCCGCGAAGGCGTCGATCCGCGCCCGCAAAAGGGCCAGCCTTTCCGCGCCGCGCGCTTCCATCTCCTCCAGGGCGCTCTCCGCGGAGAGCAGCAGGAGGGAAGAAGGGCTGGAGGTCTCCAGCAAGCGCAGCGCAGCCTTCGCCCGGGGGAACAGCGCCTCGTCCCGCAGGTGAAGCAGGGCGGTCTGGGTGAGGGCGGGTAGCGTCTTGTGCAGGCTCTGGCACCACATGTCTGCGCCCAAAGCCCCGGCGGAGGCAGGCGCGCCGTCCATCCCCTTTAGGAAGGGCAGGTGCGCGCCGTGGGCCTCGTCCACCAGCAGGCGGACTTTTTTCTCCCGGCAGCGCCTGGCGATCCTATCTAGGGGAAGGCAGCGGCCGTACATGTCCGGCCGCGTCACCAGCAGGGCGCGGGCCTCCGGGTGTTCCTCCAGCGCCCGCATAAAGTCCTCCTCCGCGTATCCCTCCGGCCCGTCCGCCTCGTAACGCGGGTAGACGCTGAGCGGCCGAAAGCCGCCCAAGACGCAGGCCGACCAGGCGGAAACGTGGGCGTTGCGGGGCAGGATCACCGCCTCGCCGGGCTTAAGCACGCTGAGCAGCATGGCCTCCACGCCCAACGTGGAGCCGCCCACCAGCAGGAAGCTGCACGCCGCGCCGCAGAGATGGGCGGCCTTCTGCTGCAAATGCAGGTAGGGGCCCGCGGGCTCGTGCAGGTCGTCGGTGCCGGGAAGCTCCGTCACGTCGAAGGCCCCGCCGAAGGGGTATCCTCCCTTGTGGCCGGGCATGTGGAAGCTGACGCGGCCCTGCTGCCGGTCCAGCATCTGGCGTATCTGGCCCATGGCGGCCTCCTTCCGTTTAAGCCGTAAGATCAGCGCGGTTCGCCGCCGCGCTTGAACAGGCAGATCATCTCGTTGGTCAGGCTGAAATCGTCGAACTCGTTGGGGATCTGGTCCCGCGGCACCCAGCGGGCCTCGGACAGTTCCTCCTCCTGCACGCGGATGCGGTCGCTGCCGTCCAGAGCCGCGAAGTAGCCCAGCAGCAGGCTCTGGGAGTAGCCCCAGGGCTGGGAGCGGTAGTAGCGCAGGTTCTTGACGCGCACGCCGGTCTCCTCGAACACCTCACGGCGCAGGGCGTCCTCCGGCGTTTCGCCCGTCTCGATGAAGCCGGCCACCAGCGCCAGGTGCGAGGCGCGGCTGCCGCGGGCGCGGGTCATCAGCAGACGTTCGCCGTCCGTGACCGCCGTGATGATCACGGGCGAGATGCGCGGGTAGACCGTGTTGCCGCAGCGCGGGCAGCGCACCATGCGCTCCCGGCCGTCGTGGAGCATCCGCTCCCCGCAGGCCCCGCAGAAGCGGTTCGAGCGGTACCAGATATACAGCTGGTAGCCGTTCACCCCGGCGAAGTTCATCGTCTTGGGAAGAAAGCCCCTGCGGAACACGTCCGGGCCCTCGATCATAAAGCCGGGCAGCTCGCCGTCGCGGGCGCAGAGGAAGAAGCGGTCATCGTCGATGCGGAACAGGTACTGGGTCTCCTTGGGCGAAAAGTCCACGCCGTAGCGGGGGAAGCGGAGCTGGTCGCCGTCCACGCGCACCCAGAGCTTTCCCTCCCGGAAGGCGAGCAGGTGGTCGCCGCTTTGGGGCGATAGAGGCGCATATTCCACGCGGTATGTCCGCTCGCCAAGCTCCTGCAGCATGGGGCCTCTCCTCCTTTTTCTTCACTGAAACTTGCTGATCTTTTTATGTTTGATCGATCGGTGCCCTTGTGCCCCGCCCGGAAAATTCCCCGGCTTCGCCGGGGCTCTGCCAAGGGGGGGCGGCGGAGCGCCGCCCCCCCTTGGCGATCCCCCCTTCTCGCCGCCGGGAGAAACGCGCTGCCGCTGCGGTTCGAGGGTTTCTTCTATTATATACCCTTTTCAGCCAAGAGTCGTCTCTTTTTCCGAAAGGAGTGCGCGCAGCTTTTCGACCAGCACGTCCGACGGCTGAAAGACGGCCTTGCGCTTTTTTCCCTTTTCCTCGTAGACCGCCTGCGTTTTGCGCAGCTTCTTCGTCCAGACACAGGCGCGGACGGCCGGCAGGCCGTCGTCCCGGACCTCGCCAACATCCAAAAGCGCGTCCAGCGGGACCGACAGCAGCCGCTTTTCGTGGTCGCCGTAAAGACGGGTGAGGACGAGCGCGTCCTCCGTCAGCTCGTAGCGATAGGAAAACACCCTTTGATAGAGGAGCAGCGCCGCCAGCAGGGCCAGCGCCGCGGCGGCGGGCAGGTCCGTGTGCGGAACGCCCAGACGGGAAAGTAAGCCTGAACAGACGCAGATGAGCAGCACCGCAAGGGCCAAAAGGCCGTAATAGCGGACTTCCTGGGCCCTGCTCATCGCGGGATAGCGGACGGTCTCCTGGTACATGGTCCCTTGCGGCCCCTCCTCTTTATGAAATACTTTTGGATACGCAAACAGCCCAGCGTGAACTGGGCTGTTTGGAAAGGATCCCGGCGGCTACCTATCTTTGCGGGCCGTTGCCAGCCAGCTATTGTCGGCGTGAGAGAGCTTAACTTCTGTGTTCGGGATGGGTACAGGTGGTTCCTCTCTGCCATCGCCACCGGAAATGTCTTACGGCACCTTCTCCCTTCTCGCTTCCGCTCCCGCCTTGCGTCTGTCGTTTAAGCCTTTCGGCTCTCGCTCTTTTCACTTAGGCCTCGCTTCCGCTTGTTGGGTAACTCCGCACCCTCAAAACCTCATACTGTACTTCGCTTCGACACGTCTTCCGGCTATCCTTTCCCGGTCCTCAATCCTTTTTCTGCCTCCTGCCTTATTTGGCTTTTGGCTTCCGTCTTAAGTCTTTAGATCAAGCCCTCGACCTATTAGTACCGGCAAGCTCCACACATCGCTGTGCTTCCACCGCCAGCCTATCTACCT
>CANQPP010000069.1 GCA_947625765.1 uncultured Clostridia bacterium
CTTCAAGATGAATTTCAGGCGATGAAAAGCTAAGTTTCCGTTTATCATCGTCCCATTAAAACTGAATACCGAAAAACAGACCGCTGACGCACCGGCTCCCCGGTGAAAAAGCCAGCGGTCTTTTTTGCGGCACACGCCCTTTTGCGGGGGGCTTGAAACCGCTTATTCGATCGTTTCCGTGCTGACGATCTCAAATCCGTTTTTCAAATACATGTGAAGCGCTCCCTTGTTCCAGTCGGCCACGTGGAGCACGATCGGGGAAACGCGCCTCTTTTGCAGGAGAGAGACGGCAAAGCGCAGCAGCGCCTTGCCGCAGCCCTGCCGCTGAAAGTCCTTGGCCACGAACAGATCGTCGATCTCGTTTCCGTAGACCGCAACGGAGCCCACGAGCTTTTCCGCGGTCTCAAGGATGTAGATATTTTCTTTTTCCCGCTCCAGCTTTTCCCGGCTCACGCACACATCGACGGGATAGCGCTCAAGCGCCTCCCGCAGGTCGTGGAAGCAGGCCTGGTAAACGGCCTTGTACCGCTCAAAATCGGAGTCGGAATAGTGCCTTGGCGTTAGCTCGGAGGCGATCTGTCCGCCGCTGTATTCCATTTTGTGGGCGATGACCTGCATCTGTTTTCCTCCTGTGGTTTACAGGCGCCTGATCATCGTGTAGGCGTTCAGCAGCGTGCCGTCCTTTAACTGTATCGCGTCCGGCTGCACGCCGGTGATGCGGAAGCCCATTTTCTCGTACAGGGCGCGGGCGCGCCGGTTCCCCTCGGTGAACTCCAGCTCGATCTGGCGGACGCCTTCGCGTTCCTGCGCCAGGCGGATCATCTCCTCAAACATCCTCGTCCCGATGCCCAGACCCCAGAACTCCTTTAGGATCGTGACGGAGACGGAGGCGCGGTGGCGCGTCTTGAGCCCGCTGCGGAAGGAAAGCTGGCAGTCCCCGGCGAGCCTGCCGCCCACGAAGCAGGCGATCATAAGCCCGTTGGGGTTTAGATTATTCGAGCGGATGAAGGCGCGCTCCTTTTCCAAAGTGAAGCCGGAGAACTCCTCCGGGTAGCTCAGCAGAAATTCTGTCTCGCCCAGCGCCTGCACGACGAAGGCGAGCAGCTCCTCCGCGTCCTCCTCGCGCGGGCCGCGCAGCAGCGCCTCCCGCCCGTCCTTGAGCGTGAACGTCATTTCCTTAAAGAGCACGGCCATCCTCTCCCGTCCGCTGTTTTTTCTCCATTGTAGTAAATGGACAATCAAAAGTCAACGCCGCCATCTATATGCGCATAAAGCGAAATTCTTGCTTGCACGCGGCTTTACATGTGAGCGCCTAAAGTTGTATACTGTATGCAAAAAGGGGGCATCTACGCTATGAACGAGGAAAAACTCAAATCGCTTTCCGCCCTGGTGGAGGGGCAGCGCGACCTTATGTGGGACGCGGAAAAGACCATCTGGAGCCACCCGGAGACGGGCTACAAGGAGTGGAAGACCCACGCCTACATGAAGGCCCAGCTGGAGAAGATGGGCTACACGCTGGTGGAGGCCGGCAACATCCCCGGTTTCTATGCGGACCTGGATACCGGCCGCCCCGGCCCCACGCTGGTGCTGATGGCAGAGCTGGACTCCGTCCTGTGCATGAGCCACCCGGACGCCGACCCGCAGACCGGCGCGGCCCACGCCTGCGGCCACCACGCCCAGTGCGCGGCCCTGCTGGGCGCCGCTGCGGCGCTCAAGGCCCCCGGCGCGCTGGACGGCCTCTGCGGCCGCATCCGCCTGATGGGCGTGCCTGCCGAGGAGCTGCTGGAGCTTGAGTACCGCGAGGGCCTGCGCAAGCAGGGCATCATCAAGTATTACGGCGGCAAGCTGGAGTTCTTGTACCGCGGCTACTTCGACGACGCCGACCTGTGCGTGATGCTGCACACCGCCGGCGGCAAGAACGGCTTTTGGCTGAGCCCCGGCCAGAACGGCTGCATCAACAAGCAGATCGTCTACCGCGGCCTGGCCTCCCACGCGGGCGGCTCGCCGGACAGGGGCATCAACGCGCTGTACGCGGCCAACCTGGGCCTTTCCGCCATCAACGCCATCCGTGAGACCTTCCGGGACGATGACCACATCCGCGTCCATCCCATCATCACCGGGCAGGTGGGCGCGGTGAACGTCATTCCCGACTGCGTCACGATGGAAAGCTACGTGCGCGGGGCCAGCATCCCCGCCATACAGGCGGCCAACAAGAAGGTGAACCGCGCGCTGGCGGGCGCGGCGGCGGCCATGGGCGCCAAGCTCACCGTCACCGACCGGCCCGGATACAGCCCCGTGGTCAACGACCCCAACATGTACGACCTGACCCGCCGCGTGATGTGCGCCCTGGTGGGCGAGGAGAACGTCAAGGTGGAGAAGGAGTGGGGCACCGGCTGCACGGATATGGGCGACATCTCCTGCGTGTTCCCGGCCATCCATCCCTCCGGCTCCGGCGCGCAGGGCAAGGGCCACGGCGACGATTACCGCATCGTGGACAAGGAGTCCGCCCTGACGCTGGCGGCGAAGTTCCTCTGCTCCATGGCAGCCGCGCTCCTGGGCGAGGACGCGAAGGAGGCCAAGTACATACTGGACAACAAGCACACGCCCTATGCCAGCATCCGCGAGTATTTGAGCGCCGTGGACGAGCTCTGCCAGGATCTGGAGGCCGTGAGCTACACGGACGACGGCGCGGCCCTGCGCTTCTGATCGGTTCAAATTACAAGGGAGGCTTTGCACCATGTCCATCCAGGGATTCAACCCCTATCTGCCGTCCTGGGAGTACGTGCCCGACGGCGAACCCCACGTGTTCGGCGACCGCGTGTACGTGTACGGCTCCCACGACAGGTTCAACGGCCATGCCTTCTGCCTAAACGACTACGTGTGCTATTCCGCCCCGGTGAACGATCTGCGCCTCTGGCGCTACGAGGGCGTGATCTACGGCAGGGGGGACGATCCCCGCAACGCGGACGGGCAGATGTGCATGTACGCCCCGGACGTGACGCGGGGCACGGACGGCCGCTATTACCTCTACTATGTGCTGGACGCCCTGCCCGTCGTGTCCGTGGCCGTGTGCGACACGCCCGCCGGGCGCTACCGCTTCCTGGACTACGTGCGCTACGAGGACGGCACGCCCCTGGGCGAGAAGGAAGGGGACGAGGCCCACTTCGACCCCGGCGTCCTGACCGAGGACGGAAAGGTGTACTTGTACACCGGCTCCTGCGCCATCGGCAGGAAGGACCGCCACGGCCCCATGGTCACGGTCCTAAAGGGCGATATGCTGACGGTCGCAGAAGCTCCGCGCTTCATCGCGCCCAGCGAGCCGTACAGCGCGGGCAGCGGCTACGAGGGCCACGAGTATTACGAGGCGGCCTCCATCCGCAAGGTGAAGGGGAAGTACTGCTTCGTGTATTCCTCCATCCAGATGCACGAGCTGTGCTACGCCTTGAGCGACAAGCCCACCGAGGGCTTCCGCTATATGGGCACGATCGTGAGCAACATCGACGTGGGCATAAACAGCTACAAGGCCGCGGAGAGGCCCATGGGCTGCTACATCGACAACAACCACGGCGGCATCGAGGAGATCGGCGGGCAGTGGTACGTGTTCTACCACCGCCACACCAACGGCAATTCCCTGAGCCGCCAGGGCTGCCTGGAGCCCATCCAGGTGCTGGAGGACGGCACGATCCCCCAGGTGGAGATCAGCTCCTGCGGGCCCAACGGCGGGCCGCTGGAGGGGAAAGGCGAGTACCCGGCCTACATCTGCTGCCACCTCTACGGCCGCACGCCCATCGAGGCGGCGGTGGGCCTGGGCACGCCCAGCAAGAAGCGCGACGCACGCTTCCCCATCCTCACCCAGGACGGCCGCGACGGCGACGAGAACCCCGGCTACATACTCAACATGGACGACGGGGCCGTGGCGGGCTATAAGTCCTTCCTCTGCAAGGGCAGCGCGCTGGTCTCTGTGACCACCCGCGGCTGGTGCGGCGGGGAGATGGAAGTGCGGCTGCATCCGGACGGCGAGGCGGTCGGCAGCATCCCCATTCGGGGCAGCAACGAATGGAAAAAATGGCAGGGCAGCGTTCCCCTGCCGGACGGCGTGCAAGCCCTGTACCTATGTTATAAGGGCCAGGGCAGCGCCAGCCTGCTCTCCTTCGAGCTCAAGCAGGCATAAGCGCTTTTTGAAACACTTAAAAAACGCAGCTTAGACCTTGACGGGAACATAAAACCACCTTCCGCAGGCAACAATAGGGCCATGCGATAGGAAGGTGGTTTCTTTTTATGTCGATAGGAATGATCTTGCTGGTGGTCGTGGCCGTGCTGATCCTCTTCGGCATCGGCCAGCGGGTGCTGGACAGGCTGCGCCTGACCGACAGGCAGGCGCTTGTGTTCATCGCGCTCATCTTCGTCGGGGGCTGGCTGCCCTCCGTGCCGCTGGGCGGCGGCGTCTCGGTGAACATCGGCGGCGCGCTGATCCCCTTCGGCCTGTGCGTGTACCTGATGATCCGCGCGGGCACGGCCAAGGAGAGGATCCGCGCGGTGATCGCCTCGCTGTTGAGCGGCGCTGCGGTGTTCCTGGCGGGGAGATGGTTCCCCAACGAGCCGGAGATGATGCCCTTTGACGTCAACTATCTCTACGGCCTGCTGGCGGGCGTGATCGCCTACCTGCTGGGGCGCAGCCGCATCAGCTCCTTCATCGCGGGCGTGATGGGCGTGCTGCTGGCGGACGGTGCGCAGGCGGTGGTGAACGCCGTGCGGGGCCTGCCTGTGACGCTGGACCTAGGGGGCGGCGGCGCGCTGGACGCGGTGGTGCTCTCCGGCTTTTTAGCGGTGATCTTAAGCGAAGTCGTGGGCGAGATGCTGGAGCGCGCAGCGGGCGCGAAGAAGAACGTGCGCGTGGACGGGCGCGAGGCCGTGCTGGTCACGGACGACAAGCCCGCGGGCGAGGAAGAGAAGAAAGGGGAGAGGCAGGAATGAGGAAGGCGCTGTGGCTCCTGCTGCTGATGGCGCTCTTGCCGGGAACGGCGCTTGCAGACGGGAGCGAGACGGTCTACACGCTGGTGGATGCACAGGGCCAAACCATCACGAGCATCGCGGCGGACGTGGACGTGGGGGATGAGTACATCGCCGGGGACGACACGCTCTATCGGGTGGCCTCGGTGGATGCGGCAAGCGCCCGTGCGGTGCTGGAGGCGGTGCAGGAGGAGCCGGAGTACCGGCTGGCCTCCGTGGAGACGGTCAGGACGGACACGGAAAAGAGCATCGGTATCTATGTGACCCATTCCGACGAGTCCTATGAAGACGGCGACGGGACAGCTTCCCTGGAGACCGGCTGGGCGGGCGTGCACGACGTGGCCTCCGCCCTGAGCGAGCAGCTGGAGGAGATGGGCGTGCACGTGGACTTCGACCCGGCGGTGCACCTGCCCCACGACGCGGGGGCCTACCGGCGCTCGCGGGTGACGGCGGTGAACCTGGCCGAGCAGGGCGAGGCGGCGCTCATCGACGTGCACAGGGACGGCATCCCCGACGCTGAGGAGTATGAGACCGAAATCGACGGCGAGTCGATGACCAAGGTGCGGCTGCTCGTGGGCCGTTCCAATCCCAACAGCGCCGCAAATCGGCAGTTCGCCAAGAAGCTGAAGGCCGCGGCGGACAGCGCCTATCCAGGACTCATTAAGGACATCTTCATCGGCAAGGGCAACTACAACCAGGAGCTGATGCCCCACTCCATCCTGCTGGAGTTCGGCACGCATACCTCCAACAAGGAGGAGGTGCTGCGCTCCACCCGCGTGATGGCGGATGTGCTGAACACCGTGCTGTTCGGTTCCGGGGAGGATACATCCGAAAAGCAGCCGGCAGAGACGAAGGAGAGCGGCGAGGGGAAGCCGCAGGCGACCGCCGAGGCTGGTGACGACGGTGAGGATGTGACGGGCACGCCGCAGGGAGCGCAGGTCGGCAGCGATGACGGCGCGGCTGCGGCAACGGGCATCGCCTGGATGGTGGGGCTGGCCGTGCTGGGCGTGATCGCCTTCGCGGTGATCAGCTCCGGGCACGTGAAGGGCCTGCCCGACCGATTGAAGCGCTTCGCCTCGGAACTGACCGGCGGCTGGATGGGCAAGGGCCCCAAGGACGGCGGAGAGGAATAAGAGAAAGCAGAAGGGTCAATAACAATAGGACAATGTGTTGCCCCTCGTCCGGCCCGCCCGATAGGGCGGGCCGGCTGCTTGCCGGGACATCAGGGCCGCGCGTCCAGCGCGGCCCTGCAAACGCACTGCGCTGGACGATCTATTTTTATTTTTGGGTGGGCGGGCCGCTGCCGAAGGCAGCGGCCCGCCCACCCACCCCCTCTTGCTCTGTGGATGGCGGCTCTGCCGCCATCCACAGAGCAAGACCGAACGCCCCGTGCAGCGGGGCGTTCAAAATGACCATGAGTGGGACATTCAGCGCCTCAGTCATCGCCGGGTGTTGGGAGCGTCTCCGAAGGGGCGGGAGTAGGAGCGGGCGTTTCTGTTGGGGCCTCGCCTTCGTCCTCCGGGAGAGGCGGCCCTGGGGGTTCGGGAGTGGGTCCTGGAGCAGGTTCCGGCGTAGGTTTGGGGGTAGGTTCAGGTGTCGGCGCGGCGGGAAGGCCCCAGGAGGACCACGCGTTCGGGTGCGGCTCCGTGCCCTCGATATACAGCTCGTAATGGGGTTCCTCCCAGAAGGAGGCGGAGTTGGCCCAGACCACGCCCGGCGGCTGGGCGAAGTCTTGGCCGCTGTTGGGCAGGCGGGCGAAGATCGCCTCCGTCAGCGCCGTGGGCAGTCCGCCGCCGGTCACCGAGGCGGGCAGGCAGTGCCGCTCGTCCGTGCGGTCAAAGCCCATCCAGCAGCAGACCGAAAACTCGGGCGTATACGCGGCGCACCAGGCGTCGCGGTTGCCGGAGCTGCCTTCCATGCCCACCGTGCCAGTCTTGGCGGCGACGGGGATGGAGAGCGTGGCCAGCCGCTTAGCCGTGCCCCAGGAGGCGGCAGACTCAAGTAAATTCGTGACCACGTAGGCGGTTTGTGCGTCGGTGGCCTGCGTCTGTTCCGGCTCGCGCTCCAGCAGCACGCTTCCTTCCGCGTCCAGTATGCGGCGGACAAGCGTCGGCTCGGTGCGGACGCCCCCGTTTCCCAGCGCCGCATAGGCCGCGCAAAGGTCCACGGGCCGCACGCCCTGCTTCATGGAGCCGACCCCCAGCGACAGGTTCGCGTCGCTCTCGTCCGGGTCCAGACCGAAGCGGCGGGCGGCATCGTAGCCCGCGCGCGCTCCCATGGCGTCCAGGAGCTTGACGGCGGGCACGTTGAGGGAGAGCGCCAGCGCCGTGCGCAGGCTCACCCTGCCCCGGTAGCTGCCGCCGAAGTTGTGCGGGGAATAGCCGCTAAAGCTGGCCGGGGCATCCAGTATCTGCGAGGCGGCCGTGACGAAGCGCCTGGACAGCGCCGGCGCGTACACCGCCAGCGGCTTGATTGCGGAGCCCGGCTGTCGCCGCATCTGCGTGGCCCGCTCAAAGCCGCCTTCCAGCCCGTACTCCCGGCCGCCGACCAGGGCCAGCACATGGGAAGAATCCGTCTCCATCACCACGGCGGCGCTTTGGCAGGGCTCGCCGTCCACGTCGGCGGGAAAATACGAGGGCTCTGCATACAGCTCGTCCATCGAGGCCTGTATGTCCGCATCCAGCCAGGTCTCGACGGTGTAGCCCGCCTCCCGCAGCTCGTCCCGCTCCATGTCCAGCAGCTGCGCCGCCTCGCGCAGGGCCGCGTCCGCATACCAGCCCGCCTTCTGCAAAAACGAGGCCGGCCGCAGCTGCGGCGCTTCCTCCCTCGCCGCGTCCGCCGCCTGTTCGCTCAAGAAGCCTTCCTCCACCATGGAGCTTAGTATGTACTCCCGCCGCTCCCGGTTGCGCTCCTCGGAGATGTGCGGCGCGTAGGTCGAGGGCGCCTTCAGGCATGCGGCCAGGGACACGGCCTCCACCAGCGTCAGCTCGCTCGCCTTCTTGCCGAAATACGCCCACGCTGCCTGGCTGAGCCCCGTCGCGCCCTTGCCGAAATAGGCGCTGTCCAGATACAGGAGCAGGATCTCCCGCTTGCTTAAGTCCTGCTCTACCTGCAGGGCGAACAGCGCCTCCAACGCCTTGCGCAGGTAGCTCTTTTCCGGCGTGAGCAGCTTGTTCTTGATCAGCTGCTGGGTGATCGTGCTGCCGCCCTGCCCGCGGCCTCCGCTGTGCAGGTTGCTGACCGCCGCCCCCGCGATGCGGATGAGGTCCACGCCGCCGTGCCCGTAAAAGCGCTGGTCCTCGGCGGCGACGAACACGTTTAGGATCTCGTCCGGCACGTCGTCCAGCGAGGCGGAGTAGGCCGAGAGCGAGCCGGTGGGGATGATGCGGCCCTCCCCGTCCAAAAGGACGGTGGGCTGCGTTTTTTTCGTCAGGGCCTCGTAGTCGTAGGAAACGGGAAAGCGGAAAAAGACGCAGACGCACAGAAGCAGCGCTCCAAGCGCCGCCAAGGCGCAAAACACACGAACAAGGCGGGATAAAAACCTTGCCAGAAATGCCATAAACTTTCATCCTTTCAAAAGAAAACCGCGTCTTTCCTAACAAGAGAATGCCCGAAAGAGTGAATTTCCATACATTGTTCCTATAAATCCCGCGTGCGTTTCTGTATAATGGACGATAGGAAGAACAACAAAAGAAGTGGGAGGAAAGAAACGAACATGTCGGCGATACGAAGGTATATGAAGGTCATCTGCGCGGCGGCGATGGGGCTTGCCCTGCTGGCCGTATGCTTCGCGGCGGGCGGACAGGAGACGGCTAGCGGCGTGCAGCTCTCGTCCCTCATGGGCGTGGGCGCGCTGACGGCGGGCTGCGTCGCCTCGGAGAGGCGGGAGAAGAAGGCCAAGGAGCTGCAGGCGGCCCGCGCGCCTGAAGGCGCGGCCCGCTTTGCGGACATCGCGGGCGCGGAGGAGGCGGTGGAGGAGATGCGCCGCCTGGCCGACTGCCTGCGCGACCCCGAGCGCTATGCTCGCGCGGGCGCGCACCTGCCCCGCGGCGTTCTGCTCTATGGCCCGCCGGGCACGGGCAAGACGCTGCTTGCCCGGGCGCTGGCCGGCGAGGCGGGCGTCGCGTTTTTGCAGGCCAACGGCTCGGACTTCGTGCAGATGTACGTGGGCGTGGGCGCCAAGCGGGTGCGCGAGCTGTTCAAGAAGGCCCGCGAGCACGAAAAGTGCGTGGTGTTCATCGACGAGATCGACGCGCTGGGCAAGCGGCGGGGCGGCGGCGAGGAGAACGCCGAGCGGGAGCAGACGCTCAACGCCCTGCTGGCGGAGATGTGCGGCTTCAAGCAGGACGGGAAGCTGCTGGTGATCGGCGCGACCAACCGGCCGGAGGTGCTGGACGAGGCGCTGGTCCGCCCGGGCCGCTTCGATCGGCGCATCGAGCTGGGCCTGCCGGACCTGCGGGCGCGGGAGCAGATCCTCATCCACCACCTGTCCCGTGCGGGCGCGGACTGCGGCGCGGGCGAGCTGCCCCTCCTGACCGCGGGCTTCTCCGGCGCGGGGCTGGAATCGCTGGTGAACGAGGCGGCGATGCTGGCCGCCGGGGAGAACACGCGCATCCAGAAGGAGCATCTGGAAAGGGCCTATCTGGAAGTGCTGGCCGGGAAGCCGCGATGGGACGCCAAGCCCCAGGGCGCGCAGCTGCGCCGCGTGGCCGTGCACGAGGCGGGGCACGCGCTGGCCTGCCTGCGCTTCCTGCCGGAGGAGCCGGTGCTTTTGGCCTCGGTGATCCCCTCCACCAAGGGCGCGGGCGGCTATGTCTTGCGGCGGCCCTCGGAGGCGCTGCCCACCCGGCGCAGCCTGCTGGGCGCCCTGCGCGCGGCGCTGGCGGGCCGGGCCGCGGAGGAGCTCTGCTTCGGCGCGGAGGAGCTGAGCGCGGGCGCGGCCAGCGACTTAAAGGCCGCCGAGCAGCTGGTCAGGCGTCTGGCGCTGGATTACGCTTTGGAGCCGGGCCTTGGGCTCATGCCGGGCCGCAAGCCGGACGAAGCCGCCCTCTGCGCCATACTGGACAGGGAATATGCGCAGGCGCTTGCCTACCTGCGCGAGAGCAGGCAGTCTCTGGAGAGCCTGTCGGCGGCGCTGGCGGAGAAGGGGCAGATGGACCTGCCCGCGATCCTTGCCGCAATTTAGCTTCTTTTGACTTAAGACAAAACTTCCCAAAAAAGGCAAAGGAAAAAAGAGGCTTCCCGTTGTATCCTTGTGTAGTAGAACAGGGAAGGAATCAAGCGAGGGGGCGTCGAAACCTATGCGGCACACCATTCGGGGCGACACGTTGACCGTTTATTTGACCGGGGAGCTGGACCACCACAGCGCCGCCGGCGTGCGGCAGGAGCTGGACCTGCTGATCCGCTCCTCAAGGGCGCGCAGGCTGGTGATGGACTTAAGCGAGCTGCGCTTCATGGATTCCTCGGGCGTCGGCGTGGTCATCGGCCGCTACAACCAGATGGCGCGGCGGGGCGGCAGCCTGGCCGTGCGCAAGCCCAGCAGCCAGATCAGCCGCATCTTCGATCTGTCGGGCGTGTACCAGATCGTGGAGAGGCTGTAACGTTATGGGGGAAGAAACAGATGCAGACGAAAGAGAACAGGATGGAGCTCAGGTTCAGCGCCCTGCCGGAAAACGAGGCCTTCGCCCGGCTGGCGGTCAGCGCCTTCGCGCTGCCGCTGAACCCCAAGCTGGAGGAGATGGAGGACGTAAAGACCGCCGTGTCCGAGGCGGTGACCAACGCGATCATCCACGGCTATGAGGGCAGGGGCGGCGAGGTGCTGCTGCGGGCCCGGTACGACGCGGAAAGCCGCCTGCTCTCCGTGGAGGTGCGGGACGAGGGCGTGGGCATCGAGGACGTGGAAAAGGCCCGCGAGCCGCTGTTCACCACCCGGCCCGACCTGGAGAGGTCCGGCATGGGCTTCGCGGTGACGGAGAGCTTCATGGACGCGC
>CANQPP010000070.1 GCA_947625765.1 uncultured Clostridia bacterium
AGAAAGCCGCGGGCGCTCTCCTTCCGGCTGCACGCGCTGAACTATTTAAAGTAGGCGCGGGGCGGCGACTTCGTCCCCAACCCCTGGAAGGACTGACAAAAACACAGATACAGCGCCCGCGAGGAGCCAAGAAAGCCGCGGGCGCTCTCCTTCCGGCTGCACGCGCTGAACTATTTAAAGTAGGCGCGGGGCGGCGACTTCGTCCCTAACCCCTGGAAGGACTGACAAAAACACAGAGAAAGCGCCCGCGGGGAGCCAAGAAAGCCGCGGGCGCTTTCCTTTTGCGCCCGTTTGTGGTATCCTAAGGCGGAACAAGAGGCGAGACCGACAAGGGAGGAGAAGGGGAAAATGCCGGGCTACAAGCTGCTGCTGGTGGAGGACGACGATGCCCTGCGCGCCACGCTGGCCGAGAGGCTGGAAAGTGCGGGCTTTGAGGTCAAGCAGGCCACGGACTTTGCGGACGTGCTGGGCTGCTTTCTGGCCGAAAAGCCGCATCTGGCGATACTGGACATCGGCCTGCCGGTGTACAACGGCTTCTACTGGTGCGCGCAGATCCGCGCCCATTCCAAGGTGCCGGTGCTGTTCCTTTCCGCCGCGTCGGACAACATGAACATCGTGCTGGCCATGCAGATGGGCGGCGACGACTTCGTGGCCAAGCCCTTCTCCATGGAGGTGCTGCTTGCCAAGGTGCACGCCCTTCTGCGCCGCAGCTACGACTTCAAGCTGGACGACAGCCTGCTGGCCTGCGGCGACGTGGTGCTGGACCTATCGAGCGCCACGCTCTCCAAGGGAGAAAAACGCGTGGAGCTCACGCGCAACGAGCTGCGCATACTGCGCACGCTGATGCAGAAGAACGGCGGCTTCGTGGCCCGGGAGGTCATCATGCGCGCCTTGTGGGAAAGCGACAGCTTCGTGGACGACAACGCCCTGAGCGTGAGCATCAACCGCCTGCGGCATAAGCTGGAGGACGCGGGGCTGGGCGGCTTCATCGTCACCCGCAAAGGCGCGGGCTACGCCGTGGGCGTCCGGGAGGAAGGCGCATGAGAGATCATAAAGAGAAGTGGCGCGTGTTCGGCGCGTATCTGTGGGCGCGGAAGGAGGCGCTTCTGTGCCTGCTTCTGGTCCTTCTGATCGGCCTGCCGGTGGAGGCGCTGCACGGGTACGCGCTGGACGCCTTCGCCTACGCCGCCCTGCTCATCTGCGCCATCCTTTTGACGCTCAGCATTCTGGACTTTGCCCGTTTCGCCGCCCGGCATAAGGAGCTGCGGCGGCACGTCGAGCTGCTGGAGCAGGGCCTGCCGGGGCTGCCCGAGGCGGCCGACCTGCCGGAAAAGGACTTCCGCGACCTGGCCGTGCGCATGGAGCGGGAGCTGCGGAACGTGATCGGCAGCGCGGAGCAGGAGCGGGCGGAGATGCTCTCCTACTTTACGCTCTGGATGCACCAGGTCAAGACGCCCATCGCGGCGCTCAAGCTGCTGGAGGAGGAGAACACGCGGGCTCTGACGGAGATCAAGCGGGTGGAGCAGTACGTGGAGATGGCGCTTTCCTACCTGAAGCTGGACGAGGTGAGCCAGGACTTCCTGGCGCAGGAATGCCCCTTGGACGCCCTGGTGCGGCAGGCGGCGCGCAGCTGTTCGGTGCTGTTCATCGAAAAGAAGCAGGCTTTGGAGCTGGGGAGGCTCGATAAAACGGCCCTGACGGACGAAAAGTGGCTGTGCTTCGTGGTGGAGCAGCTGCTGACCAACGCGGCCAAGTACACGCCCGAGGGCGGGCACATCCGCGTGTATCTGGAGGAAGGCCCCTTGACGCTGGTGGTGGAGGACGACGGCATCGGCATCCGCGCCGAGGACATCCCGCGCCTGGGCGAGAAGGGCTTCACGGGCCTGAACGGCCACGAGGACAAGCGCTCCACGGGCCTGGGGCTGTACCTCTGCCGCAGGATCACGGAGCGGCTGGGGCACGAGCTTTCCTTCCGCTCGCAGCTGGGACGCGGCACGCAGGCGCGCATCCGCCTGGAGCGCGGGCAGCTGGACGTGGACCGCGAGCAGGTTACAAATTTGTAAGAATGACCCCCGCGCGGCGTAAGGGCGCTGTTATGGCGCGCTGCGCCGCTTTTCTGTTATGATGGTTGCCATGGAGAGGAGCTCCGACAGAAAAAACAAGGAGGGAACAATAGAAACATGGCGATCCTGGAGGTCAAGGGCCTGAAAAAGACATACGCCGCGCGCTTGGGCGGCGATAAGGTGCACGCGCTCACGGGCGTGAGCTTCAGCGTGGAACAGGGCGAGTTCGTGGCCATCATGGGCGAATCCGGCTCCGGCAAGACCACGCTGCTGAACATCGTGGCGTCCTTCGATAAGCCCACCGGCGGCGACGTGCTGCTGGAGGGAAGGAGCATTTTGCAGATCCCGGAGGACAGACTGGCCGCGTTCCGGCGGGAGAAGCTGGGCTTCGTGTTCCAGGACTTCAACCTGCTGGATACATTCACCCTGCGGGACAACATCTTTCTGCCCCTGGTGCTGGCGGGAAAGAACCACGTCGAGATGGCCAGGAGGCTGACGCCCCTGGCCGACGCCCTGGGCATCGCGGACATCTTGGGCAAGTTCCCCTATGAGGTCTCCGGCGGGCAGAAGCAGCGCGCGGCGGTGGCGCGGGCGCTGATCACCGACCCCAAGCTCCTGATGGCGGACGAGCCCACCGGCGCGCTGGACTCCCGCGCCGCGACGGCCCTCATGCAGCAGTTCGAGCGGCTGAACCGCGAGGGACAGACGATCCTGATGGTCACGCACAGCGCCATCGCCGCTTCCTACGCGGGCCGGGTGCTGTTCATCAAGGACGGCCAGGTGTTCCAGCAGATCTACCGGGCCGGACGGGACAGGCAGAAGATGCAGCAGGAGATCGCGGATACGCTGCTCCTGCTCTCCGGGGGAGGGCAGGGCTGACCATGAGACGATTCCTCTACGGGCGGCTCGCCCTGTCCAACCTCATCAAGAACCGCAGGCTCACGCTGCCCTACCTGTTGGCCTGCGCGGGCACGACGATGATGCTCTATTCGGTGGTCGAGATCGCGCTCAACAAGGGCATGCTGCACCTGCCGGGCTCGGCGTTCGTGCAGAGCCTGATGGTGATGGGCCAGCTGATCGTGTCCGTTTTCGCCGTCATCGTGCTGTTTTACACCAACGGCTTCCTCATCAAGGGCCGCATGCGGGAGCTGGGCCTGTACGCGGTGCTGGGCATGGAAAAGAGGCACATCGCCCAGGTCTTGGCGCTGGAGACGCTGTTCTCGGGGCTTGCGGGCGTGGGACTGGGCCTGCTGGCCGGCATGCTGTTCGGCAAGCTGTTGTTCCTGCTCCTTTTGCGCATGGTGGGAAAGACGGCGGCCCTGCCCTTCCAGATCAGCCTGCCCGCGATCGTGCAGACCTGCGTGGTGTTCGTGGTGGCCTTTACGCTCATCTTGGTCTCCAACCTTCGGGCCGTTGGGAAGGCCAGGCCCATGGAGCTGCTGCAGAGCGCCAAGGCGGGAGAGAGGGAGCCCAAGACCTCCTGGTTCGCCGCCATCCTGGGGCTGCTGTCCTTAGGCGGCGGCTACGGGCTGGCGCTGTGGGTCAAGTCCCCGATCGAGGCCATCGGCATCTTCTTCGTGGCCGTGCTGCTCGTGATCCTCGGCACGCACCTGCTGTTCCGCGCGGGCTCCATCGCCCTGCTCAAGCTCCTGCGCGCCTCCAAGTCCTATTACTACAAGCCTGACCACTTCATCTCCGTTTCCGGCATGATCTACCGCATGCGCAAGAACGCGACGGGGCTTGCCAACATCTGCATACTCTGCACGATGGTCCTGGTGGCCGTTTCTACCACCGTTTCCCTGTACCTGGGCGTGGAGAAGTCCCTGCGCGCCCAGTTCCCGCGCAGCGTGGAGCTGTACTTATACGATCAGGGGCCGCTTGGGAGCGTGCGCCTGCTGGCCGAGGACACGGCGCGGGACCACAGCGTGGCGGTCGACCAATACGCCCAGGGCGAAATGAGCCGCATGTACGCCGACCTGCAGGGCGATACGCTGGACTACGACGGCGTGGCCGCCACCGTGCAGCGCTGCTACTTTATGCCCATGGAGGCGTATGAGACGCTGGGCGGGGAAAGGCAGGAACTGCAGGAGGACGAGGTGCTGCTGTTCAGGAACGTGGGCGCCTACGGGCAGGACCACGTGGTCATCGAGACCGAGGCCTTCCGTGTGAAGGAGGAGCTGAACAGCTTCCCCATCGCGCAGAAGGAGATGCAGTCGGTGGAAAACACCATGTTCCTGGTCTTTGCGGACGAAACGGCCATGGAGCGGGCCTTTTGTGGTCGCGATTTTGAGCGCTTCATCTACGTAGGCTTTGACCTAAAGGGCAGCGAGGAGGACGCGGCCGCATTCTCGTCGGACTTCTATGAGCGCTGCCAGGCCGACGAGGCCATACAGGCGACCCTGATCAGCTCGGACAGCGTCTACGCGCAGCGGGAGACATGGATCGCCACGAACGGCGGCTTCCTGTTCTTAGGGCTGTTCCTGGGCGCGCTGTTCATGCTGTCCATGGTGCTCATCATCTACTATAAGCAGGTCTCCGAGGGGCTGGAGGACAGCGAGCGCTTCATCATTATGCAGAAGGTGGGCATGAGCCGCCGCGAGGTGCAGCGCGCCATCAACAGCCAGGTGGTCACGGTGTTCTTCCTGCCGCTGGCCGTCGCCGTGCTGCACACCTTCGTGGCCTTCCCGGTGCTCTCCAAAATGCTGGCGCTGTTCTTCATCAACGACCTGTGGCACACCGCCTTCTGCATGCTGGGCACCATCGCTGCCTTTAGCGTGCTGTACGTGATCGCATATTTCCTGACCGCCCGGGTGTATTACCGCCTGGTGACGAGGTAATGGAAACAAAAGAGAAGGAGAAAAAACACATGAAGAAGATAAATCCCTGGACCGTGTTCGGCATTTCCATGCTCGTGCTGGGTATAGGCCTGGCCGCGTTCAGCCTCTGGTACCTCTTGGGGGACAGCGGCACAGCCTACTATGTGCAGGTGGACAGCGCCAAAATGGAGCCGGGCTCGCCCCGGAACGGCGTCATCGACTTCTCCGGCGGCCTGCCCTACAAGTACACCCTGCCCGCCTACGACGGCCAGGGCCGGGAGAAGCAGCTGAGCTTCGGCACGTCCAAGGAGCTGCGGGACGGCGCGTACCTGCGCCTGACGGTCAAGCCCGTCCGCGGCGTGATCGAGTGGTGCGAGGTGCAGACGGACGAGCTGCCGCAGGCCGTCCAAAAGGTGCTCCTGGGTTCATAGAAGCAAAGGATCGAGGGATAGGAAAGCGCCCCATGCAAAAGGATGCATGGGGCGCTTGGCGGTCTTTATGCGCTTGATTTAAGAGACGGGCTTTTCCGGCGTGTCAATGCGGGTGAGCTTGTGCCTTTCTCCGTTCGGCTCCTGGATGGTGATGCCGTTTAGCTGCGCCTCCAGGTTCTTGCGGAAGGCGGCCAGGTATTCCCCGCGCAGCCGGGCCTGCTCTGCCTTTTCTTCGCCGCTCAGCCCTTCCGGCGTGCGGGACTTGCGCGCCAGCTCGTTGATGCGCTCGATCAGCTTGCGGTCCATGTTGGATAGCTCCTTCGGCTCAGATGTCGTAGTGGCCGTACATGGGCGTTTTGCCGCGCAGGGCGGCCCAGGAAACGTCGCCGTAGTCGTAGTGCCACCATTCGCTTTCGTAATTGGTGAAGCCCACGCTCAAGAGCGCGTTGTGCAAAAGGCGGCGGTCATCGCGGATGGCGCGGTCCTCGACGCTTAAGCCCTCGCGCTCGTAGAAGGCGGAGTGGGCGTTTTCGCGGAAGTCGTCAAAGCCCGTGCCCATATTGAGGGGCATCCCGTTGAACGTCAGCGTCAGATCTACCGCGCCGCCGGTCATGTGCGTGGAGGGGCGCTTTTGATCCCGTTTGGGCAGGGCCACGAACTCGCGGGTCTGCCGGACGGCCTCCTCCTCGGAGATGCCGGGTTCGCGGGCCTTGACCACGGCCAGCTGCTGGTCGAACAGCGCCTTCTGCACCCGCAGGGGCCGCAGGGCGTCGTAGATGAGGAAGCCGTAGCCCTCGCCCAGCAGCTCCAGCGCGCGCAGCAGTTTCCCGTAAGTGCCCCTGCGCATGTAGCAGCGGTCGATGGCGCCGGGAACGCCCATCTTAAGGTAGCTGCGGTCGAAGACCACGCGGGGGTCGAGCTCGGTCACGTCCAGCATGTCCTCGCCGCTGTCCTGCGTGTCGGGGGAGATGCCTTCCTCCACGGAGCCGAAGGCAGGGATGGGGGAGCTGGTAAGCGTTTGCCGGGCGTCCGCGACATAGCGCGGCCTGCCGTCCACCACGGTCATGAGGGCCTTGGCCGAGAGCAGCCGCTCCGGCGGGCAGGTCAGGGGGTCTACGTCCAGCGCCGTAAAGTCGGCCAGGAAACCGGGCCGCAGCCGGCCCCGCCTGCGCTCCTCGCCCACGGCATCGGCGGCGGCCGTGGTGAGCAGGGACAGCGCCTGTGCGGGCGTTAAGCAGTGCTCGGGGAAGAAGCCGCCCTGCGGCCTGCCGTCAAAGCCCGTGCGGGTGATGGCGCAGTAGAGGTTCCACAGGGGATTGACGGACTCCACGGGGCAGTCCGTGCCGCCGGAGACGGGCACGCCGCGCCTGAGGAAGCCGTCCCAGTTGTAGGAGGTAGAGGCCAGAGAGCCGCCCACGCGGTCGGCGGCGATGTGCGCGTCGTACTCTAAGAAGATGGGCTGCACCAGCGCCTGCACGCCCAGCTCGCGGAAGCGGTCCAGCAGCTTCTCGTCGGTGATCTGGCAGTGGATGATGCCGTGCCGCAGTGGAGACGGGCAGGCCGCCTGCGCCTTCTCGATGGAGTCCAGCACCATGTGCATGGCCTTGTCGCCGATGGCGTGGACGGTGACGGGCAGGCCGTGCTCGTGGGAGACGGCGATGAGCTCGTCCAGTTCCGCCTGTGTGTAGACGGCGACGCCCGTGTTCCCGGGGTCGTCCGCATAGGGGGCGGAAAGCAGGGCCGTGCGCGCGCCCAGGGAGCCGTCGGCCAGCAGCTTGAGGGAGACGATCCTGTGCATCCTGCCGCCGAAGCCGAAGCCCAAGCCTTTCCGGAAGAAGGCGTCCAATGCGGCCCGGTCCGGCAGCTGCGCCTGCAGGTAGACGCGCAGGGGAAGCGCGTCCTCCTTCTCCAACTCGGCGTAGGCGGCCAGAACGTCCTCAAAGCCCGCGCCGGGCAGGGAGCAGAAGTCCTCGCTGGAGACCGCCGTCAGGCCCAAGGAGGCGCAGTGGGCCAGCGCAGGCCGCAGCAGCGCCTTGATCTCCTCGACCGACGTGCCCGCGCCGCCCTGCACCAGCGAAACGGCGTTTTCGGTGAGCAGGCCGTTCAAGCGCCCGCGGGCGTCCCTTTCCACCGTGCCGCCGGGAACGGCGGTGTTCTCGTCCACGCCGTATTTCTCCAGCGCCGCGCTGTTGCAGGCCACCATGTGGCCGCAGACGCGGGTGAGCACGATGGGCCGCTCCGTGGAAATTTGATCTAAGTCCTCGCGGGTGGGCAGGCGCTTTTCTGCGAACAGGTCCTGGTTCCAGCCGCGGCCGCGCACGTCGCCCTCCGGGTGCGTCCGCATGAAGTCGCGGAGGATCGCCTGCATCTCCCCGATGGAGCGGGCGGAGGAGAGGTCCGCGCTGCGGAAGCTCTGCCCCAGGGAAAGCAGGTGCATGTGGGTGTCGGACAGGCCCGGCACGACATACGCGCCGGAAAGGTCAAAGCGCAGCGTGTTCGGGGCGGCCAGGAGCAATATCTCCTCGTCGCCGCCGACCGCACGGATGCGCCCGCCGGAGACGGCCAGGGCGGTGGCGTGCGGCCGCTCCCCGTCCAGCGTTATGATATGTCCGTTGTAATAGATGCTGTCGATCATATCAGAACAGGCTCCCGCAGTACAGCAGTATGTCCAGAAGGTCGGCCCGGTTGTTCGCCTCCTCTTTCCGCAGGGAGTTGATGACCACACCGTCGTCGCCCGCGTGGCCGGTGGAGTGGATGATGGTATCGTTTCCCAAATACATGGCCACGTGGCCCTTAAAGAACATGAGGTCGCCGGGCTTTAGGGCCTCATAGGGGATCTTGTGCATGTCGAAGCCGTCGCGGATGGCCGCGTCCCGGTAGATGACGGAGCCGCACAGAAGATACGCCATGGAGCAGAGGCCCGAGCAGTCGATGCCCTCGCAGGTCTTGCCGCCCCAGCGGTATTGCGTGCCTAAATAGGACTTGGCGGCATCCACCAGCTGGGCGCGCAGGGCGTCCTCCTGGGAGGCATCGTAGGCGGTCTTGTGCTCCCCGAACCAACAGGAGCGGGCGTAGCCCTTGCTGCCGTTGGCCAGCGTCACCAGGCACCAGCCGTTTTCGCCCACGTCCCCGGCTCCCTCCACGGGCGCCAGCGCGCCGCGGGGCAGGGTGACGTAAGGATAGGACTGCACCTTGGGCTCGTGCATCACGTCCGCAAAGGAGCGCAGCACCACCTTCTTTTCCAGCCCTTCCCAGGCGGAAACGAGGGAAGGGGCACAGAGCAGGCCGCTCATGGGCGCCCAGCCCTCGTAGCGGTAGGGCGTGCGCACGTATGCCCAGTTGCCGGAGATATCCAGTATGTCCACCACCATGCCGTAGAGCGCCTCGTCGGCCAGCTCGCAGTCGAAGCGGGGCTCTACTTTCAGGGGAAGTATCGGGGAAACGACGACGGCGCGGTCAATCATGGGCCTTGCCCTCCCTTTCGTAATATTCGTAGACGGCCTTGGAGATGCGGCCGATCAGCCGCTGGCAGTAGACGTCCGAGGGAGCCTCCTGCACGAACACGCCCAGGTAATAGCAGGCGTTATTCAGGAAGAACAGGCCCGCGTCGTGGTTGAGGAAGTCCAACCCGCCGGTCTTGTGGGCGATGGTCACGGGGTAGGGGATGTAGCGCAGGAAGTTGGAGAAGCTGCGCTGGGACAGGAGCACGTCCATCGCGTAGCGGCAGAGCTCCGGGGTCAGGATCTCCTCGTGCAGCAGCAGCTCGTACATGCGGCACTGCTCCTTGGCGGTGGTGTAGTTGTTGCGCCCCTGCTCGATGGCGTCAAAGTCCAGCATCACGCGCTCCACGCGGGAGGTCTCCAGGCCGATCGAGCGGCCGTAGGCGTTGATCTCCTCCATGCCCAGATGGTGGATGAGCACGTTGGTGGCGGTGTTGTCCGAGAGTATGATCATCCAGCGCAGCAGGTGGTCGAGGCTGTCTGTCGTGCCGCCGTACTCGTACACGGTGCTGTCGTCCAGGATCAGCTCCTCGGGCACGTCCAGCACATCCTCCAGCGCTTCCTCTCCCTTGCGCACGCGCTCCAGGGCGCAGAGCAGGATCAGCACCTTGATCGTGGAGGCCGAGACCATCTCCCGGTCCTCCTTGTAGGCAAAGACGTCTTTTCCCTCGTCCATGTCTTTCCAGTAGACGGAAACGCGGGCCTCGGCGCCCTCCGCTTCCCTTGCCAGGTACGCAAGCAGTTCTTCCTTATTCATGGGGAGCCTCCAAACATTCGATGGTCTTTTTGTCCGCATCCAGGCGCACGCGGCTGCCCAGCGGCAGGCACAGCGTGGGCAGGCAGTGGCCGCAGCGCAGGTCCATCAGCACCGGCATGTCGCCCTCGGGCAGGATCACTTCCTCGAATACTTCCTTGAGGGACAGGCCATTGCCGTCCTTTTCGGCCTCGCAGTCGGTCCACGCGCCCAGGATCACGCCCCGGCAGCCCTTGAAAACGCCCGCGTTGCGCAGGTGGGTGAGCATATTGTCCACGCGGTACACGGCCTCGTTCACATCCTCCAGAAAGAGGATGCGGTCCCGGGCGTCCACGGCCCAGGGGGTGCCCACGGAAACGGACACAAGGGACAGGTTCCCGCCCACGAGCAGGCCCTCGGCGCTGCCGGAGCGCAGGCAGGCGGCTTCATAGCCCTCCGGGTTCTGCAAAAGGCCCAGGCCGCCGAAGAGCGCCTTTTCCACCTGAGAGCGGGTAAAGGGGTCGAAGTCATCGGAATACCACTCGGTGGAGGGCATGGGCGTCTGGTAGCTGGCAAGGCCCAGGTTATTGAAGGCCAGGTGCAGGGCCGTCACGTCGGAATAGCCGTAGAAGGGCTTCCAGTGGGCCTTGATCGCGGGCAGGTCCAGCAGGGGCAGCACGCGGTGCGCGCCGTAGCCGCCGCGGATGCAGATGACGCCGCGGATGTCGTCGCGCAGGAAGGCCTCCATGAGGTCGCGGGCGCGCTGCGCGTCCGTACCGGCGAAGTAGCCGTGCCGCAGAGAGCAGCTGGGGAAGACCACGGGCTCCAGACCCATGTCCCGCACGGACTGTACGGAGCTTTCCAGTCTCTCCTCCGGCACCGCGCTGGAAACGTCCACAAGGGCCACCTTGTCGCCCTTCCTTAAGACAGGCAAAGCCATATCGATATGTCTCCTTCCTTTAAGAGAAATATGTCGGTTTTTGAAGGGGAGAAACGCAAAGGAGAGGCCGCTCCTGTCCCCAAAAAGGGCGAAAGGGGCGGCCTTATAGCCTTAACGCTCAGCTGTGCTCAAGGCGCTGCCGGTAGGCGGCGGCCTCCTCCTCGTTGGCCAGGACGAAGTGTTCCGGCTCGATCTCCATCCAGACGGGGGGATCGGCCTCGTAGTGGTGCACGGAAGGGTCGTAGACCTCCAGCACCTTCTTCTTCTCGGCGTCCGGGAAGAAGAAGGTGCTGGAGGTCTACGAC
>CANQPP010000071.1 GCA_947625765.1 uncultured Clostridia bacterium
TGGACTAATACAGGTATGCCGGAGAAGATGAGGTATTTCTGCATGGGGAACGCGCTCGTGGTGCCGCTCGTGACACGCATCGGCCTAGCCTTGATAGAGGCGGTAAGCCAGTGATACATTGTGTTAAAAGGGAATTTGAACGAGGGTAAGACGAGTAGAACGATCCGTCTGTCTAAACGAAGGATGCCAGCGCATTTCGTGTCTACCATCATTTTACCACTTCAAATCACTTGACTGCCGTCAATCGTTTTATTTATGTTGTAATGTCTCGGATGGTTTTTTCCTTCATACCTTTAACCAAATCACAATTAGTAGTACTTTGTCAGCCCTCGCTCAATGCTCGAAGCCCTTCGGGTACGGGCCCTGCACGCGGCCGACCAGGCCGCAGCCCTCGTCGAAGCTGACCTCGAAGAAGCGGCCGTCGTCCAGGTACAGGCGCAGATCGCCCTGGAGGCCCTCGCCCACGTCCACGATCTCCCCGGCCTGGAGGGCGGGCAGCTGCTCGTAGGCCCAAAGGGCCTGGGCCTTTTTATCCATCCCGGCAAGGGCGGTGCGCTCGGGTTCCAGGGGCGAATACTCCACATATTTCTGGTGCCAGCTCAGTTCGATGCCGGGGATCTCATTCTCCTGCCCGCCGAAGCACACGGAGAGGAAGCACTGGTTGTCGAAGTTTTCGTCGAGGTTGAAGTAGACGCTCGTCTCGTATGCCCGCACGAAGCAACGCTCGGGCGCATAGCCGGTGAGGTCGTAGAGCGATTGCAGCGCCAGATAGGCCAGCTGCCGGGGCGTGCGGCCCTGCGGGTCGAGGGGGTCCGGCTGGTCGGGATCGCGGCCATCGGAGAGGGATACCTCCTGCTCCGCGCCGCCAAACACCAGCACCGCGGAGGACACCTTCTCGTCAAGCCCTTCCATCCCGAAGGCGGAAAAGGCCTGCTTTTCCTGGCTCAGTTCGCCGTCGTGCAGGTGCCGGTAGGCGGTCCAGCGGCCATCCGGCAGCGCGAGCAGCAGGGCTTCCTCGCCCGAAAGCGTGTCCGGCACGCGGCCGTAGCGGATGGACGCGCCATCCGGCAGCTCGTCCTCCACGCGGTAGGCGAGGAAGTCGTCCACGTTCCTGTCGAAGAGGATCTCTTTGGAGATGTCCGGCTCGCGGGGGATGATCTCGTTTTCGCCGTCCGCGTCGATGTCCGCCTCGGCCGCCTCCCCGTTCACCAGGCCCCAGAGCGTCGGCTGGCCGTCCTGCGAGAGGGTGAAGTAGTAGCTGTCCGGCTGCTCGAAGCGCCAGGAGTGGACGAGCACCTTGCAGCCGCTGATGCCCAGCGCGCTAAAGGTCGAGAGCGCAGGGCGGCCTGCCTCCGGCTCATCCTCGGCGATGCGGGCGACGGTCCAGTATTGACCGTCCCCGTAGTCGGCGGCGGCCATCAGGTGCCAGAGCGGGCCGCCCTGCTCGTCGGTGTAGGTGCTTTCTTCCCTGTAAAACACCAGGCCGATCTGCGTGCCCGGGAAGTCGTAGCGGAACAGCCGGTCCTGCGCCACGGAGGCGGCGTCCACCACTTCGTCGCGGTTCGGCGTGTCCCCGAAGCTGCGCCATTCCCGCGCGGTCAGGCGCAGCGTCGCGGGCAGGGTCTCCGATCCCGACGTCGGCGCGGGCGCGGGCGTTTCCGTGTTCACGTCCGCCTGCACGTTTTCGACCGCCTCTACGGACGGCTGCTGGAAAATGATCCTGTATGCCGCGCTACCCGCAAACCGAAGCGCCAGTATCAGGGCCGCGGCAAACACGAACACCAGCGCCAGCACGATCCCCACGACGGCCGCCGCGGGGAAGCGCTTGCGCCTGCCTTCATTGAAAGCTGCAGGCGATTCCGTCTGTGTATCTATCGGAGAAGGCGTCTCCTCTATTTCCGGCTGGCCGCCTTCCTCCCGGCTTTCCGCGCCGATCAGACGGCCCAGGTCGGTGTTCAGCACCTGCGATAGGCGGATGAGCTTGTCCGAGCTGGGGCGGCTCAGGTCCGCCTCCCACTTGCTCACCGCCTGGCGGCTCACGTCCAGCGCCTCGGCCAGTTCCTCCTGCGTCATGCTCGCCTGCTCCCGCAGCTGCCGGATGCGGCTACCCAGCGCGTTGCCCGTTTCGTTCTGCATGTGCATCCTCCTTCGCTCTGTTGCATGGGGACAGTATAGCAGGCCGCGGGCCGCGCTTCCACCAACCGGGCGGGCGATTTTTGTCAACTATCGGTTGCGCGGGCCGTGTTTTTTGGTTTCAGAGCGGCTTTTTTAGAAAGACAAGCGCCTCGGAGCGGTCCGTTTCGCTCCGGGGCGCGTAAGCGTCTGCGGGATCGTCCAGCGAAAGTCCATCCGTCCTTCAGATCACCTTGAACTGCTTCCACCGGCCGCTGCGGTAGCGCCAGATCACCAGGGACGCCTTGATGGCCCAGTCGATGACCATGGCCCAGGTGATGCCCATCAGGCCCATGTGGAAGCCCAGGCAGAACAGGAAGGCCAGGGACACGCGGCAGACGACCGTGGCGAAGATGGAGGCGAACATGGTGAAGTTCACGTCCCCGGCGGCGCGCAGGCCGTTGCCGAATGCCCCGGCCACGGGGTTGATGAGGGCGTTGAACAGGTTGTGGACGAGGACCGCCTGCCAGACCAGGCGCACGATCTCCTCGCTCATGCTGTACATGGACAGGATAAGGGGCGTGGAGAGCAGGAAGAAGAAGTCCCAGACCGCCGAACCCACGTAGGTCAGGCGCAGCAGCTTGCGCATGTAGTAGTCCGCCCCTTCAACATCGCCCGCGCCCATGTACTGGCCCACGACGGTGATGAAGGCGGGGCCCATCGCGATGACAAACATAGCGTCCATCGACCAGAAGCTCTGCGCCACGCCGTTGGCGGCGATCTGCGCGGTGCCGAACAGGGCCACGATGGCGCTCAGGACCAGCTTGGAGAGCTGGAACAGGCCGTTCTCCACGCTGTTGGGGATGGCGATGCGGAAGATGCGTCCGACCATCTCCCGCCGGAAGGCGAAGATGGCGCGGGGCCGCAGGCAGATGATGTTTTTCTCCCTGCGGGAATAGAGATACATGGCCACGGCCGCGAAGGCGCGGGCAAGGAGCGTGGGGTACGCAACGCCCGCCACGCCCGCGTGCAGCCAGAACACGCCGATGGCGTTGCCCACCACGTTGATGGCGTTCATCACCAGGGACACGCGCAGGATGGTACGCGTGTCACCCATGCTGCGGAACAGGGCCGAGCAGCCGTTGTAGATGGCCAAAAACGGGAAGGAATAGGCGGAAATGCGCAGGTAGATAAGGCCCGCCTCCAGGACGGTCTCCTCCGCCTTGCCGAACAGGAGCCTGAGCAGCGGGCGGCCAAAGACCAGCACCAGGCTGGTCATCGCAAGGGAGATCACCGTGGCCAGCATCACCAGCTGCCCCGCGGAGAGGTCCCCCTTCTCCTTGTCCCCGCGGCCCACGTACTGGCTGGCGACCACCGCGCCGCCCGCGGCCAGGGCCGTGAACACCATGATGAACACGTTGTTCAGCTGGTTCACCAGCGAAACGCCGGAAACGGCCGCCTCACCCGCGTAGCTGATCATCATCGTGTCGATCAGGCCCACCAGCAGCGCCAGGAACTGCTCCAGGATGATGGGCACCGCCAGGGCCATCAGCCCCTTGTTGTCAAAGCGCTGCCTCTCTTTCGGGATGCCGTTTTTGGGCTCGATCAGCCGCGCCAACCATTTCCCCATGGGAAACTCCCTCTTTCCTATCTTCTACTACTCTATATGTACCAAACGTCATGAATGGTGCGTCCTTGTCGAAAGCCCTCTCACCAGGGCAGCTCCGCGCCCAGCTCCCCGCGCAGGGACAGCCGCTCCTCGTCCGAATGGGGCAGGTTGTCCGCCTCGCAGCTGCGAGCGCGCAGGAAGCAGTCCGCGGCACAGCAGGCGCCGTGGCTGGCGCAGTTTTCTTTGTATGCTTTACGTGCAAGTCATAGAAAAGTCTCCCTTTCTCCCACATAGGGCGGTGCATGGTTTACGCTTGCATTTTGCTTTAAAAAGAATAGTGATTTATAGTTATGCAAAGGGCTATGACCGGGAGATACATACATAAAAGTGACGATCTTTGCCAAAGCCCCTCAAATGCGATCACGCTTCCTTGATGCTCTAGCTTGTCTGCCATTACAAAAAAAGCAAAGAATAACAAGGAAAAAGCAAAACAGATCAAGGAAGAAATACCCAAAAATCCGTTTGAAATTTTGAAAAAATATAGTCCGATCAATAACGGGGCAAATATCAAAAGCATAAAACCGATTACAGAACCATATCCATGTATCTTTGCGGAGATCGTCTTTAACTCCTTTGTTTCTTCTACTGGAAAAAATCCTGATAAAATACAAGCGCCTATGGCATAAATACCCATTATAACAAAAAGCATTATAGCTATTGAACTGGACGTTTCTGCAATAACTGAATATAACTTGAAATCACATAAAAGTATACCGATTCCCAGCATGATCAGCCAAATATTATAGAGAATATGCAATGGTGCTTTTGAATTTCCCAACACACTCATCACTTGTGTCAAATGATCATATCCTCGATATGTCGGAGCCAAAAGAAACGGTACTATCAGATCACCTATGAGCAAAAACGGTAATACATCTAAAACTATATTTTTCATAGTCTGTCCCATTCTTAAAATGTCCTGATCCATTCAGAATTTTTGTGGCTGATCCTTTCAGCGCTGCCTCTCCTTCGGGATGCCGTTTTTCGGCTCGATCAGCTGCGCCAGCCATTTCCCCATGGGAAACCCCCTCTTTTCTGCTTCTTACTTCATTTTATATGCCAAGCGTCGTGAACGGTGTGTCTTTCTCGAAAGCCCTCTCACCAGGGCAGCTCCGCGCCCAGCTCCCCGCGCAGGGAAAGACGCTCCTCGTCCGAATGGGGCAGGTTGTCCGCCTCATAGCTGCGGGCGCGCAGGAAGCAGTCCGCGGCATAGCGGGCGTCGCGGCTGGCACAGATGCGCATGCTGTACCCCTTGGGGCGCAGCTCGTGGAACAGGAGCACCGCCGCCATGTTGACGGCCGCCAGGCTCATCCGCCGGGCCAGGTCGCCCGTGCCCGCGCAGTTGTTGATCGAGGAATCCGCATGCGTCCACAGCGCGATGCGGGCCTCTTTTTGCAACGTGGGCAAAAGCGCGTGGACGGCGCGCAGGAAGGCGCAGGCGGTCCTGTCGTAGACGCCGTCCGCCTCCTCCCAGTCCGCGACCTCCGTAAGGCTCCTTTCCGCCGTCTTAGAGGCTCCCGGCAGCAGGCAGACGACCAGCTCCGCCCAGGCGCCCTGCTCGGCGGCCTGCTCCACATCAAAGAGCCGCACCGTCAGGCCCCTCTCCATAAGCGCCTCCCGCAGGGCGGGCAGCCTTTCCGCATCGCCGAATAAAAGCGCGTTGCGCATTTTATCTTCCCTCCTTCACCAGGGCCAGGCGGCGTCGTCCCAGTCCAGCAGCTCCAGCGCGTCCTCGCAGTGCTTGTCCTGCGTGAACTGCCGGATGGCCGTCAAGGCCGAGTCCTCCGCCTCCAGACGGCCGTTCTCGTTCCGGCTGCCGGACATGTAGGTCTTAAGCCACCCCGGATGGTACAGACGGAAGGTGAAGCCCTGCGGCCGCAGCTCGTTGAACAGCAGGCGCACGCCCATGTTCAGCGCGGTCTTGGACATGCAGTAGCCGGACACGCCCGCCCGCGTGCAGACCGCGATGCTCCCCGCCTCCGAGGACACGTAGCACAGGCGCTTGAGCCCCGTGCGCATGAGCGGCAGCAGCGCCTGCGTTAAGTGCATGGGGCCCAGCGCGTTGATGCGGAAGCACAGGTTCGTCCGCGCGGTGTTGAGCTCCCCCGTGATCTCCCCCTCGCCCGCGGCGTTGATGCCCGCGTTGCTGATGAGCATATCCAGTCTGTCCGTCTGCTCCTTGAGCCGCGCGGCCGCATTCTCGATGGATCTGCCGCTGCTCATGTCCAGCGGCAGGAGGCAGAGCCGCTCCGGCCAGCGCGCGGCCAGCTCGTCCAGCTGCGGCCAATTAAGCAGATACTGCCCCGCGAACACCTTCCAGCCTTCCCGCAGCATCCCCTCGGTCAGCGCAAAGCCCAGGCCTCGGTCCGCGCCGGTGATCAGTACCGTTTTCATATCCCTCTCCTTTGCGCGCCGCATAAGGGCACGCCTACGTGATTGTAGCACAAACCCCGGCGGAAGCGCAAGCGCGCCTTTCCGCCGGGGTCCATATTCTATGCTTTCTTCTATGCCTTCACTGAACGGTCACGTTCCGCAGCTGCACGTCCCTGCTCTCCCGCACGTACACGCAGCCCTTAAAGCCCTCCGGCAGCTCGATCTTCTCCACGGACGGGCTCACGTCGATGCAGCGCTCGCCCTTCAGGTATTTGTTGGCGCTCTCCTTATGGGCAAAGTAGAGGTCGTCGAAGACGACGTGCTCGATGTTCTCCCCGCTGCCGATCACGCCGATGACGTTCTCCCCCGTGCAGCTGATGTGCGAAAAGTGCACGTCGCGGATGTTGACAGGCCAGTTCCTGTCCGGCACGGGGTCTAAATACCTGTCGTAGTGGTGGAAGGTGCCCACCAGGCAGATGGGCTCGCCGTTGCCCCACCAGTTGCCCGCGCGGATGTGGGTATCGATGCGCAGGTTATCGATGAGCACGTGCTCCACCAGCCCGGTGCCCTTGGACGCCATCAGCGCGACGCCCCTCTGTGCCTCATAGATCATGCAGTTGGAGATGGTCACGTTGCGCACGATGCTGTGCATATAGCCGATGGAGATGGCCTTGGAGACGGAGGTCATCACGCAGTTGCTGACGGTCACGTTCTCGCAGGGCCTCTCCCAGTTCGTGATGCCGCTCAGCGCGATGCAGTCGTCGCCCGCCTTGATGTTGCAGTCGCGGATGAGCACGTTGCGGCAGCCGCAGAAGTGCATGCCGTCGTTGTTGGGGATGGTCATGTCGTTGTCGATGGTAAGGCCCGAAATGTGGATATCCTCCGAGCTGTGGAAGGCCAACGTCCAGCAGGGCGCATTGCGGATGGTGATGCCGCGGACGGTCACGTGCCTGCAGTCGTAAAAGAAGATGGGCTGCGTCGGGCGGTGGTCGTAGGTGCGCGTGCACTCGGCCTTTTGCTGCTCGCTGTACTCATGGCCGTCGTCCGGGACGTTGGGCCGGTCCATGTGGTAGAAGGCCTCGGCGTTTAGGTCGATCACGCCGTCGCCGTCGATGGTGATATCGTCATGCCCCATCGAGTAGAGCAGACTGATCGTCTCGTGCATCTCGTTGTGCCGAAAGCCGTTGTGCCTGTAATCCGCCCAGTCGCCGGAGCCCTTGAGGACCGCGCCCTTTTCCAGATGCAGGGATGCGCTCCCCAGATCGAGCGTGCCCGTCACGTACAGTCCCGCGGGCACCACGACCACCGCGCCGCCCAGGCGCGTCGCCTCGTCCAGCACCGCCTGGATCTGGCGGGTCTGCACCACGCCCTGTTCGATGGGATAGTCCTTGAGGTTCAGGATCATCTTCGCTTCCTCCCGTCGCTTTCGCTTCTTTGATGCGCTTCCCTTTTTTCAGGCTTCGCCCGTCCGCGCGCCGCGCCCCTTTTCTTTATGGACCGGGCAGCGCGGCGGCGTGGTGGGGCTGTTTGGCGCAGGTCTTTCCGCTTATCAGTCCTTCGGATATTCACCGCTCCCGCCGAAGATCTCCTCCCCGTCCGAGCGGAGGTTGGCAGCGTGCAGGCGCAGGATGGTCCCGTCGTTCTCGATAAGCGGCATGGGCGTGCCCGTCAGGTTCTCGCAGGAGATATTGGTAAGGCTCATGTCCTCCACGACGGTGTTCTCCCCCACGTAAACGGTGGGGATGGCGGTGATCCGCTCCACGCGGTGCAGGTCGGCGATGGAGAGGTTCTTGACCCGCAGGTTGCCCTCTACCCAGATCAGCGCAAAGACGTAGGTGCCGTCCTTCTGGTAGACGCTCAGCCGCTCCGCCTTGGAGGCGAAGATATTGTCGAAGGAGAGCCCGTCGAAGTACCCGTCATCCCCCTTGTAATACTTCGTGACGCCGATGCAGTACTGGTAGTAGGTGCCGTATACGTTGTGGATGTGGACGTTCTCCACCCTCTGGTTCGCGCCAAGCAGGCGTACGGCGCTGTGGCAGTCCTCGGCGAAGATGCCGTCGATGTCGATATTGGTGATGGGCCCGGCCGTGCCCTCGTCGGAGTTGAGAGCCACCAGGTCGTCGTAGCAGGCGCCCTTGAGGTTCCGCAGGCAGCCGTAATGGCAGTTGCCGTCCAGATGGATGCCGTCCATGTTGATCGCCCAGGGGTTGCCGTAATTGAAGTCGAAGGAGATGTCCTCCACCGTGAAATAGCTGACCGTATCCAGCACGACGGCGTAGGTGACGGGGTCCTTGAACTGCATGTGGTTCAGGTGCAGCCCCTTAACGTTCTGGAAGAACATGCTCACCCCGTCGTAGTCTGGGAAATCCGGGTGCTCAAAGCGCAGGGGGTTGGGCCCCTGGCCTAAGTTGTTCCCGTCCCAGATGCCGCCGGAAACGTAGATGTCGCGGTCGCCCTCCTCGAAGGAGGCGTTCTTGAGCATCCAGCAGTTGCTGCCGTCCATGAGCCGGATCTTGGCCAGCGCCGGGAGCCGCAGCTCCTGGCAGGAGTAGATCTCCAAAGGCCTGGAGACTAAGTAGCTCTCCTTCGGCATGGGGAGCTCGACCAGCCGCGCCCGCGTGTTCAAAAGCGCCTGGATGCCGTCCGTGTCGTCGTGTATGCCGTCGCCGTAAATTCCCTTCATCATAAAGCCCTCCTTTCGGATGTTGCTGATATTTTAACGTATCTTAACAGAAACCGCAAGCCAAAAAACGCCGCCGGGAACGATGTTTTCGTCCGCGGCGGCGTGGCAGTTATGGCAAGGCCTTTTTGAAAGGGCGGATGTACGATATTTTAGACCAGCTTATAGGAATCGAGGTCGGGCTCCCCGTAGAGCGCCTCGTACTCCCGTCCCAGATAGAAGGCGTAGGAGGTCAGGTGCTCAAAGCCCTGCTCGGCGTAGAACTTCGCGTCGTCCAATATGATCTTATCTTCGGCTTTGAAGGGCTGCGGCGGGCGCGTCCAGCGGGAAAAGAAGGAGTTGTCGTACCAATAGTCGATGACCATGGAGTTTTCGCGGCCGAAGAAATCGAGGAGCGACTTCATCTCGGCGTGGCGTTCCGGCAGGTCCCGAAGCGCGACGTGCTGGTCGCGCTGGATGTCGGCATACTCGAGGAAAACCCCCGCCTCCGGCTTGATCTTGAGCGGCGTTTTCAGCTGGTCCTGATAGGCGAGGAAGCAGACGAGCGCGCCGGGGATGACCTCGCGGATGGCCTTTGCAAAGGCGTTCACGACGATCAGGTGCTGGTCGGAGGGACTCAAAGAGCGGCAGCGCTCGCACTGGCAGTAGCGGCCCTGCGTATCGGACATCCAGATGTGGTAGCGTTCGCAGGAGCCGTACAGGCTCTTCGCAAACCTGACGGCGTTCTGGGCCGCGATCTCCAGCGCGGCCGGGTCGCTCACGCAGAGGTTGAAGTCCGGGGTGCGCTTGCCCTCCGCGTTCATGCGGAAGTACTCGGGATGCTCGTCAAAGAGGCCGCGGGGCAGCATGTGCGTGATCCCGTGGGCCATGTACTCGACGGAAAGGCCCCGCGCCTTCGCCTCGTCGATCAGATCGAGGTAGCCGTCCAGCTGCAGGCAGGCGGGCGTACCCTCCTTCTCGAACGCAACGAGGTCCCCCTCCAAAAACTGTATCTGCAACTCCGTGACGCCCAGCGACACCAGGCGGTCGATCCACTTGTGGGAAAGCTCGTCCGGGGCGAGGATCAGCCCTTTTTTCATCAAAATGCACCTCCCAAAAGTCGGCTGCCGGATCCGTTCCGATCCCAAAGATCGGGTGCATTATCTCATAGCCAAGCGAAAAAGTCAAGAGGAATATACATTCGTTAAGAATCCGCTCGATTCTCTGTCTCGACCACGTACCCAACAAAAGCAGGCATGGATCCGCGCGATTTGCGGCGGCAGCTCGTCCCCCCTGACGACGAGAAGGGGGGATCGCCAAGGGGGGCGGCGCTCCGCCGCCCCCCTTGGCAGAGCCTCGGCGAAGCCGAGGAGTCTACCGTGCGGGGTATAAACACAAACGACCACCCACACCCCCTGGCCCGCTGTGCCTCCACCTCACTCTTCGTAGCGAGCGAGCAGAAGACGTTCTGATAGCGAAGATCCGCGGATCCATTTCCGCGGCCTTTCACTGTTATGCTATCCTTATATTCATTTTATATTCATTTTGAAGATTTAGGGAAGGTAACTGTGATGGTCGTACCTTTTCCTTCTGTGCTGCTTAGCCCGATTTTCGCGTTATGAAGCCTTGCAGCGTGTTTCACAATGGACAAACCCAAGCCCGTGCCGCCCAGCTCCTTTGAGCGGCTCTTGTCTACCCGATAGAACCTTTCAAAAATGCGATCCTGATGTTCTGGCGGAATACC
>CANQPP010000072.1 GCA_947625765.1 uncultured Clostridia bacterium
ACCACCAGTCCTGTTTCGTACAGAACTGGTGGCATAACCTTTTACTTTTTCTGTCTACTAACTCTTGACTATTTCAGAAAGGGAAGGGGCGCGCCTTTAGGAGGTCTTGTCATCTATGGAACGAGAAAAGCGAAAGCGGGATGTCAGTTGTCGTCGTCCGGGGCGTGCAGCGTTTTACCGGGCCTGCTCCAGCCCTGGCTGCGGAGCGTTAAGTAGACCAGCTCCAGCTCCCGGTTGAGCCGGACGGCCTCGTCGTTGTTTCCCTGCGTCACGGCCTCCTCCAGGCGCGCTCGCAGCGTTTCCTCCTTGCGGAGCAGGAACTCCAGTTCTACCTTTCTGCTCTTGCCTTCCATCGTGTGGTCACCCTCCTTCTGGTCCGCCTTGTTCCGGCGCGGGATGCGCCTAAAAGTTTACTTGTGTATGTTTTGATGATAGCATAACCTTTCAATTTCAAGTTGTTTTCGACAAAACTTCCAAAAAGAACGCCTTTTTTGCGCGCGGGAAATGGAGGGAAAGAAAAAAGAGGGAGGGAAACTCAAGAAAAATGAACCTAGAAGCGCATGAAAAATATGGCTCCCTGCCGATTTTTGGCCAAACAGCGGGCAGATGAAAGAGGGAAGAAGCGGGCTTGCGCAAAGAGGCGGAACGTGGTATATTGGTACACGGTTCGCCGCGCAGGCGTTCCCGTTTTCTATCGGCCAAAGGCGCGCCGGGGCCTGCTCCCCGCGCTTTTGATAGAAAGGGCGGTTCTCCAACCCGCTCGAAACAAAAGGAAAGGAATGAACCCAAGATGTCCAGAAACCCCGTCGTCCGCAGGGTGGCCATCGGCGCGGTGATCGCCGCCGCCTATGCCGCGCTCTGCATGCTCCTGCAGCCCATCTCCTTCCCCGCCCTGCAGTTCCGCCTGTCCGAAGCGCTGTGCGTGCTGCCCATGTTCTTCCCCGAGGCCGTGCCCGGCCTGTTCGTCGGCTGCCTGCTGGCCAACCTCTTAGGCGGCAACGGCATACTCGATGTGGTCTTCGGCTCCCTGGCGACGCTGGCCGCCGCCTGGGGCACCTACAAGCTGCGCCGCTGGCCGCTGCTGGCCATACTGCCGCCCGTGGTGATCAACGCCGTGGTGATCGGCATCGTGCTCCACTACGCCGTGGGCGCGCCGCTGCTGCTGGAGATGGGGACCATCTTCCTGACACAGGCCGCCGTGTGCTACGTGGTGGGCTACCCGCTGTACCTGCTCTTAAATCGCAGTTCCTTCTTCAACCCCGCCGCCAAAAAGACGGAAAAATAAAGAAAAAACACAAGCGCCCGCTTTCCCCTATGCAAAGGGAAGCGGGCCTTCTCTGTATTTTGCGGGTAGCTTTCATGAAAAGCGGGCAGACTGATTGGGTGAATATGACCGCCCGCGCCGCTTCAAGGGCGGGCGAAGATCAAGGGGAGGAAGAAAGATGGAGCTTGCAGGCAGCCGCACGGAGGCGAACCTCATGGCCGCCTTTTCCGGGGAGGCCATGGCCCGGACCAAGTACGACCTGTACGCAGAGGCCGCCGAAAAGGAAGGCTACCGCCGCATGGCGGAGGTATTCCGGCAGACGGCGGACAACGAGCGCGCCCACGCGGAGGTTTGGTTCAAACTTTTAGGCAAGCTGAACGGCACCGCGCAGAATCTCAAGGACGCCAGCGACGGCGAACACTACGAGTGGAGCGAGATGTACGTCCGCTTCGAGCAGGAGGCCCGGCAGGAGGGCTTTGACCGCATCGCCACGCTGTTCCGCCTGGTCGCGGGCGTGGAGAAGGAGCACGACCGGCGATACCGGGCGGAGCTTGAGCAGCTGCAGGCGGGGCAGGCCTTCCGGCAGGGGCGGCCCGTCCGCTGGGTGTGCATGAACTGCGGCTACGTCCACGAGGGGACGGAGGCCCCGGCCATCTGCCCCCTGTGCGCCCATCCGCAGAGCTATTACCGCCTGTCCCCGAACGAAAGCGTCTGACGAATTGTGTTCCAAAAACCTTGCGAAAGGCGAAACGAAAGAAGGGCAGCCCGATTGATTGGGGGTCGCCTTTCAAACTGGGAAAAGTGGTCTTACCTCTTGTACATGTATCCGCAGAGCTATTACCGCTTGTCCCCGTGCGAAAGCGCCTGACGAGAAGTGTTCCAAAAAAAACCTTGCGAAAGGCGAAACGAAAGAAGGGCGGCCCGATTTTTTGGATCGCCCTTCAAGAAACCTGTAATGCTGTAAAAAAGACGGCCGAAGAACGCTTTGGCCGTCTGTGTTTTTGGGGGAAAGGGATGCGGGCGGTTCCGGCCGTCCGCGAATGTTCAGGGGAACAGAAGAAACGCTCCCCCGGCAAAGCCGGGGGAGCGGGATATGCGGGGCAAGGCATAGGAAAGCGCGAGGCGCGTCAGTCGTCGGTGAACTCCACTTCTTCCAAGTATAGCTCGTACAGCTTTTCCAGCAGCTTCTCGTCCACCACGCCCTCGTAGCAGTCCTCCTCGCCGTCCCTGCCGGGCACGATGCGCAGGGCCACCAGGGACTCGTCCTCGTCCTCCAGCCCCTCCACGGGCACCACCATGGCGTACTCCGTGCCCTTGTATTCCAGCGTCAGTATGTGCTCGAACACGACCTCGCGGCCGTCCTCGTCCACCAACGTGACCCTCTCGTTCTGTTCTTCCTCCATCTCGAAGGCTCTCCCTCCTGCCGCCCTTTATGTCAGGCTGTCTAAGTAGCTTTCCAATATGAGCACGGCGGCCAGCTTGTCCACGACCTTCTTGCGGTCGCCGCGGCGCACGTTGCCCTGGATCAGCACGTCGTGGGCCGCGCGGGTGGTGAGCCGCTCGTCCTCAAAGAGGATGGGCAGGCCGCTGGCCTTTTCCAACGCCTGGGCAAAGGCGCGGGTGTCCGCCGCCTGGCCGCCCTCGCTGCCGTCCATGTTGCGGGGCAGGCCCACCACGAAGGCATGCGCGCCGCGGGATAGGGCCAGCGCGGTCAGGTGCTCAAGGTCCCTTTTGGGGCTAACGCGCACATAGGTCTCCACGGCCTGGGCGGTGATGCCCAGGCTGTCGCTGCCGGCCACGCCGATGCGCTTGGAGCCCACGTCCAGCGCCAGCACCGCGCGGGGCTTATTTGTCCTCATCGACCACGTAGGAGCGCACCAGCTCCTCGATCAGCTCGTCCCGCTCCAGCTGGCGGATCAGGTACCTGGCGTTGTTGTAGCTGGTGATGTAGGTGGGGTCGCCGGAAATGAGATAGCCCACGATCTGGTTGATGGGATCGTAGCCCTTCTCCTTGAGAGCGGCGTAGACGCTCATCAGTATGTCATGGGCGTTCATGGAGACCGCGTTCTCCAACTTAAAGCGCAGGGTATCGTTCAATTGATCGCTCACGGTGACGCCTCCCAACTCAAAGATCAAATCCACATCTATTATATAACAGGGAGGCGCACAAATCAATCGCTTTCCTGCAAAGCTTTAAGGCGGCTGACCCTCAGCGTGTCCAGCAGCGCCCGCAGGCACAGCACCGCCGGGATGGAGAAGAACAGCCCCGCAAAGCCGAACAGCCAGCCGCCCGCGGTGAGGCTCACGATCACCAGGCCCGGGTGCAGGCCGGACGCCTGCCCGAGCACCTTCGGGGCGACCACCAGGCTCTCCAGCTGCTGGGCGGTAAGGGCCGCAAGCACCCCTGCCAGCACCCGCCAGGGGCCGTAGGGCAGGGAAAAGACCACGATGGGCAGAATGCCCAGCACCGGGCCAAAGTAGGGGATCAGGTTGCAGACCACCATCAGCAGGCCCATCACCAGCCAGGAGGGGAGGCCGATGCATAAGAGCCCCAGCGCGGTGAGGCCGCCGGTGATGAGGGAGACGGTCATCTGGCCGCGGACGTACTCGCCGATCTCCCCCCGGACGCGCTTGCCCAGCACCAGGGCGCGTTTCCGCCAGGCGGCGGGCAGCAGCCGCTGGCAGGTGTCGAACAGGGCCTGCCGGTCCCGGGCCATGTAGAAGGCCAGAACGGGGGAGAGCAGCAGGTACCAGGAGGAGGCCGCCGCGTTGCCCATCCGCATGAGGCGCTCGGCGGCGCTTCCCGCGGCCCCGGCCAGCAGCGCGCCGCCCTGCTCGAAGAGACGGGCCACCGCCTCCTCCCGCAGGCCCATGCGCAGGAGCGCCTCCCGCGTCCTTTGCAGCAGCCTTTCCCCGGTGCGCAGCAGCTGCGGCAGGCTGTCCTTGAGGGACGCCAGCTGCCGAAAGAGCGCGGGCAGTGCCAAGGACAGCAGGAGGGAAAGCAGGGCCAGCACCAGCAGCAGGGAAAGCCCCACGTTCAGCCCCCGGGAAAAGGGCAGGCGCTTGGACAGGGAGGTGAGCGGGTAGGCGATGGTGGAGGAGAGCAGCAGCAATAGGCACAGCCGCCCAAAGATAGAATGAAAGGCAAAGAGCAGCACGGCGGCCCCGACCAAAAGCAGCGCCCACAGCCAGCGTCTGCCGGGCATTTTACATCCCTCCCTTGATTAAACAGCGCTCATTTATGAAAGACGGGAAGGGGACGGCCGTCCCCTTCCCGCGCGCTTCTCAGCGCAGCACGCCCATGGCGGCCAGCCTGCGCCGCCCCTTCTTGTACAGCCTTTCCGCCATACAGCGGGAGGGCGGGTAGCAGTAGGCCGCCGCGCCGACCACGGCCAGCGTGGCCATGGAGCCCATGACCATGCCCAGGCCCAATCTGGAAGAACGCCTCATGAAGAACATCGCTTTGTTGCCCCCTTTGCATCTTAAGTGCGTGTGTGGGGATCGCTCCCGTCCGGCAGGGACGCCACGAAGCCCTCTGGCCCGCGCACGAAGTCGCGCAGCCAGAGGCGGCCGCGCCGCAGATCGTCGATGTAGCCGAAGGACAGCTCCAGCGCGCGGATGCGGCCGTCGCTCTCGTCCAGCAGGGCGTCGGTGGCCCAGCCCAGCAGCTCGCCGGCGGTGCCGTACACCCGCGGGGACGTTTCCTCCTCCCGGCGCTCCGCGGGCAGGGGAAGCAGGGCGGAGGCCTGCAGGCTCACCTCGCCCAGGAGACGGATGTTTGCAAAGGGCAGGTAGCGCTTCCGGCCGCCGAAGCCCGTCAGGCGCACGGCCAGCCCGTCCAGAAACTGCCCGTCGGCGGACAGGCAGGGCCGCTCCACCCGGGCTACGCGCCTGTCGCTCCCGGGATCCAGCACGGGCAGCCCCGTGAGCCTGCTCAACCGCCTCATGAAGACGAAGCACCTCCGCATCCGTTTTCCCCGCGCGTGATTTCAGGCGGGGACGATCCTCGTGCCCTTAGGGTCGCCCGCAGGCCCGCCGCTTATGCGGGGAAAAGCGGGAAGGGAAGCAACTGCCAAAAGGCGCGCGTTCCCTGGAAAATTCTTCCTTTGCGATGAGGATCCAAAGAGGAGCGGGGAAATTGCGTGCTTTTATCGAATCTGTGTTGCTTTAGTATGCCCGGAAAGGAGAAAGGGAAAACACTAGAATGGCGAATCAAATATGGCGGAGCGACGGCGGGGAAACGGCGTTCTTTTCCGGGGAAAAGGACAGAAAAAACCGGGGCGGCGCGTTTTTTGTGCCGTCCCGGCGGGAGCTCGGTTTGGTTTAGATAGAAAACGAAAGAAGCCGCGCGCGTCTTCAGACGGGCTTCTCCGCGTCCTCCTGCCAGCCCTTGCACACGTCCACGAAGCCCTTGGCGTGGCTGCACCTGAGCAGCTCCTCGGGCGTCAGGCGCACGGCAGAGCTGGCGCTGCCCGCGGCCGGGTAGACGATGTCGAAGCGCTTTAGGGACTTATCCAGGTACACCTCGATCTCCACGTCCTTCAGGGCAAAGGGGCAGACGCCGCCCACCGCGTGGCCGGTCAGGCGCAGGGCGTCCTCGGGGGCCAGCATCCGGGCCTTGAACCCGAAGAAATGGCGGAAGCGCGCGTTGTCGATCCTGGCGTCGCCCGCGGTCACGAGCAGCAGGCAGGTCGCCGTCTCCCTCCCGTGGAAGGAGAGCGTCTTGGCGATGCGGGCGGGTTCGACGCCCAGCGCCTGGGCCGCCAGCTCCACGGTCGCGCTGGAGGAGGAAAACTCCATCACCCGGTCGCCCAAGCCGAACGTCGCAAGGTAATCCCGAACGGTTTGAACGGACATTTTTTTGCCACCTCCCGTCCCGCTTACGTGTAAAATAAGCGGGACATTTCTGTTTTTTATATTTTTTTAAGCACAGGGGGAAGCCGCGCCGCCCCCTGTGCTTAAATCAAGTTGGAAAAATCAGCATGTGTCATGAGATATGTCTGTAAGCCGAGTTCTGTCTTGGACGATCATCTATCTAGGCCGCCTGTTGCCAGACGGCTCAAGCGATTTCCCGGAACGTGACGGGCCGCCACATGTGTTCCACTATCAATCTTGCACCGGATGGGGTTTACATGGCCGACCTGTCGCCAAGCCGCCGGTGAGCTCTTACCTCGCCTTTCCAGCCTTGCCGTCCCCGCGAACGGACGCGGGGCTTAGGCGGTGTCTCTCTGTTGCACTTTCCCTGAAGTCGCCTTCGCCGGGTGTTACCCGGCACCCTGCCCTGTGGTGCTCGGACTTTCCTCACGCCGCGGGGGTGTCACCCGCAGCGCGCGACCGCCCGGCATACTCATGATGCTGCCGCTTATTCCACGTAAAGGATGCGGCCGCAGTTCTCGCATTCCACGATGCGGCTCTTGTCGCGCAGCGTCTGCGTGACCACGGCGGGCAGCGACATGTTGCAGCCGCCGCACTGGTTGCCGCCCACCAGCATGGCCATGGGGGGCATCGTCTGGCCCCGGATGGCGTTGTAGCGGCTCATGTAGCTCGCATCGACGTCCTTGGCGGCCTCCTCACGGGCGGCCTTTAAGGCGTTGAGCTTCTCCGTCTGCTTGGCCAGCTCGCCGTCGTACACGGCCTTTAGGCGGGTGTACTCGTCGCGGGCCTTGATGGCCTTCTGGCGGATCTCCTTATAGCGCGCGCCGATGTGCTGGGAGTCGCGCACCATGTGGCTCAAGTCCTTCTCGCAGGCGCGCAGCTTGGCCTCCGCGTCCTGCAGCTGCATGAGGGCGTGGTGGGCCTCGGCGGAGGAGGCAAAGCCGTCCTCGGCGTTCAGCTTCTCGGCGATGGCGGCGCACTGGGCCTCGAGCTTTTCGTGCTGGGCGCGCATGTTTTCCAGCCTCTCCAGGGCGGCGGCGGTGTCGTTTTCCATGCCCTTGACCAGGGTCTGCTGGTCGGCGACCAGGTTGCGGAGCTTTAGGAGCTTCTGCCGCATGGGGAACTGACGCATCTCCGTCTCGTAGCGAACAACGTCCAGGTCCGCCTTCTGGTACTGCCAAAGCCTATCGAGTTGCTCCATGAAAAGAACTGCCTCCTGCGTGTGGTGGTCTTCAGTGGGTGAAACGAAGAAGGGGAAACAGGAAACCCCGGGATTGCTCCCGGGGCGGTCAAGTTGGTGCGCCCGGCGGGATTCGAACCCACGGCCTTTCGAGTCGGAGTCGAACACTCTATCCACTGAGCTACGAGCGCAAACGAACCCGAACTCAAGTATAACACCGATCCGCAAAAAAGGGAAGGGGTTTTTCCGAAAAAGAACATACCCGAGAGCGGCCCGCTGACCGAAAGTGGATGAAAAAGGGGTCGGCCTTATTTGTTATCCGTATCCTGGGCGCCCTTGTCGTCGTCCAGCTCGAGGGTCAAGCGGTTCTGCCCGTTGTCCCAGAGGCGCTCCAGGTGGTAGAACTCGCGTTCCTGCTCGTGGAAGATGTGCACGATGACACTGCCGAAGTCCATCACGGCCCAGCGGCCCTCGGAATAGCCCTCGGAGCGCAAAAGGAAGTGGCCCTGGGCGGCCATCTTATCCTCCACCTCGTCGTAGAGGGCCTTCACCTGGGCGGGGTTGCGGCCGGAGCAGACCACGAAGTAGTCGGTGATGACGGTCTGCTCGTGCACGTCCAGGCAGACGATGTCGCGGCCGAGCTTCTTGTCCAGCAGGGAGCAGATGGTCCTTGCCATCGCTTCGTATTCGTTGCGTGTGTCGGTCATTGTATCTCCTCATTCCTTTCGATCAGGCGCGTGATCGCGTTGTAGGTCAGAAGGCTCTGCGGCCAGACGGGGTCCCCGCGGTCCAGGTGCAGGACCATGGTGGTGGCCAGGGCCCGCTGCAGGGCCTTTTCCAGGGACTTTTTCGCCAGCTTGCGCAGGTCGGGCACGTCGGGGTAATCGCGGCTGGGCTCGATCCAGTCGGCCAGGCAGACGCAGGCGTCCAAACGGGTCATGTCCGGCGCGCCGGCGATGTGCAGCCGCACCGCCCGCAGCACCTGCTCGTCCTGCTCGTTGAACAGGTTGTGCAGAAGCAGGGCGCTCACCTGCCCGTGGAGCATGGAGGGTTCCTGCCGCTGGAAGGGATCGGGTTCGACGCCGCACTGCAAAGCGTAATCCAGGTATTGCTGGTCCGTCATCCACTTGGACATGTCGTGGGCCAGCCCGGCCAGGTAGGCCCTTTCCGGGTCCGCGCCGTAGCGCAGGGCCAGGTCCCTGGCGCACTGGGCCACGCCGTGGCAGTGGTCGTAGCGCTTGGGCTTTAAGCGGCTTTGCAGGTAGGCGTCCAGAAGGATCGGGTCGGTCATGCAGGGTTCACCTCCGCGTACAGGCGGTATCGGTCGATGCAGGCGCGCACCGCGGGATGGAGCAGGCCCTCCGTGGAAAGTCCGGCCTGCAGGCGCTCGCGCACGAGCGTGGAGGAAACGGCGGGCGGCAGGCCGCGCAGGAAGCGGATGCGCGCCCCGTAAAGGGAGCGCAGGCGCTCGGCCTCTGTTTGCACGGCTTCCTCGTCCACGCCGCCGCGCATGGCGGCCAGGAAGGAGCAGAGAGAGGCCACGGCGGGGAAGTCGCGCCAGGAGTGCATGTCCAGCACCGTGTCCGCGCCCACGATGTAGCAGAGGGGCGTGTCCGGCAGGCGGGCCCGCAGCAGGCGGAGCGTGTCCACGGTGTAGACGATGCCGGGGCGCAGCTCGATGTCCGACGCCTCGGCCCAGGGCTCGTCCATGAGGGCCAGGCGGACCAGCTCCAGACGGCGCTCTGCCGGCGCGCCCAAGGCGCGCTTGTGGGGCGGGTTCCCGCTGACCAGGAAGAGCACGGAGGACAGGCCCGCCTGTTCCAGGGCCGCCCTTGCCAGGGCCACGTGCCCCAGATGGATGGGATCGAAGCTGCCGCCCATCAGGCCCAAGGCCGCCGTCTCCATGGGACTTCCTTCCTCCTTTGCGCGGGGGGGATGCGCGTATGCGCTCCCGCGTTCCGACTCCATTATAACCGATTTTGCCCCGCTTGTAAAAGCAAACGCATAGATTTCCGCGAAATGACGGAAACTATCCCGGAAAAAGGAGGAAAGAGACGTGCGGAAAAACGCGATCGCGGCCTGGGCGAACATATTGCTGACCGCAGGCGGGGCGGGGGTCACGCTGTTTTTCTTCTTCGCCTGGCGGATGCGCAGCCTCTGGCAGACGCTGGGCCTGTCAATGGCGGTCGCGGGCCTGCTGGGCTACGCGGCCTATCTGTATATGCGTTCCAAGCCGGAGAGTCGGCAGTCCCTTCTGCGGGAGCGGAAGCGGCAGGCGGAGGCCCTCTGCCGCCTGGAGGGGAAGAAGGCGCTGGAGCTGGGCTTCAAGGCCCTGTGCAGGAGGTATCCGCTGGAACCGGTGGGCGAGGGAGAGGGGCTGCTGCTGGCCAGGTACAAGGACGAGACCGTCGCCGTGGGGCTGCAAAGGGAGCTGGACGAGACGAACCTGCGGGATGTGCAGGCCTTCGACCGCAGGCGCGGGGAATGCAGGGCCGTGCTGTTGTGCGCGGGAAGCATCCGCAAGGAGGCGCGGGCCTATGCAGCGCGGCTGCGTCCGGCGCTGACGCTGGTGGAGCTGAGTTCCCTGCCCCTGCAGGGCGTCGCGCCGGAAGAAGCGAAGGCACGGCCCTTTTCCGGGGCCAGGGCGCTCCTTGCCCGCATGCTGCGCCGCGAGCGGGCGCTCGTCTACTGCCAGTCCGCGGCCCTGCTGCTCGGCTTGTTCATACTGACCGACCGCCTCATGTACCTGCTGCCGGGCCTGCTCTTGCTTTTCCTGATGGCGCTCAGCGCCGCCTCTCCAATGGAAGAACAGGAGCTGTTCCCCGCTGGGCTTTCGGGATCGTGATCTCAGCGCAGTGCTTCTTTGGTGGGGTTTTCGGAGTAGACGTCCCGCGCGCCCTGGCCGCCGCGAAGCGGCGGCCAGGGCGCGCGGGACGTCGTGGGGCCGACCGGGGGCCGCGGCGAAGCCGCGGCCCCCGGTCGGCCCCACGACGTTGCGTGTCCATTTTGAAAAGGAACGTAAGATGTATAGAGAAAGGCCTGCAAGAACAGGAGAAAAAAGAATGGCGGGTCCCGTGGCGCAGGCTCGCCTCCGCGAAAGCGGAGGCGAGCCTGCGCCACGGGAGTGTGAGGGGCTGGGGGCGGTGGCGCGGCGA
>CANQPP010000073.1 GCA_947625765.1 uncultured Clostridia bacterium
TGCATGGCACCGAAAGTTTGGTTCACTGCGTTCGATGGCCCCCTTTGCGATGCACTTTTTAATGACTGTGTAAGTCGTGTTCATGTTCCAGCCAATTTCTGCTTTGAGAATGTCAGAGATCTGTTTTGCGGTGGTGTCGCCTTCTTTCCACAAAACGCCCATGACCTTCAGTTCAGAATCAAAGAGCTTGATCGCCATATCATTCCATCCTTTCATCGAGCCGAACTATTGCAATAGTTTACGCTTATATACTACCACAATAGTTTCCGCCTGTCAACACTATTCTGATAGTTTCGGAAGGATCAGCTGCAAGACCAGGCTGCCGGAACCGGCAACGCATAAGATCCAAAATCGGCCTACCCAAACAGTGAAGTGGTAAAAAGATGGCAGGCACTTTTCGTGTCTACCATCTTTTTACCACTTCAGCGATAGCGGGGCCTTCTTTTCGTGCGGCGTATGCGTTTTACTCAGGTCGGCTGCCAGCGGCCGGTCAGCAGGATGCGCTGGCGGATGTAGTAGGTGGTCATCAGGATGAGCTCCGCGCCCAGCCACGCGCCGGCCTCCGCGCAGTAGATGCCCATCTGCCCGATCAGGCGGGGCAGCAAAAGGGCGATGGAGATGCGCATCACCAGCTCCACGATGCCGGACCACATGGGGATCACCGTATCGCCCATGCCCTGCAGGGCGGAGCGGTACAGGTGCAGAAGGTAGAGGATGGGCAGGGGCACGGCCATGAAGCGCAGGTAGGTGTAGGCCACGTCGAGCACGCGGGCGGTCTCCACGGGGTCGCCGGAGACGAACAGGGAGAGGATGGAGCGGCCGAACAGCAGCATGCACAGGCCGATGAGCACCGCGGTGCCCAGGGCCATGCACAGCGCTACACGCATGCAGCTGCGGATGCGCTCGTACTTGCGCGCGCCCAGGTTCTGGCCGGTGAACGTGGCCATGGAGAAGCCGTAGGCCGAGGCCGCCAGCTCCAGCAGGCCGTAGAGCTTGTTGGTGGCGGTGAAGCCGGCCACGAAGATGAAGCCGAAGCTGTTGACGACGGACTGCACCACCAGCCCGCCCACGGCGATGATGGCGTTCTGGAAGGCCATGGGGGCACTCAGGCGCAGGAGCCTGCCGCAGAGGGGCAGGTCCGCCGCCCAGTCGCCCTTCTGGAAGCGCAGGATGGGCAGGGAGCGCAGGGCCCAAAAGCAGTAGAGCCCGGAAAAGGCCTGGGCCAGCACCGTGGCCAGCGCCGCGCCGCCCACGCCCATGTGGAAAATGCAGACGAACAGCAGGTCAAGCGCGATGTTGATGAGAGAGGCGATGACCATGGCGATGAGCGGCGTGCGGCTGTCGCCCAGGGCGCGCAGCACGGTGGAGAAGGCGTTGTAGGCCATGATCACCGGGATGCCGCAGAAGCAGATGGAGATGTAGGTAAGGGCGCTGGGCAGCACGTTTTCCGGCGTGTTCATAAGGAGCAGCACGGGCTTTTCCAGCGCCAGGGAGACCGCGGCCAGCAGCACCGCGCAGATCAGGCCCATGGCGTAGCTCATGGCCACGGCCTTGCGCAGGCCGGAAAAGTCCTCCGCGCCGAAGCGCTGGGCCATCAGGATGCCGAAGCCCTGGGTCAGGCCCGTGGCGAGCCCTAAGACCAGCCAGTTGAGCCAGTCCGCCGCGCCTAGGGCCGCCAGCGCCTCCACGCCCACGAAGCGGCCCACCACCATGGTGTCCACCAGCGTGTACAGCTGCTGGAACACGTTGCCCAGCATCAGGGGCAGCGCGAAGGAAAGGATCAGCCCCGCGGGCCTGCCCTTCGTCATATCCCGGATCCGCTCCGCCATACTTCCCGCGCAGCCTCTCTTTCGCCTGAAATTTCCCCATGGTTTCCCTCACAAATATGAAGGGAAAAGGGTGCGATGGAACTCTATCACGCGGGGAAAGGGGGCGTCAAGTTAAACATAGTTTACAGTGCAGGCGCGGCCGACATTACAACAAAAGACCCCGCTTGCCGCAGGGCCTTCCGTAGAAAAATCGCTTATATATCGCTTTTGCGCCGATTGCAATCCGCACAAAGCATTTGGCAATTCTCCGCGATGGTTTTGCCGCCTTTGCTCCACGGGGTTATGTGGTCGGCCTGCATTTCCTCGATCTCAAAATGCTTGCCGCACTTTGGACAGATCCCTTTCTGCCGTTCGTATGCTGTCCGCGCCATTTTGGGAGAAAATGCCCGAATACTCAAATGCCGCTCCTGGCCGTCAAGCAAATACTCATAGATGCCTTTCTGATTTGAAACATCCTCGTCATCGAGCAGCTCCACGATGCGCATTTCAAGCTGTTTCGGGTCATACCTGCCGGAGCCGAACTTGTTGTAGAAAATCCCCCAGTCAAGACCTTTCATCAGCTTGCCGCGATAGTTTGGGAATGTGGCCCTTACCCAGTTTATGACGGTTTGAAAATACAGCCACAACTCGTTGCAGTTCGTATCGTGCTGATGCTCGGACATGTAATCTTCGATCTCGATCCCGTCGCGGTCGGCGATCCACTTTAGAGCGGTCTCAAGGAAATTCTGCCGAATGGCGGAGCCGTTCATATAATCGCCCGCTATCTGGTATGCCGGGCATTGAGTTTTACTGAAATACTTTTTTGCTTCGGTCAGCCATTCCCCTGTGTAGATGGCATTGCGCAATTCCTGCGCCGTCAACTGTTCACCGGCAATGTTGATGATTTTGAACCAGTCCAGTTTTTCCTTATCGGTCCCCTCGCAAATATAGATCATCAAGGGATAATCTAAAATCTGGTCTTGCTCGGTGACAGTCAAATTACCAAACTTTCGGGGCATACCGTCCACGACAACAGAAAATTCATCAGTAGCGTACTGGCAGATACTGATTGTGCGCTGCTGTCCATCAAGGACTTCAAAATTTCCATCGTCGCTCTTTACCCAGTACATCACATTCAAGGGAAAATTCCTCATGACAGTATGGATAACCTCGTCCCGCTGTCTATCCTTATAGATAAATTCTCGCTGGAAAGCAGGACGGATATTCAGCTTGCCACCATAACCTACAACACCGTTCTCTGCGCTATCAACATATCCGTTTACTACATCACGGACTGGGATTTCATTAAGTTCAATTTTCATTTGTTCTTCCTACTTCCTTTTTATCAAAAGTCTTCTGTATAGCGTTTTACCGTTTATTACATTTATATCGTCCGAGAAATCTTGTCCATCATGAAACCGACTATCTCCAAGTATAATAAATTGGTTGGGATTATAGTACTGCATAAAAGTAATAGGGACACCCATGACACCGTAATAATCACAAGGAATGTCAACGGTTCTACTAACTTCGATTGCGTCATAATCGTCATATTTTGGATATAAGTCTGGAGAGTAGTTTCGGAACAAGGTCATATCTTCATGCCGTTTATCAATATCGACATTTGTGAACCAGCAGATATTTCCCATCCGTCTCCACTTTTGTCCTGTTTCATCGATCTTAAAATCTGTTTTCTTTTCCTCATAACTTGCAGGGACTTTAAACCAAAAATGCCCATTATTATAGCCTAACCATACTTTGTTATCACGGATAAGCGGCAGAATTTCTCTATAAGTTATGGCATTTTGATTGCCTATAATAATAAAGTCTTTCTTATATTCCATTAACTGCGCTACATATTCACGGAACAAAGAAAAGGGCGGATTGGTCACGATTATGTCCGACTGCTTCAAAAGCTCTACACATTCAGGACTTCTGAAATCACCGTCCCCTTCCAAAAGGGTCAACGCATTTTTCTTGTTTCTCAACAAATTGTCCACATCCGCAAGGTCAACACGTCCATCTTCGTTTTCATCTGCTACTTCTGTGATTTCTACTTTGTAAGGGCGTTTGTTGTTATCCTGCATAGGAACGGTGTTCGGAGAGGGAAGAAAACTTAGCTGTCCGTCCTTATCGACAAAATAATCGAGCTCATTTCCGGTCACGGGCGACGAAGCATAGCAGGTCGCGATCAGCTTTTTCAAGCCCAGCGAATTAAAATTCATGGCAAAGTATTTGAAAAAATTGCTCTCAAAGGGGTCATCACAATTACAGAAAACAATCTTGCCCTTGAAATGCGCCTTGTAATGTTTTAATTCGCTTTCAATCAAGGAAAGCTGCGTATAAAATTCATCAGCCTTATCGGACCGCGACATGTGCAGATTGCTGTTTCCTGCCATTCCCTGCTTCCTCCTGATCCAATATATACCTACCAATTGTTATTTTACCGTGGATTTCGCCTATTTGCAACCGATTTCCCTCAAATTCATCAATTTCCACGACTTAAGCCCTCGCTTTCGATGGAGTTTCCCTCATTTCCTCAAATTTCGAGGAAATGGGGGAGGTTATTCCGTGAAATGGGCCAAAAGAAGGCCCGGCGTTTTGGGGCGCCGGGCCTGCATGGGTGGTTTGCGAAAGGGGGTTGTCTTAGTCCGCGAAGGAGATGCCCACGGCACGGGCCACGGCGATCAGCTGGTGATCCTTGGGCACGTAGCTGCTCTTGCCGGCGATGTCGGTCAGCTTGTTGGCGGTGATGGTGCCGTTGACGCTGGCCACGGTCATGCCGTAGTTGTCGTCCGCGATCAGCTTGGCGGCATAGGCGCCGAACTGGGTGGCGAGCACGCGGTCATAGGCGGAGGGAGAGCCGCCGCGCAGATAGTGGCCGGGCACCATGGAGCGGGTCTCGATGCCGGTGTTCTCCTGGATGAAGCTGGCCACGGAGGCGGTGACATTGACGTTGCCGCCGCGCTGGGCCATGCGGTCTTTGCGCTTGAGCTTGGCCTCGTCCTTGGTCATGGCGCCCTCGGCCACGGCGATGATGGAGAACAGATGGCCGTTCTTGGCCCTGCGCTCCACGGCCTTGGCCACCTTCTCGTAGGTGAAGGGCAGCTCGGGCAGAAGGATCACGTCCGCGCCGCCGGCCACGCCGGAATACAGCGTCAGCCAGCCGGCCTTGTTGCCCATGATCTCCACGACCAGGGCGCGGGAATGGCTGGCGGCGGTGGAGTGCAGGCGGTCGATGACCTCGGTGCCGATGCCCACGGCGGTGTGGAAGCCGAAGGTGACGTCGGTGCCGTAGATGTCGTTGTCGATGGTCTTGGGCAGGCCGATCACGTTCAGCCCGTTTTCGGAAAGAAGCGCGGCCGTCTTGTGGGTGCCGTTGCCGCCCAGGGTCAGCAGGCAGTCCAGCTTCATCTTCTTGTAGTTTTCCTTCATGTTGCCGACCTTGTCCACGTTGTCCTCGCCGATCACCTGGATGGTCTTGAAGGGCTGACGGGAGGTGCCCAGGATGGTGCCGCCGCGGGTCAGGATGCCGGAGAAGTCGGAGGGCTTCATCTTGCGGTACTCGCCCTCGATCAGGCCGGTGTAGCCGTCCATGATGCCGTAGATCTCCACGTCGTCGCCCATCCGATGGTACAGGGCCTTCGTCACGCCGCGGATGGCGGCGTTCAAGCCGGGGCAGTCGCCGCCGCTGGTCAGGATACCGATGCGCTTCTTTGCCATGTAGCTCACTTCTTTCTGCGTTTATTGGGGGATGTATTCTTATTCGCGGCCTTCTTGGGGCTCTTGGGCTTCTTGACGACCGCGGATTCGTCCTTGGCGGCCTGGTAGAGGGCAAGCTGCAGGTTCACGGGCTTGCCGCGGGAGGAGGAGGGCATCTTGTAGCTGCCGTCCGCCTTGAGCGTCCAGGCCTTCTGGTTGTCGGACAGGGCCAGGCGCATGATGCGGGCCAGCTTGCGCCTGGCGTTGTAGTCGTAAACGGGCACGGCCGCCTCCACGCGCTGCATGGTGTTGCGGGTCATGAAGTCGGCGGAGGAGATGAAGTACCTGCGCTTGCGGCCCGCGCCGAAGACGTAGATGCGCGAGTGCTCCAGCAGCCTGCCCACGATGGAGCGCACCTCGATGTTGTCCGTGAGCCCCGGCACGCCAGGGGTCAAGCAGCAGATGCCTCGGATCACCATCTGCACGCGCACGCCCGCCTGCCCGGCCTCGATGAGCTTATCCACCAGCTCGCGGTCGGTCAGGGAGTTCATCTTGAGCTGGATGCCGGCGGGCTGGCCGTCGCGGGCCTTCTGGATCTCCTGGTCGATGAGGTCCATGAGGCCGGCCTTTAAGCACAGCGGCGCCACCAGCAGATGCTCGCTCTTTTCCACGAAGCGGCCCGCCTCCAGGCAGGCGAAGACGTTCTTCACGTCCTCCACGATGCCCTTGTGGCCGGTAAAGAGCGCCAGGTCCGTGTAGAGCTTGGCGGTGTTCTCGTTGAAGTTGCCGGTGCCCACCTGCGCAAGGCCGCGGCCGTCCTTTAAGCCTATGTAGAGCAGCTTGCAATGCACCTTATAGCCCGGCGGGCCGTAGATGACGCGGCAGCCGGCCTCCTCCAGGCGCTTGGACCAGTCGATGTTGTTCTCCTCGTCGAAGCGGGCGCGCAGCTCCACCAGGCAGGTGACGGCCTTGCTCCGGCGGGCGGCGTCGATCAGGTGCTGGACGATCTTGGAGGTGGAGGCCACGCGGTACAGGCTGCAGGCGATGCTCTCCACGCGCTCGTCCGCGGCGGCCTGCTCCAGGAGATCCAGCAGGAAGGCGATGTCGTCGAAGGGGTAGGACAGGAGCCGGTCGCGCTCCATCACCTGATCGAGCAGGGAAGCGGCTTTGTCCACCTGCGGGGGATAGACGCTGGGCAGGGGCTCGTAGTAGAGCTCCGGGTGCTTCTCCTTGGGGAAGCGTGCCTCGAGCAGGGAGAGGAAACCCATCTGCAAAGGCGCCTTCTGGCAGAAGAGCTGCTTCTTGGACAGGTAGAGCATGCGCTTTAGGTGGGTGAGGATCTTGTCGCAGTCCTCGCCCCGGTATTTCAGCTCCACGGGCGCCAGCTTGCCGCGCAGGTCCACCAGCTTGCTCATGGCGCCGCGGAAGTCCACGTCGAAGTCGTAGAGGGCCTCGTTCTCGTCGATGTCCGCGTTGCGGATGATGGAGAAGACGATGGACTCCACGATCTCGTAGCGGTGGAACACCTTGTGGGCGAAGAGCTGGATCAGGTCTTCCAGAAGGATAAAGCGGCAGCGGCGGCCGGGCAGGAAGATGGCCCGGGGCAGCGCCTTGGGCACGGAGATGAGGCCGAACTTGACGCCGCCGTTTTTCTTCTGCAGGGTGACGCCCACCACCTGCACCCCGTTTTCAAGGAAGGGGAAGGGGTGCTTCTTGTCGGTGACGAAGGGGGCGATGAAGGGAGCCACCTCGCGGTCGAAGATCTGGCGCAGGGCGGCGCGGTCGTCGTCGCTCAAGGTATCCTCCGTCAGGCGGGTAAAGCGGTCGGAGGCGTCCTCCATGCACTCGTCGAACAGGGCGTCCAGGCGGGGCAGCAGGCGGCGCGTGGCCTTGCACACGTCGGATAGGCGCTTGGCGTCGTGCTTGGCGGCGTCTGCATCCTCGTCCTCCTCCATGAGGACCTGGTCCTGCAGCGCGCCCACGCGCACGCGGAAAAACTCGTCGAAGTTGCTCTCAAAGATGGAGATGAAGCGCAGGCGCTCCATCAGGGGATTGCGGCCGCGCTGCGCCTCCTCCAGGACGCGGCGGTTGAACTGCGTCCAGCTCAGCTCGCGGTCGATCCAAAGTTCCTTGTTTTTCATATTGTTGGTATGACCCTCCTGTTGATCAGGAATGACTCTCTGATACAGTATAGCACATCCCGGCCCCGCTGTGCGCCCGAAAATGGAAAGATGAACGAAAAAATACATTCAGGACAGGCGGGGCGGGCCGCCTTTTTGGGTGCAAGAAAGGGCGGCCTTCCTGCGTTTCGCAGGGAGGCACGCGGCACCCATATATTAGCAAACCATAAAATGAAAACTTTGTCAATGGTAAAGGTTAAAAACCGACAAAGAACTTGACGGGGCGGCCGGGAAATGCTACAATGCTTTTAAATTAAAGGACCAGCCAAACCCTTGATGAAGAGGAGTAGGCCGGAGCGGTTCCTTCCCAAGAGAGTCCCGCAACTTGGGTGCGAGCGGGGCGGAGGACGCCGGCGCGAATGGACTTCGGAGGGCGGGCGTGAACGCCGGGCCGCGAGGCGGCCGGGTCAGTAGCTCCCGACGGGAGACCGGACCCGTTATCCTCACGGCGCGTATCTTTTCCTTTTGGAGATCGAGGCACGCGAACAACGAGCGGGCGAGACGGCGGGTCGAAGGACCGGCCGGAAAGCCAATTTGGGTGGCACCGCAGGCAACGCAAGTCAGCATACTGACGCGCCTGTCCCTACAAAATAAGGGACAGGCGCGTTTTTTATGTTTCCCATCCCCGCCCAGACGACGGAGAAGACATACATTCATCATTTCATAAGGAGGCAACGCACATGAAGGCACCCTATCGTCTGTATCTCAACGAAAACCAGATCCCCGACGCATGGTACAACCTGCGCGCGGACATGCCCGTGCTGCCCGATCCCCTGCGCAACCCGGCCACCGGCGCTCCGGCAGGCCTGGAGGACCTGACCCCCGTGTTCTGCGAGGAGCTGGCCAAGCAGGAGCTGGACGGCAAGACCCGCTACTTCGACATCCCCGGCCCGGTGATGGATATCTACCGCCAGTACCGTCCCTCCCCGCTGGTGCGTGCCTACAATTTGGAAAAGGCGCTGGGCACCCCCGCCAAGATCTACTATAAGTTCGAGGGCAACAACACCTGCGGCAGCCACAAGATCAACTCCGCCGTGCCCCAGGTGTATTACGCCAAGCAGCAGGGCCTGACCGCCCTGACCACCGAGACCGGCGCCGGCCAGTGGGGCTCCGCCCTGGCCGAGGCCTGCGCCTACTTCAACATGCCCCTGACCGTGTACATGGTCAAGGTCTCCTACGAGCAGAAGCCCTACCGCAAGGCCGTCATGCAGACCTTCGGCGCGGACGTGATCCCCAGCCCCTCCGACACCACCAACGTGGGCCGCGCCATCTTGGAGAAGGACCCCAATACCACCGGCTCTTTGGGCTGCGCCATCTCCGAGGCCGTGGAAAAGGCCGTGACCACCCCCGGCACCCGCTACGTTTTGGGCTCGGTGCTCAACCAGGTGCTGCTGCACCAGTCCATCATCGGCCAGGAGGCCCGCATCGCCATGGATATGCTGGACGAATACCCGGACGTGGTCATCGGCTGCGCCGGCGGCGGCTCCAATCTGGGCGGCCTGATCGCCCCCTACATGAGCGATAAGCTCAACGGCAAGGCCAACCCGCGCATCGTGGCCGTGGAGCCCGCGTCCTGCCCCTCCTTTACCCGCGGCAAGTACGCCTACGACTTCTGCGACACCGGCCGCATCACCCCGCTGGCCCGCATGTATACTTTGGGCTGCGGCTTCATCCCCTCCGCCAACCACGCCGGCGGCCTGCGCTACCACGGCATGTCGCCCATCCTGTCCAAGCTCTACCACGACGGCCTGATGGAGGCCGTGGCCGTGGAGCAGACCCGCGTCTTTGAGGCGGCCACCATGTTCGCCCGCCTGGAGACCATACTGCCCGCGCCCGAAAGCGCCCACGCCATCCGCGCCGCCATCGACGAGGCCCTGCGCTGCAAGGAGAGCGGCCAGAAGGAGACCATCCTCTTCGGCCTGACCGGCACCGGCTTCTTCGACATGAGCGCCTACACCCGCTTCAACGAGGGCACAATGACCGACACCATCCCCACCGACGAGCAGCTGCAGGCCAGCTTCGACACCCTGCCCAAGGTCCCCGGCCTGGATGACTAAAGCGTAAAGACAAGTTCCGATTCTATTTTTAAGAAAGAGCGCCCGCGCGTCAAAGACGCGCGGGCGTTTCGCCTGT
>CANQPP010000074.1 GCA_947625765.1 uncultured Clostridia bacterium
ACGACACGCCCGAGGCGATCTACACCGGATGCCCGCACCGCTGCTACTACTGCTTCGCCCCGAGCGTCCTGCACCGGCAGAGGGAGACTTTCCACGGGAACGTCGCTCCGAGGACCGACATCGTGGAGGAGGTGGCCCGGCAGCTCGAACGGGAGAAAATCACCGGGAAGCTCATCCACCTGTGCTTCACCTGCGACCCGTACCCGCAGGGGTACGACACCTCCCCAACGAGGGCCATCATCAAGCTCCTGAAGGAGACCGGGAACCACGTCCAGATACTCACCAAGGGCAACGGCGAGAGGGACCTCGACCTCCTCAACGGCGAGGATTGGTACGGCATCACCCTGACGGGCGGGGAGACTGATGCGGAGCCTTGCGCCGCCGAGTTCGCCACGAGGTTCCACGCCCTGGGCGTCGCACGCCACAAGGGCATCAAGACGTGGATTTCCTTTGAGCCGGTCCTGAGCGCCAAGAGGGTCCTGACCCTACTGGAGACCACCCGTAACGTGGCTGACCGGGTGAAAATCGGGAAGCTGAACTACTGGCCCTCCAACATCGACTGGAAGAAGTTCGGCGAGGAGGCTGAGGAGGTCTGCAAGAGCCTCGGCCTGAACTACTACATCAAGGACAGCCTCCGGGAGGAGATGAGGAAAGGATGAGCGAGCAGAAAGTCGAGAAGGTGAACCACCCCGCCCACTACAACCAGGGCGGCATCGAGTGCATCGACGCCCTCAAAGCGGCGGTCGCCGGTCTGGACGGCATCGAAGCCTTTTGCACTGCCAACGCCATCAAGTACCTCTGGCGGTGGAAGTACAAGAACGGCGTGGAGGACCTCGACAAGGCCATCTGGTACATCCAGAGGCTCAAAGAGGAAGTCCTCCAGCAAATGACCGGCAAGTAAGAAAACCCTTGTGCCGCAACGGTTTCAGGCGTTTTCGGCCCCAAAATCCATCAGCCAATCAAGTAAGATTGCCGGGGATAACAAGGTTGACGATGGACCGGGCCGGGTGTATAATATCCGTAAGTTACGCAAATCAGAACCGAGATGCGGCGGAACCCAATACTCATATCCCGTGGGCATTGGGGAAACATAAACTTTGGTTTTGGGCAGAGGGCAACGAGCAAGTTTTAACACAGAACGATTGGACAGTTCCTACCTGCGCGGCTTTTTGTTGTATGAAATGCAAAAAAGTCATTATAGACTATTCTGACAAGCTATGATTTTTCAAACGCCCATATCCTGGATGGCGTAATGACTATCGACGCGCGGCATAGGAGGGCCGCCTTCCTCCAAAACCCGCCGGGGAGAAACGCCTTCTCATGGGAAATTAACGTTTTTTCTCTTTACAAGAGCCCTCGGCTCCTGTATCCTATTTAGGACGAAACGCGAGGAAGGGGACGCCCTTTCCCGATGTACCCGCTTTTTTAGCGAGCCGGGGGCGGTGGAAGCCCGGCGCGGGTGGGAAAGCGGCCATCACCCCGGAGCGGCCGCGCCGAAAGGGGAGACCCCGTCAGGCGCGCGACGGAGGACCGCCGCCGTTATGCGGGCGGGCCGTTTGGGCGAACAAGTCCAAGCGGGCAAAATAAGCGGGCGCTTATGTATTTGAGCGCCAACGCGGGTGGTACCGCGGAGCCTGCCGGATCGAGCGGCGGCTTCGTCCCGGCTTTTCTTCGGGACGGAGCCGCCGTTTTTATGAATACTTTAAGCTGAAACACCAAACGGTTTTGAAGGAGCTGAAGCAGGACCATGTACAAGAAGGTTTCCACGAGCATGGACTTCGTGGAGCGCGAAAAGGAGATCCTCGAATACTGGAAGGCGCACGACGTGTTCCACAAGTGCTTTTCCGCTAGGGAAGGCGCGCCCGTGTTCACGTTCTTCGACGGCCCGCCCACGGCCAACGGCCGCCCCCACATCGGCCACGTGGAGACCCGCGCCATCAAGGACCTGATCCCCCGCTACAAGACCATGAAGGGCTACCAGGTCTACCGCAAGGCGGGCTGGGACACCCACGGCCTGCCCGTGGAGCTGGAGGTGGAAAAGCTCCTGGGCCTGGACGGCAAGCCCCAGATCGAGAAGTACGGCATCGAGCCCTTCATCCAGAAGTGCAAGGAGTCGGTGTGGAAGTACAAGACCGAGTGGGAGGAAATGTCCGAGCGCGTGGGCTTCTGGGCCGACATGGAGGACCCCTACGTCACCTACGACGACAACTACGTGGAGTCCGTCTGGTGGTCCCTCAAGCAGATCGCCGACAAGGGCCTGCTCTACAAGGGCCACAAGGTGGTGCCCTACTGCCCCCGCTGCGGCACGGCGCTCTCGTCCCACGAGGTCGCCCAGGGCTATAAGGACGTGACCGAACCCTCCGTCTACGTGCGCTTCCGCGTGCTAGGCGAGGAGAACACCTACCTGCTGGCCTGGACCACCACGCCCTGGACCCTTCCTTCCAACGTGGCCCTGGTGGTCAACGAGCACGAGGATTATATCTACGCCCGCAAGGGGGAGGAGACGCTGATCCTGGCCAAGGCGCTGGCGGACCAGGTGCTGGAGGAATACACCGAGGTCAGGACCGTCAAGGGCGCCTCCCTCATCGGCATGGAGTATGAGCCCTTATATCCCTTCGCCGGCAAGACGCGCGAAAAGGGCTGGTATGTGGTGGCGGACGATTACGTCACCCTGACCGACGGCACAGGCATCGTGCACACCGCGCCCGCCTTCGGCGAGGACGACGCCCGCGTGGGCCGCGAGAACCAGCTGCCCTTCGTGCAGTTGGTGGACACCCAGGGCCGCTTCGTGGACGCCGTGACCCCCTGGAAGGGCATGTTCGTCAAGGACGCCGATCCCCTCATCATCGAGGACTTAAAGCAGAGCGGCAAGCTGTTCAAGTCCCAGCTCTACACCCATAACTATCCCTTCTGCTGGCGCTGCGACACGCCCCTTTTGTATTACGCCCGCGGCGGCTGGTTCATCCGCATGACCGCCGTGCGCGACCAGCTGATGGCCAACAACCGCAGCGTGAACTGGTACCCGGACAACATCAAGGAAGGCCGCATGGGCAACTTCCTGGAGAACGTGATCGACTGGGCCCTGTCCCGCGAGCGCTACTGGGGCACCCCGCTGCCCGTCTGGGTGTGCGAGGACTGCGGCCACACCCATGTGATCGGCTCCCGCCAGGAGCTGCGCGAGCTTGGCAACAACGTGACCGAGCCGGTGCAGATGCACAGGCCCTATGTGGACGGCATCACGCTCACCTGCCCCGAATGCGGCGGCGTCATGCGCCGCACGCCGGAGGTGCTGGACTGCTGGTACGATTCCGGCTCCATGCCCTTCGCCCAGTGGCACTACCCCTTCGAGAACAAGGAGATCTTCGAGAAGAACTTCCCGGCCCAGTTCATCTCCGAGGCCGTGGACCAGACCCGCGGCTGGTTCTATACGCTGCTGGCCATCTCCACTTTGCTCTTTGGCCGTGCGCCTTTCGAGAACTGCGTGGTCATGGGCCTTGTGCAGGATAAGGACGGCGTTAAGATGAGCAAGCACATCGGCAACGTCATCGCCCCTTGGGACGTGCTCAACCGTCAGGGTGCGGACGCGGTGCGCTGGTACTTCTACGCCTCCGCCGCGCCGTGGCTGCCCTGCCGCTTCTCCCACGAGGCTGTGAGCGAGCTGCAGAGGAAGTACATGGGCACCCTGTGGAACACCTACGCCTTCTTCGTGCTGTACGCCAACATCGACGGCTTCGACCCCAAAGCCCATCCCGCGCCGGAGCAGCTGCCCGTGATGGACCGCTGGGTGCTCTCGCGCTTGAGCTCCCTGGTGGAGGAGGTCGACTCCGACCTGGAGAACTACCGCATCACCGAGGCGGCCCGCGCCCTGAGCGACTTCACCGACGAGCTTTCCAACTGGTACGTGCGCCGCTGCCGCGACCGCTTCTGGGGCAGCGGGATGACCGAGGACAAGCGCGCCGCCTACAACACGCTTTACACCGTGCTGGTCACTATGGCCAAGCTCACCGCGCCCTTCACGCCCTTCATGGCGGAGCAGATCTATTTGAACCTGGTCAGGAGCGTGGACGAGACCGCCCCCGAGAGCGTGCACCTGTGTTCCTTCCCCGAGGCAGACCGCGCCCTGCAGGATAAGGAGCTGGAGCGCGAGATGGAGCTGCTGCTGCGCTGCGTGGTCCTGGGCCGCGCCGCCCGCAACAGCGCCAACCTCAAGATCCGCCAGCCGCTGGCCGCCATGTACATAAAGGCCCCCAGCGAGCTGAACGCCGAGATGCGCGCCCTGCTGGCCGACGAGCTGAATGTCAAGGACGTCTCCTTCGTTGACGACACCCGCGCCTTCACCACCTACCGCATAAAGCCCCAGATGCGGACTTTGGGCCCCCGCTACGGCAAGCTGCTGGGCCAGATCGGCAAACACCTAGCGGCCGTGGACGGCAACGCCGTGGTGGACGAGTTGAACGCGAACGGCAAATACTGCTTCGAGCTGGACGGCACGCAGGTGGAGCTGGCCGAAAGCGACATGCTCATCGACCCCATCCAGAAGGAGGGCTGCGTGGCCCAGACCGACGGCGACTTCACCGTGGTGCTGGACGCCAACCTGACCGATGCGCTCATCGCCGAGGGCTACCGCCGCGAGCTCACCTCCAAGCTGCAGACCATGCGCAAGGAGGCCGGCTTCGAGGTGACCGACCGCATCCGCGTCTACATGAACGCCTCTGAGCCCCTGACCGGGGCTGTGGCGGAGGGCCTTTCCGAGGTGCTCTCCGGCGTGCTGGCCGTGGAGCTGCTGGACGGTGAGATCCCAGCAAGCGCCTACAGCAAGGAATGGGACATCAACGGCTGCAAGGCCGTCCTGGGCGTGGAGAAGCTGTAAAACGACCGAAAAGAGACGGGCGCGTCCCATCCGCACTTGAAAACGGATGGGGAGCGCCCCTCTTTGCCGAAAGCCGGAAACCGAACAAATGCCGGAGGAGCATAGATGTTTTTAGCCGATCAGTGGAAGGATTACGCCGTGCTGGACACGGGCGACGGCGAGAAGCTGGAAAGATGGGGCAGCATACTGCTGGCAAGGCCCGACCCCCAGGTGATCTGGCCCAAGGAAAAGCCGGAAATGTGGAAGAACGCCCACGCCCGCTACCGCCGCAGCTCCAGCGGCGGCGGCCAGTGGGAGATCTCCAAAAAGCTGCCGGAGAGCTGGACGATCTCCTACGGCGGGCTGCGCTTCCTTGTCAGGCCCACGGGCTTTAAGCACACGGGCCTGTTCCCCGAGCAGGCGGCCAACTGGGACTGGATGCAGGAACGCATCCGCGAGGCGGGAAGGCCGGTCAAGGTGCTCAACCTGTTCGCCTACACCGGCGGGGCGACGCTTGCCTGCCTACGCGCGGGCGCGGAGGTCTGCCACGTGGACGCGGCCAAGGGTATGGTGAGCTGGGCCAAGGAGAACGCGGCCCTCTCCGGCCTGCAGGACAGGCCCGCCCGCTTCCTGGTGGATGACGCGCTCAAGTTCGTCCAGCGGGAGCAGCGCCGCGGCCACCGCTACGACGGTATCCTCATGGACCCGCCCTCCTACGGCCGCGGGCCGGACGGGCAGGTGTGGAAGCTGGAGGACGAGGTGTTCGGCCTCATGATAGAGTGCGCCAAGCTCCTGTCCGAGCGGCCGCTGTTCTTCCTGCTCAACGCCTACACGACGGGCCTGCAGCCGACGGTGCTCAAGAACCTGCTGGAGTGCGCCGTCAAGCGGGAGCACGGCGGGACCGTGGACGCCCAGGAGCTGTGCCTCCCCGTGGAAAAGAGCGCCGTGACGCTGCCCTGCGGTGCCTCGGGCAGGTGGCGCACATGAACGTGCCCATACTCTACGAGGACAACCACGTTCTGGTGGCCCTAAAGCCCCGCAACATGCCCGTGCAGGCGGATGCCAGCGGCGATACAGACCTTTTGAGCCTGCTCAAGGGATACATCAAGGAGAAGTACAACAAGCCCGGCAACGTGTATTTGGGCCTCGTGCACCGGCTGGACAGGCCGGTGGCGGGCCTCGTGGCCTTCGCACGGACGTCGAAGGCGGCGGCGCGGCTGTCAACGCAGCTGAGGGACAAGCGCATGGGCAGGCACTACCTGTGCGTTACGCAGGGGGAGACGCCGGAGAGGGGCAGCCTGCGCCACTTTTTACTCAAGGACGAAAAGACCAACAGCTCCCGCGCGGTGCCGGAGGGCACGCCCGGGGCGAAGGAGGCCCTGCTGGACTTTGAGCGGCTGGCGGTCAAGGACGGGCTTTCCCTGCTGCGGGTGCAGCTGGGCACGGGCCGCTCCCACCAGATCCGCGTGCAGCTGAAGGAGGCGGGCTTCCCCCTCTGGGGCGACAACCGCTACGGCGGCGGCAGGCCGGGGCAGAGCGTGGCCCTGTACGCCTGGGAGCTGTCTTTCGAGCACCCGACCACCCGCGAGGCGGTTTCCCTGCGCGCGCCTTTCCCCATGGAGCGGCCCTTCGACCGCTTCGCGGGCCTGTTCGACGAAAACGGAGAGGGGGAGAGCCCATGCCCGAATGGCCGGAGCTGAACGCCTGGTCGGCGCAGATGAACGCAGGCCTCAAGGGCGCTATCATCGACTCTCTGGAAACGGACAGGCCGCAGATGCTGAACCTCGCCCCGCAGGAGATGAACGGGTATCTGTCCGGCCGGACGGTGAACGGCGTGCGGAACCTGGGCAAATGGATGCTGTGGGAGCTGGACGAAGGGCTGCTGGCCCTCAACTTCAACATGGGCGCGGACTTCCTGCTGGGGCTGGAGCCCGTGAAGGACGCCCGGCTCCGCGTCCGCTTCCGCGACGGGCGGCTGTTCTCCGTGCGTTTCTGGTTCCTAGGCTACGCGGTGTACGCTGAAGACTTGGAAAGCTGCCCGGCGCTCAAGAACTTGGGCCCCGACTGCATGGCGCTGCCCATGGAGGAGTTCTGCACCCGCATAAAGGGCAGGCGGAACTTAAAGGCGCTGCTGCTGGACCAGCACACGCTCTGCGGCATCGGGAACTATTACATCCACGACCTGCTGTTTCTCTCGGGCCTGCACCCGGCGCGGCGGGCGGAGAGCCTTGAGCGGGCGGAGAAGGAGCGGCTTTATAGAACGCTGCACGAGCTGTTTTCGGATGCGGCCCGGCAGGGCGGCGCATCCTATGAGCGCGGGCCGGACGGGCAGCCAGGCCGCTTCCGCGACAGCTTGGTGGGCTACAAGGAAGGGCAGCCCTGCCCCAACTGCGGCACGCCGATCGAAAAGCTGCGCTTGAGCGCCTCCCACGTCTATCTTTGCCCAAACTGCCAGAGGGCGCCGAGCGAAAACGAGTCAATTTGCGAATAAAGATTAAACTTTTTATGAATGCCTTGTTTTCTGCCTCAAATTTGAATAAAATGTTATATTGAGGTGGTATTGGATGGCGGAGGCGGTGCTGGAGACCATCGCCGGGTCCCTGGGCGGCGCGCGCTCCCTGTTGGTCGCGCTCTCCGGCGGCAGGGATTCCGTGGTGCTCCTGCACGCGCTTTTGTCCCTGCAAGGGCCGCTGGGCCTGCGCGTGGAGGCCGCCCACTTCGAGCACGGCATCCGTGGAGAGGAATCCTTGGGCGACCTGCGCTTCGTGCAGGAGCTGTGCGAGAATTGGGAAGTTCCCCTGCACGTAGGCAGCGCCTCGGTGCCCGAAACAGCCCTGGAAACGGGGGAGAACCTGGAACAGGCCGCCCGCCGCCTGCGCTATGCCTACCTTGAGGAAACGCGAGAAAAACGCGGGCTTGACAGGATCGTCACCGCCCACCACATGGACGACCAGGCCGAAACGCTGCTTCTGCACCTGATCCGCGGCAGCGGGCTGCGGGGCCTGTGCGGGATCAAGCGGGACAACGGCAAGCTCCTGCGGCCCATGCTGTCCCTTTCCAGGGAGCAGATCGAGGAATACCGCGTGCAGCATTCCCTTCCCTTCCGGGAGGACAGCAGCAACGGGGACGAAAAATACAGGCGCAACTTCCTGCGCGCCCGCGTCCTGCCGGAGCTGAACCGGGCCAATCCCGCCGCGGCGCGCAACATCGCCCTGTGTGCGGACAGGCTGCGGGAGGACGAGGACTTCCTGCAGGCCCTGACCGCGGAGGTCTATGAGCAGGGCAGAAACGGCAAAAAGCTGCGGCTGGACCCGGAGACGCCCGGTCCCCTGCGCAAGCGCGCCTTATACCGCTTCCTTGAGGACAGCGGCGAAAAGGATATAGACGGCGAAAAGCTGGCCGCGTTGGACCGCCTGCTGCGCGCCCCGAACGGCGCGCGGGCCGATATAGGCGGCCGCCTGTTCGAGAAGGGCGAGGAAGGCATCTGCCCGGTGGAGGATGCGCCGGACTTTTTGGTCGAGATCGTCGGCTCCGGCGACTACCGCCTGCCGGACGGCGCGTGCTTGGAAGTTCGCGTAGGAGCGCCAGCGGGGGACAGCCGCTGCCAGGCCGACATCGCCGTTTTCGGCAGCGGGCTGGATTTCCCCATCATCGCAAGGCGGCGGCGGGACGGCGACAGGATGCGCCCCTTCGGCATGGAGGGGAGCAGGCTCCTCTCGGACATACTGACGGACAAAAAGGTCGGCCGCGCCCAGAGGGACCGCCTGCCCGTGCTGGAAAAGGCAGGCGAGATCTTAGCCGTTCTGCCCGTGCGCAGATCCGCGCTCTGCCCGGTCAGCGGGAAGGAGCAAAAAGTCATCCGCATCCGCTATATACCCCATGATGATTTGGGCAAAAAAGCCCACCAAAATAACACTTAAGAAGTTGAAGGAGAAAGACGACGATGCAGTATTCCAAGGACGAGATCCAAAGCGTATTGGTCAGCAACGCGACCATCCAGGCAAGATTGGACGAGCTGTGCGCCCAGATCAACCGCGACTACAAGGGCCGCGAGCTGCTGCTGGTGTGCATCCTCAAGGGCGCCGTGACCGTCTTTGCGGACGTGCTGCGCCGCATCGAGATCCCCTGCAGCATCGACTTTATGGCCCTGTCCAGCTACGGCTCCTCGAGCAAGTCCTCCGGCGTGGTCCGTATCTTAAAGGACCTCGACCACGGCATCGAGGGCAAGGACGTGCTGGTGATCGAGGATATCGTGGACTCCGGCATGAGCATGAAATACCTGTTCGAGAACCTGGAGACCCGCTCGCCCGCCTCCGTCAAGCTCCTGGCCCTGCTGGATAAGCCCAGCCGCCGCCGCGTGGACCTGAAGGCCGACTACGTGGGCTTCACCATCCCCGACGAATTCGTGGTGGGCTACGGGCTGGACTTCGCGGAAAAGTACCGCAACCTGCCCGACGTGTGCATTTTGAGCCCCAAGGTCTACGAATAAGCCCCTACGCTCC
>CANQPP010000075.1 GCA_947625765.1 uncultured Clostridia bacterium
AACCACCAGTCCTGTTTCGTACAGAACTGGTGGCATAACCTTTTACTTTTTCTGTCTACTAACTCTTGACTATTTCATCCTTTTAATGTGTGTTTTTTCTTATGTTTCGCGGGAAAGAAACCTTACTTCTCCTTGCTGAACAGGCCGAAGCCCATCAGCACGAGCCCCAGAACGACCGCCAGGGCCGAGACTACGAAGGGGAAGGTGAGGCCCAGCTGCGCGACGGAGGTCAGGAACCTGCCCGGCGGGGTGGACCAGCCGTCCACCAGGTTGCTGCCCGCGGCGACGCAGCAGGCAAGGGACCAAATGCTCCCGATCAGGGACAGGAAACCGCCGGCCAATATCTTTTTCATTGAGGCTACCTCCAACACATATTTTTGGGCCCGCCGACCGAAAGGGCGCGGGGGACCTGTTTTCCCATAGTCTACCATGTACACATATGAAAGTCAACACGATGCTTTTTGCAGCGCGATTTTTTTATTATTCTGTAACTTACGCGCGAAGGGACGCGAACGGAGGGAAGAAGAGAGCGAAATACGCAAAAAACGCGGGGAATCAGGCGATTTTTTCATAGTCTGCCTTCATTGACCAGGGGAGGTTCTTTTCTTATGCTTTATGTACATAAGAATGATATTTCCCGTGCAAGAAAGGGTGGGCTGCTTTGGGCGAGAGGATCGTTGTGACCTCCGGCAAGGGGGGCGTTGGCAAGACGACGCTCACGCTGAACATCGGCGCGTCGCTGGCCATGCGGGGCAAACGGGTGGCGCTGGTGGATACGGACCTGGGGCTGCGCAACCTGGACGTGGTGATGGGCGTGGAGGATAAGGTGGTGTACGACCTGGTGGACGCGGTGGAGGGCCGCTGCCGCTTAAAGCAGGCCATGGTGCAGGACGCGCGCTTTTCCGGGCGGCTGACGCTGCTGCCCGCCGCGCAGACGCGGGACAAGGACACCGTGACCGCCCAGCAGATGCGCGCGCTCACCGCGGAGCTGGCAGAGCAGTTCGACTACGTGCTCATCGACTGCCCGGCGGGCATCGAGCAGGGCTTCAAGAACGCCGTGGCTGGGGCGGATCAGGCCATCGTGGTCACCATGCCGGAGATCTCCGCCGTGCGCGACGCGGACAAGGTGATCGGCCTGCTGCTGGCCTGCGACATACCCTCGCCGCGGCTGGTGGTGAACCGCCTGCACACGAAGCTCGTGCGCCGGGGCGACATGATGTCCCTGCGCGACACCGCCGAGGTGCTGGGCATCCCGCTGCTGGGCGCCGTGCCGGACGAGGACGCGGTGATCCGCGCGGGGAACCTGGGCAAGCCCGCGGCACTGAACGGAGGCCGGGCGTCCACGGCCTTCCACAACATCGCCTCCCGCATCCTCGGGGAGGACGTGCCCCTGATGGCGCTGGACTCGGAGCCGGCCCGCGCCCTGCTCAAGTTCCTGGGCTTCGCCGGATAAGGGGAGGGAAAAAAGGGCATGCTTCGATCGAAAAGAGGGGAAAACTCCGGCCGCGTGGCCAAGGAGAGGCTCAAGAACGTCCTGCGGGAGGACAGGACCCAGATGTCCGCCGCCACCATCGCCGCCATGCGCGCGGACATCGTGGAGGTGCTCTCCGCTTATGCGCAGGTGAAGGATGCGGACGTGAACCTCTACCTTCTGCGCGGCAGCGCGGGGGACGAAACGCGGCTGATGATGGAGGCCAAGGTGGGCGTCCGCTCCCGAACGGCGGGATAAGCGACAGACGAAACGTAAAGGCATGAAAAGTGGTTGCGCATCCCCGGTGTTTGGTGTATAATGTTTCCATCATCAAGCAGATAAGGGGGTCGACGACATGAAGTTGATCATCGCAATCGTACAGGACGAGGATGCCGCCCGTCTCGTCAGCAACCTGATGAACGAAGGCTATTCCGTCACCAAGCTCGCCACCACGGGCGGCTTCCTGCGCGCCGGCAACACAACCCTGCTCTTGGGCGTGGACGACGAGAAGTTCGCCGGAGCCATGGCCGTGATCGAAAAGGTCTGTAAGTCCCGCAAGCAGATCGCCACCTCGCCGTCTCCCGTGGCCGGGACCAGCGGCGTGTATGTGCCCTATCCCATCGAGGTCATGGTGGGCGGCGCCACGGTGTTCGTTATGAACGTGGAGCAGTTTGTGAAGCTGTGACCGGTCTTTCCTTTTCATCCATTTATGGACAGCCTGCCCTGTGGCAAAGCCTGAAAAGGGGCTTTGAGACCGGCAGCGCTGTCCATGCTTTTTTGTTCGTGGGCGACAGGGGCAGCGGGAAAAAGACCGCTGCCCTGGTCTGCGCCGCCGCGGTCCTCTGCGGGGCGGAGGACAAGCCCTGCGGGCAGTGCAAGTCCTGCCGCCAGGTAGCATCCGGCGTGCACCCGGACCTTTTGCGTTTAGGCGCGGAAGGCGCTGCGTCCATCGGCATCGCCGCGGTGCGCGCCATGCAGGAGAAGCTGCGCGTGCGCCCCTTCGAGGGCGAGCGGCGTGCCATCGTGATCGAGGACGCCCATCTGATGACCCAGGACGCTCAGAACGCCCTGCTCAAGACGCTGGAGGAGCCCCGGCCCGGCAACGTGCTGTTCCTGCTCTGCGAGCAGGCGGAGAGCCTGCTGCCCACCATCCGCTCCCGCTGCCGCCTGGTGCGCATGGGGCGGCTGACCAAGACCGAGATGCGCAGGGCCCTGGCCGAGCGCGGCGTGCGGGCCGACGTGGATCCCCTGTATGAGAGCAGCGGCGGCAACCTGGGCCGCGCGCTGGAGATCGCCGCGGACCCGGCTTACGCGCAGATGCGCTTACGCTGCCTACGCCTTTTGGAGGAGCTGCGCTCCCCCTACGGCCTGCCGGAAACGCTGGATTCCCTAAAGGACATGGACAGGGACCGGGCGCTGCGGGCCTCCTTTTTGGAGGCGATGGAGCTGCTCATCCGCCAGCTGATGCGGCAGGGCTTGGAGGCGGGCGGGAGCGGCCAGCCCCTGCCCCGGCGGGACTTTACAAATGCGCAAATCTATTGTATGATGGAGGAAGTCGTGCGGACGCGTAAGCGCCTGAACGCGAACCTCTCGTGGAGCGCGGCGGTGGAGCCGCTGCTCCGACAGATCGCTGGAGGATAGATGGAAAATGGCCCAAGTTGTCGGCGTTTCGTTTAAGAGATCCGGGAAGGTGTATTTTTTCGATCCCGGCGAGCTCCCCGTGGAGAGCGGTATGTCCGTGGTCGTGGAGACCGCCCGAGGCGTGGAGCTGGGCGAGGTGACCTCCGGCTGCAGGGAAGTGACGGAGGAGGAGCTGGTGCAGCCCCTAAAGCCCGTGCTGCGCATCGCCACCGAGCAGGACCTTGCCCGCGCCAAGCAGAACGAGCAGAAGGAGCTGGAAGCCTTCGACATCGGCCAGCAGCGCATCGCCGCCCACGGGCTGGAGATGAAGCTGGTGGGCGTGGAATACACGTTTGACGGCAGCAAGATCGTCTTTTACTTCACGGCCAATGGCCGCGTGGATTTCCGCGAGCTGGTCAAGGACCTGGCCTCCGTGTTCAAGACCCGCATCGAGCTGCGCCAGATCGGCGTGCGCGACGAGGCCAAGATGATCGGGGGCCTGGGCGCCTGCGGCCGCACCATCTGCTGCCGCGCCTTCCTGGGCGACTTCGAGCCCGTTTCCATCAAGATGGCCAAGGAGCAGAACCTGCTGCTCAACCCCACCAAGATCTCCGGCCTCTGCGGCAGGCTGATGTGCTGCCTGAAGTACGAGCAGGACGCCTACGACGAGGTGTATAAGACCGTGCCCCGCCAGGGCAAGGAGGTCATGACGCCGGACGGCCGCGGCGTGGTCACGCAGGTGAAGGCGATCCGCGGCAAGCTGGCCGTGCGCGTGACGCTGCCCGACCGCACCACCGAGGTGCGCGACTACCCCTTCGAGGATGTGAGCATCGCCAAGCCCCTGACCGAGGAGGAGATCGCCGCCCAGAAGGCCGCCGCCGAGGAAGCGGAGCGCCTGGCCGAGCGACAGGCCGAGCTCAAGGCCCAGCGCGCCGCCCAGAAGCAGCAGCGCATGAACAATCGGCCCAAGCCCAGCGCGCCGCCCAAGGCCAAGGAATACCTGGATCCCCAGGAGCGGGAAGCCCTGGGTCAGGCGGAAGAGAAGGAGCCCGGCCGCGAGCCCCGCGAGCGCAGGCCGCGCCCGCCCCGTCCCCGCCGCGAGCACAAGGCAGAGGGCCAGCCAAACCAGCGCGCCCAGGCCGAGCAGGGCCGCCGCGAGGGAGAGAGCGCCAAGGACGGCCCAAGGCCCGAGGGCCAGCAGCCCAGGCAGCGCCCGCGCTCCCACAGGCCCCGCCGTCCGAGCGAGCAAAACGGCGGAAATTCCCAGCGGGCAAACGCCCCCGCCCGGCCGAACGCCGAAAAGTGATCCCTCAAGCTGATTTTGTGCTTGCAGTTTCTACCCGCATTTGCTAGAATAAGGACTGGAGAGGCGCTAAGGCCTTTCCGGCGAGAAATAAGAGGAGGGTCTTTACCATGGCATTCAAGATTTCCGACGATTGCATCAGCTGCGGCGCTTGCGCTGCCGACTGCCCCGTGGGCGCTATCTCCGAAGGCGACGGCAAGTTCGTCATCGATCCCGAGACCTGCATCAGCTGCGGCGCTTGCGCCGGCACCTGCCCCGTGGGCGCTCCCCAGGAGGAGTAAGCCTTTCCCGACGCGCTAAGTAGTAGCGAGGAAAAAGAGCCGCGGATGTCTCCGTAAAAAGAGATGTCCGCGGCTTTTTTCTTTTTGCCTTGAATCGGCGTTATTTGCCTTAACCAGCGTTTCTTGTTTTTTGCCTGCGCCGCCGTTCAGTGGAACACAGGCTTTTTCTTTTGCCTTTCATTCGGTTCGTCCGTTTTACCCATGTCCACGTTCCACTGAACAGGAACTTTTTCTTTTATTGGCATTCAACCGTATTTATGCGCGCCGCCGTTCAGCGCAACACAGACTTTTTTCATTTTGCACTTTCGGCATTCATTCGTTTTTGTCCGTGCTCTCGCTCCGCCGACGCGGGCTTTTTTCTTTCTGCCTTGATTCGGCGTTCATCCGTGCGGAAAGATAAGCATATACATGGGGCAGAGCTTTGAGCAAAGGAGGGCTGCCCCATGAAGATCGAGATCACCGCCTCCAGGCGGCGCGCGCTGGCCCAGACCAGCCTGCTGCTGTGCCTGGCGCTGCTCTGCGCCGCCTACGTGCAGCTGATGAACCCGGACGCCTTTACCGACGCCTATTCCCCGGCAAAGAAGCCCCTGCCCATCTACTGCGTGGAGACGGGCGAGAAGAAGGTCGCCATCAGCTTCGACGCGGCCTGGGGCGAGGAAAAGACCGACGAGATCCTCTCCATCCTGAAGGACCGCAACATCAAGGCCACCTTCTTTCTGGTGGGCTACTGGGTGGACGCCTATCCCCAGCGCGTTCAGCAGATCGCGGAGGCCGGGCACGAGATCGGCAACCATTCCAACACGCACCCGCACATGTCCGAGCTGAGCGAAACGCAGATCATCGAGGAGCTGGAGGCCGTCTCTGCCAAGATCGAGAAGATCACCGGCAAGAAGCCCGACCTGTTCCGCCCGCCCTACGGCGACTACAACGACCGCGTGGTGACCGTCTCCCGCGCGCAGGGGTATGAGTGCATCCAGTGGGACTGCGACTCCCTGGATTGGAAAAACCTGGGCGTGGACCCCATGGTCAAGCAGGTGCAGAGCAAGGTGAAGGAGGGCTCCATCATCCTGTTCCACAACAACTCCCAGTACATCACGGAGGCGCTGCCCATCATACTGGACAGCCTGCTGGAGCAGGGCTACGAGATCGTGCCGGTGTCCGAGCTCATCGCCCGGGACCACTACTGGATCGACCACACGGGCATGCAGCACGTCTCCGGTGAAAGCGGTGAAGCGGATGCACAATAGCGCCCTGCTCTGCGGCGTGGTGGCGGAGAAGCCCGCCTTTTCCCACGAGATCGCGGGCTCCAGGCTCTACCGGGCCGCGCTGGATGTGGTCAGGCTCTCCGGCACGGTGGACCGTGTGCCCCTGCTGCTGCCCGAGCGGCTTGCGGGGCTGCTGACCGGCGAGGTGCTGGTGCGCGGTCAGCTGCGCGGCTATTCCCGGCAGGAGGAGGGCAGGCGCCGCCTGCGGCTGATGGTGCTGGTGCGCGAGGTGGAGGAGGCGCGGCCCGGCCCCAACAACCAGGTGGAGCTGGAAGGCAGCCTGCTGCGCGCGCCGAACTATCGCCTAACGCCCATGGGAAGGGAGATCGCCGACCTGCTGCTGCGCGTGGAGCGGGACTGCGGCGGCGAGGACTGCATTCCCGCCATCGTCTGGGGCGGCTGCGCCAGGTACGCGCGCAGCCTGCGCAAGGGGGAAAAGCTGCGCGTAAAGGGGCGCATACAGAGCCGCCCCTACATGAAGCTGCAGCAGGACGGCAGCGTCCGGGAAATGACGGCGCTGGAGCTGTCCATCTGCAGGCTGGAAAGGGAAGAATGACATCAGGCGGCGCGGGAAAAAAGCCTTCCCGCGCCGCTTCTGCAGGAACGGCTGCAAACGAAAAGAAAAGCGATAACAGGCGGGAAGGAAAAACAACACAAGGAGGACGAAAGTAAACCCTGCGGAAAGGGACGTTTTCCACAAAGACAGCGCAGCCCAAACAGGCGCGGCGCTGTATTCTGTATGCCGAGCGGACAGGGAGAACGCAAAGACTTCCCGGCGAATTTGCCCGGAAAACGGATGTGTACAAGCAGTAGGATTTTTGCCAAAAAATAAACTGTCATGATGTAAATATTTATAAAACCTACTATGAGTACACTTTTTGGGAAAAACTCTACTGTGTGAATATTCTTTCAAAAGATAAATGATGCTAAAATAACAGTGGATATTTCCGAGAAGGGAGGTCTTGAAGTATGAGGAGCAGGGATATTGACTACGAAAAGTTCGGCAGGCGCGTGCGGAACCGTCGGATCCAGCTGTCGATGACCCAGAACGATCTGGCCAGGGAGACGATGATGACCTCATCCTACATTGGCCACCTGGAGAAGGGCTACCGCAGCCCCAGCGTGGACGCGCTGATCGCCCTTTGCAACGCGCTGCAAACCACGCCTACGGAACTTTTGCAGGACTACTTAAACAGCACGGAGGACGTGCTGGTCAAGGCCGACTTCGATCAGAACGATCTTAAGACCGTTCTGAAGGTCGCGCAGTTCATCCGCGAGACGGGCAACCTCTACAAAAGATAGAAAGCCCCCAAAAACCCAAGCCCTTTGTCCCCAAAGAAGGAGGAGAGAAAGGGCTTTTTTAATGCGCCTTTGGGCAAAGAAAAACGCCGAGCGCGGCCGCATGTCCCTTCGTTCTTGTTTCTTAACTTGTAAAACCGCCCCCATCTGCGCTATCATAGTAGACGGCCGCCGGACATGAAAAACCGGCGGCCCTTCAAAAGAAAAAAAGGAGCTGATCGCGCATGCCCGGGATCGGGACCATCGTGAACGTAGCAGCGGTTTTGATCGGCGCAAGCGTGGGCCTGCTGCTAAAGGGCGGACTCAAGCCGCGCTTTGAGCAGACCGTGATGGGGGCCATCGGCCTTTGCACCTTCTTTATCGGCATCTCCGGCGCCATCACGGAGATGATCTCCGTGGCCGACGACGGCAGTCTATCTTCCAGCTATGTGATGCTGATGATCTTAAGCCTTGCCATAGGCTCTTTGATCGGGGAAGGGCTCAACATCGAGCGGGGGCTGGAGCGCCTGGGCGAGTGGTGCAGGCGGAAGCTGCGCTTCAAGTCCGACGCGGGCGCGCACTTCGTGGAGGGCTTCGTCTCCAGCTCGCTTCTGTTCTGCGTGGGCGCCATGGCCATCGTGGGCTCCCTGGAGGACGGCCTGAGCCACGACCCCACCACGCTGTACGCCAAATCCATCATGGACGGCATCTCCTCCGTGATCTTCGCCGCGTCCCTGGGCATCGGCGTGTACTTTTCCTGCCTGCCGCTGCTCGTCTACCAGGGCGGCATCACGCTGCTGGCCGGCGCGATCCGGCCGTATTTAACGGACCTGGTCATCTCCCAGATGTCCCTGGTAGGCTCGGTGCTCATCTTCGCCTTGGGCTTTAACCTCATGTTCAACAAGAAGGTGAAGGTGGCCAACATGCTCCCGGCCATGTTCATGCCCATATTGTTCGACCTGCTGGTCCGATGGATACCGGGCCTGGCGATGATCTACGGCTGACTGGGCAAGCGAAAAACGAGATAGAAGGGGAGGCGTCCCGCAAAGATAACGGGAACGCCTCCCTTTTATTTGCGTTGGGATACAAGCCGGAAGCGGTTGACAAGCCGCGCCCGGTGAACGTATACTTTTAAGGGAAACAAATCAAGACCACTGGCTTGGGAGGGACCGCTATGAAACAGATCGCCATCGGGACCTGCGTTCCCGGACAAAAGGCCCTGCAGATGCTGCCGGGCATGAAGGATCACGGCTTTGAGTGCTTTGAGATCTGCTTCCACATGGAGTATTATGGTGTGGACATCAAGGAGCTGGCGCCGAAGGTGCTCGCTGAACTGGAAGGCACGGGCAAGCGCGTTTCCGCCGTGGGGCTGTACTGCAACCCGCTGGCCTACGAGGAGCACTTCCGGAACCTCTGCTACCTGATCGACAACGCCCATCTCTTCGGCGTCAAGACCATCGCCACCTTCGCCGGCGCGCTGCCCGGCGAGAACGTGGAGGCCGCCATGCCCGCCTTCAAGAAGGTATTCGGCGAGCTTTCCCGCCGCGCCGCGGACAAGGGGCTGTCCATCGCCTTCGAGAACTGCCCCATGGGCGGCGACTGGCGGCGGCCCACCTGCAACATCGCCTTCGCGCCGAGGGGCTG
>CANQPP010000076.1 GCA_947625765.1 uncultured Clostridia bacterium
CGTTCCCCGACACCCGGCAGGCGGGGGAAGGGGCACGCCCCTTCCCCCGCACCCCCATCCCCGCGGTCACTTCGGCCATCTGCGTCATATCGGGAGGGAAGATCTGACCTCTTACTTTTTCTTCGGGGGCCACTCGGCGTTCTTGTCCAGTATGCCGCGCTCCACGAAGCCGGTGATGTAGGTGTGGGCAGGCGCCTTGGGCGCGGCCCAGCGCACGGCGTTGGTGATGACCTTCTGCACTTCCTTCTGGTGATAGACGGGGAAGGTCTCGTGGCCGGGCTGGAAGTAGAAGATGCGCCCGCCGCGGACGAAGCAGCAGCCGGAGCGGAACACCTCTCCGCCGGGATGCCAGGAGATGAACACCAGGTTCTCGGGCTGGGGGATGTAGAACATCTCGCCGTAGGTCTCATCGTGGGGCACCTCGAAGTAGTCGCCGATGCCCTCGGCGATGGGGTGGTTGGGGCTGACGACCCACAGCCGCTGCATATCGCCGTCCTCGCGCCAGCGCAGCATCCCGGAGGGGGTGCCCATCAGCCGCTGGAAGGGCTTGGAGGCGTGGGCGGAGTGCAGGGCGATGAAGCCCATGTTCTCCAGAGTCACGCGGCGGACGATCTTCTCCACCAGCTCGTCCTTCACGTCGCCGTGCTTGATGTGGCCCCACCAGAGCAGCACGTCGGTGTCGTTCAGCAGCTCGTCGGGCAGGCCCTGGTCCGGGGAGTCCAGCGTGGCGGTGCGCACCAGCATGTCGTCGTTCACGGAGAGGAAGTCCGCGATAGCGCCGTGGATGCCCTTGGGGTAGATCGAGGAGACCTCGGGCTTTTTCTCGTGGAAGTTCTCGTTCCATACGGTCACTTTGATCATTTGGCATGTCCTCCTTGTCGGCCTCTGTGGCCGAATATCTCTTTGGTTCTTCCAGTATAACACATGAGAGGCGCTGTTTTCTACATCCATGTTTTATGTTTTGCGCTGCGGAGGAGCCTTTTTAAAAATTTGCAGGATACTTGACGAACATCCTTCATTTTGGTAGGATATGAAGGTAAAAACTCCCCTGATCTGAAGGAGGACGCGATCAATGGTGCAATTAAAGGCGGGAAAATTCCGCTATGACGGCAAGGACTTTTCGCCCGCATCCGGCGCGGAAGGCCGGGAAGGGACCATCGCCTATTCCATCTTGAAGGCCCACAATAGGAGCGGCTCCATGGACTGCCTGGCACTGCGCTTCGACGCCCTGGCCAGCCACGACATCACCTACGTGGGCATCATCCTAACGGCCCGGGCCAGCGGCATGCGGCGCTTCCCCCTGCCCTACGTGCTCACCAACTGCCACAATTCCCTGTGCGCGGTGGGCGGCACCATCAACGAGGACGACCACCAGTTCGGCCTGTCCGCGGCGAAGAAGTACGGCGGCATCTTCGTGCCCCCCCACGAGGCCGTGATCCACCAGTACATGCGCGAGAAGATGGCCGCCTGCGGGAAGATGCTGCTGGGCTCCGACTCCCACACACGCTACGGGGCCTTGGGCACCATGGGCGTGGGCGAGGGCGGGCCGGAACTGGTCAAGCAGCTGTGCGAGAAGAGCTATGACATCGTCTACCCGGACGTGGTGGCCGTGCAGCTGCGCGGAAAGCCCCGGCCGGGCGTCGGCCCCCAGGACGTGGCCCTTGCCATCATCCGGGAGGTGTTCCCCTGCGGCTTCGTGAAGAACAAGGTGATGGAGTTCGTGGGCGAGGGCGTGAAAAACCTCTCCGTGGAATACAGGAACGGCATCGACGTGATGACCACGGAGACCACCTGCCTCTCCTCCATCTGGCAGACGGACGACAAGGTCCGCGCCTGGTACGAGGCCTACGGCCGCCCGCAGGACTTCCGCGTACTTGCCCCCCAAGCGGGCGCCGTGTACGACGGGCTGATCGAGGTGGATCTGAGCACCGTCGAGCCCATGATCGCCCTGCCCTTCCACCCCTCCAACGCCTATCCCATCTCCTACTTCAAGGCGCACATGAAGGAGCTTCTGGAAGGCGTGGAAAGGGAAGCCGCCTCCATGGCCAAGGACGGAAAGGCCCCGAGCCTTCTTCCCAAATGCCGGGACGGGGAGTTCTACGTGGACCAGGGTGTCATCGGCGGCTGCTCCGGCGGCACCTACGAGAACCTGATGTTCGCCGCGAACCTGCTTAAAAATAAGAGCATCGGCGCGGACAGCTTCTCTTTGAGCGTGTACCCGGCCAGCCAGCCCCAATATGTAAAGCTGATGGAGTCCGGCGCGGCGGCCGATCTGGCCCTTGCGGGCGCCACGCTGCGCTCGGCCTTCTGCGGCCCCTGCTTCGGCGCGGGGGACGTGCCCCAGAACGGAGGCTTCTCCATCCGGCACACCACGCGCAACTTCCCCTCCCGCGAGGGCTCCAAGCCCGGCGAGGGGCAGCTGGCCTACGTGGCCCTGATGGACGCCCGCTCCATCGCGGCCACGGCCTTAAACGGCGGCCGCCTGACCGCCGCCACGGAGCTGGAGCTGTCCGAGGAGCCGGAGTATGACTACATCTTCGACGACCGCATCTATGCGACCCGCGTCTACGACGGCTGGGGCCGCCCGGACCCGGACGTGGAGCTGCGCTTTGGCCCCGGCATCGCCGACTGGCCCGAGCAGATCCCCCTGCCCGAGGACCTGGCACTGGTGGTGGCCAGCGCCATCTACGACAAGGTGACCACCACGGACGAGCTGATCCCCTCGGGGGAGACCTCCTCCTACCGCTCCAACCCCATCAAGCTGTCGCGCTTCGCCCTCTCCCGCAAGGACCCGGCCTACGTGGGCCGCGCCCTGGAGGTGCAGGCGATGGAGGAGAGCCGCCGCAGGGGCGAGCTTTCCCCGGAGGCGAAGGCGCTCCTTGCAAAGGCGGGACTGGACGAAAAGGCCGGGATCGGCTCGCTGGTGTTCGCCCTAAAGCCCGGCGACGGCTCGGCCCGCGAGCAGGCCGCCTCCTGCCAGCGCGTTTTGGGCGGCTGCGCCAACATCGCGGGGGAATACGCCACCAAGCGCTACCGCTCCAACGTGGTCAACTGGGGCATGCTGCCCTTCCAGCTGAAGGACGCGGAAACGAGCGGCATCCGGCCCGGCGACCTGGTGGTGCTGCGCGGCATCCGCTCGGCGGTGGCCTCCGGCGCGGAGAGCGTGGAGGCCGAATGGATCCCGGTGAGCGGAGAGAAAAAGAGCCTGCATCTGGAGCTGCCCGGCCTGGGCGGGGAGGAGCGGCAGATCCTGCTGGCCGGCTGCCTCATCAACCATTACGCACAGAAGTGAACGGGCAGGCGGGAAAGGCCCAAGATCAAAGAAAAAACGCGATGCGAAAGGGGATACCCTTTCGCATCTTGCCGTGTCTTTAGGTCAGCTGTGTTTGTCGTCGCCCCTTGAAGATATCTCCTTTTCTCTCAGGTGGCGGAGGAGCTGCCGGGCGAAGCGCTCGGCCGCTTCCTTGGGAGGGCGGAAATGCTCCAGATTGAACGTGCAGAGCGTCTCCCCACTCGCAAGATCGACCGCGGCCGCGCCCCAGCCGTCCAGCACCTTCCGCTGTTCCGATCCGGACATGCGGCTAAAGACCTGCCGCTGCGGGCCGCTTAAGGCATCTTTCGAGATGGGCCGCGCGTTCTCCATATCCGTTTTAAAGAAGAGGACGGCCATCCCGCGCGTTTCCGTTGACCGCTTCATTTTGTGTTCACTTCCCCTTTGCTTCAAAATTCCGGGCCCTGTGCGGCAAAAGGGCCCGGGGAAGCGAACACAAACAAGGGAAGGCAAGGCCCGCGGGCATATCGCCTGCGGGCCTTGAAAAAGTGGTAAGAGAGGATCAGCGGGCGGCGATGGTGCAGATGCGGCGCAGCATCTCCACGATGCGTTCCATGTAGTTCACGCTCACCAGCTCGTGGCGGCCGTGGCCGTTCATGCCGCCGGTGTTCAGGTTGGGGCAGGGTAGGCCCATGTAGCACAGGCTGGCGCCGTCGGTGCCGCCGCGCACGGCGGAGGAGCGAGGCTCGATGCCCATCTCGCGCATGGCGCTGCGGGCGATCTCCAGGATCTCGGGATGGGGAAGGATGGTCTCCTTCATGTTGTAGTAGCTATCGCGCAGCTCCACCTGCACGCAGGGGCCGTACTTCTCGTTGAGGTAGTCGGCGATCTTCTGGAAGCGGGCCTTGCGCTGCTCGAAGATGGCGCGGTCGTGGTCGCGGATGATGTAGTGCAGGCAGGCGCTGTTCACCGCGCCCTGCATATCCCACAGGTGGGAGAAACCGTCATAGCCGGAGGTGTAGGCGGGGTTCTCGTTGACGGGGAGCATGGAGTGGAACTCCATGGCCACCAGGGCGGCGTTGCGCATCTTTCCCTTGGCGGAGCCGGGATGGATGCTGACGCCGGTGACGTTCACCGTGGCGGCGCAGGCGTTGAAGTTCTCGTAGTCGATGCTGCCCAAGGGGCCGCCGTCCAAAGTGTAGGCGAAATCGGCGGCGAAGCCGGGGACGTCGAAATGGTCCACGCCGCGGCCCACTTCCTCGTCGGGGGTGAAGGCGATGCGGATGGGGCCGTGGGGGAAGGGATTCCGGACGGTCTCGGCTGCGAAGGCGACGATCTCGGCGATGCCGGCCTTATCGTCCGCGCCGAGCAGCGTGGTGCCGTCGGTCACGACCAGGTCGTGGCCCTTGAGGTCGGCGAGGCGGGGAAAGTCGGAGACGCGGGTGACGATGCCCTTTTCCTCGTTCAAGACGATGTCGCCGCCGTCGTAGTTCTTGACCACGCGGGGCTTCACATCCTTGCCGGAGATCTCCGTGGCGGTGTCCATGTGGGCGATGAAGCCGATGGCGGGGGCGGGCTTGTCCGTGGTGGCGGGGATGCTGCCGTACACGTAGCCCCACTCGTCCATGCGGGCGTCCTTCACGCCCGCCTCCAGCAGCTCCTGCACCAGCAGGCGGCCCAGGTCCTTTTGCTTCTCCGTGCTGGGGAAGCGTTCCTTGGGCGCATACTCCTCGGACTGCGTGTCGATGACCACATAGCTCAGGAAGCGGTCCAGTACCGTTTTCATGCAGAACAACTCCTTTTATCCATGATGAAAAACGCGTTTTCGGCGCGTATTTGCGGATCAGAAGAAGACCTGGCTCTCGAAGTGGCAGAGCTCGCCCTTCACGCCGTCTATGCGCACGCTGCCGTCGGACAGCGTCTGGCTGCGCAGCGTGAACGTCTCGCCCGTGCGCAGCTCCCGGTGGTAGCAGATGTCCAGGCTGCGGACGGTCTCGCCGGAAAGCAGGCGCTCCTCCAGCAGGTCCACGATGAGGTCCGCGTAGGAGGCGTTGTTGAGGTGGTGGTTGGTGTCCGTCATGTGGAGGGGAACGCGGGTCTCTAAGGACCTTTCCGGCTCCAGGAGCGGGGGCAGCTTGGGCTCGGGGGCGGGCTTTTCCGGCGGGAACATGCCGGCCATCTCCTCCGGGGCGCGGCGGAGTATGCGCCAGGTGTCGGTGTCGATCAGCACCCAGCGGGCGTCGATGGAGGCCAGCGTTTCGCCCTCCATAGAGCGCAGGATCGTGCGGCGGGGGTAAAGGAAGCCGCAGCAGCGCGGGCGGGTCTCGATGCGCACGCGCTCGCCGCCCTCCGGCATGCGTGTGATCTCCGCCTTCTGCCGGGCAAGGAGAAAGGCGCGCTTGCGGGGGAGCAGGTACTTAAGGCCGATGCCCAGCTCGTCGCAGTGCTCCATGGCCGCCTGCTGGGCCTCCTTGAGCAGGTAGGAAAGCGTCATGCGGCCGTGCTGGTCGCAGTAGCCGTAACGGACGATGAACTGGGATTCGTAGCATTCGGGCGTGGTCAAGGTCGCTTGCACCTCGGTCTGTTTTTGGGCTTGGCCTGCCGTACAGGCCGCTCGTACCAGTATAGCACAAACGGACGGATTTTCCAAAGCCCGGCAGGATTTTTTCGCAGGCCCAACGAATGAAAACGGAAAGAAAAATGACGAGGGAGGGAAGCGCGCTTGATGGAGCTGGACCGCGCAAGCACCTGCTGCTTCACCGGACATAGGCCGGGGCCACAGCTGCCGACGGAGGAAAGGGCGAAGGCGCTGCTGCGCGGGGCCATCCTGCAGGCCGCAGAGGACGGCTATACGGCCTTCATCACCGGCATGGCCAGGGGGACCGACCTCTGGGCGGCGGAGCAGCTGCTGGAAGAAAAGGAAGCGGGATTGTCTGCGCTTTTGATCTGCGCCTCGCCCTTCCCAGGCTTTGAGAACAGCTGGGGGGATAGGTGGCGGCTACGGTATCGGCGCGTTCTGCAGGCAGCCGACGAGGTCATTTATGTAAGCCCGGCGCGGGAAGGAAACGGCGTGTACCAGGTCCGCAATCGCTGGATGGTGGACCACAGTAGCCGCGTGATCGCCCTGTACGCGGGCGGTCCGGGCGGCACCTGGAACACCGTCCGCTATGCGCTCAAAACGGGCGTGCCGCTGTACATACTCCGCGATGAAGAGGAAACGGAAGAGATCGAAGCGGAGACAGAAGATCCATAGTTTTTTCGTTGCCCTATGCCCGGGCCCCGCCGAAGGCGGGGCCCGGGCATAGGGCCGTTGAGCGGGAGGGGGCGTCCGCCGCAGGCGGACGCCCCCTCCCGCTCAACGGCCGACTTCGTCGGAAACTTTCTATCCGGCAGGTGATATGGCAAGTAGAAGCTGGCAAAGCGTTTGCCATATTCCTGGGCCCGGCCGGCGCCATTGGCACCGGCCGGGCCCAGGAATATGGCCGGTGGTGCGGGGGGAGGCCAGCGCCTTCGGCGCTGGCCTCCCCCCGCACCACCGGCACCCCCGCAAACTTCATCAAAAAAAGAAGCAGCCATGCCCGGGCGGGGACCCTCTGCATGGCTGCGGTCGCTTGTGGCTGTGCTTTTGATTAGTGTTTGGGAAGGATGACCACGCGGCGGTTGGGCTCCTCGCCCTCGGAGTGGGTCACCACGTACTCGTTGTTCTGCAGGGCGGCGTGCATGATGCGCCGCTCGTAGGGATTCATGGGCTCCATGGCCATGCGGCGGCCAGTGCGGGCGACCTTCTGGGCCATGCGGTTGGCCAGGTTGATGAGCGTCTGCTCGCGCTTGGCGCGGTAGTTCTCGGTGTCCAGCGTCACGCGGATGTAGTCCTCGCGGCCGCGGTTGACCTTCAGGGAGCACAGGTACTGCAGGGCGTCCAGCGTTTCGCCGCGGTGCCCGATGAGGATGCCCTGGCTCTCGCCGGACATGTTCACGCGCAGCGCCTCGCCGTCCATCTCGCTCTCGAAGCTGACGTCCAGGCCGATGAGCCGGGTCACCTCGGAGAGGAAGCCCTCCGCGCGGGCGATGGGGTCGTCCTTCTGGGACAGGCGCAGCCGCACGGGCCGCGTGCCGATGCCGAGGAAGCCCTTGGCGCCCTCGTCCAAGATCTCGTAATCCACCTGATCCAGGCTGAGGCCCATCTGGGTCAGCCCCGCGGTCAGGGCGTCGTTGAGCGTTTTACCGGTGGCTTCGATCTGTTTCATTTGACATCCCCCTCCGTCTGGGTGCGTTGAGCCGCTTTCTTGTCCTTATAGTCGGCGATCCAGGTGAATACGTAATGCTGGGCGATGGCGTAGAGGTTGGACGTCACCCAGTAGAGAGCGAAGGCCGCGTTGTAGCTCCAGCAGAAGAACACGCTCATGATCGGGAGCAGGTACTGCATGAACTTGTTCGAGTTGGGCTTGCCGTCCTTGTTGGTGGTGGGCTCGGGCTGCGGCGTTAGGACCTTGGACTGGAAGAGCTGGGACAGGCCGGCCACGATGGGCAGGATCGCCCAGCCGTTGGCAAAGCCGGTGTCGTAGGCGTCGATCACAGGCTGCATCACGGTCTCGTAATTGGCCTGCATGAGGGCCAGGTTCTCGGCGTTCACGATGGGGTTGCCCGCGATCTCGCGGATGGCGGAAACGCTCTGGAACACCGGGATCACCGGCGCGGTGATGTTATCCGGCTGCCAGATGTTGCGGATCCACAGGAAGCTCTCGGGATGGAAGGCTTCCGCGCCGTGCTCGTAGACGGTCAGGAACATGCTCACGGACTGCTCGTCCGCGATGTGGCGCATCACGGCGAACATGGCGATCAGTATGGGGAACTGGATCAGGATGGGCAGGCAGCCGCTCATGGGGTTGACCTTTTCCTTCCGATACAGCTCCATGGTCTTCATATTCTTTTTTTCCGGGTCCTTTTCGTACTTGCGGTTGATCTCCTCGATCTTGGGGTTCAGGGCCGTCATCTTGCGCATGGAGGAGCGCTGCTTGATGTCCAGCGGCAGAAGGATCAGCTTGACCACCAAGGTAAAGAGGATGATGGCCACGGCGTAATTCCCTACAAAGCCGTAAATAAAGTCGATGACGGCGCGCAGGGGGGTGATGATGAAACTCAACGAAAAACCTCCTGTCTGTCTTTTGCGCCTCTTTTGAAGGAGAAGGATGCTTCTTCCCTTTACCCCGTCAGGGCACGGGGTCGTAGCCGCCCGGGTGAAAGGGGTGGCAGCGCAGCAGGCGTTTGACCGTGAG
>CANQPP010000077.1 GCA_947625765.1 uncultured Clostridia bacterium
GCGCTGGCCCTGTTCTCGACCCTGCGCGTACCCACGGCCTACGCCGCCTCGCAGGTCGGCACGGCCACGGCCAACGTGATCCTGCGCGAGGGGGAGAGCAGCTCCACCAAGGCGCTGAGCACCATCAAGAAGGGCAACAGCGTGGAGGTGCTGTCCACCTCCGGCAGCTGGGCCAAGGTCAAGACGGGCTCCCTGACGGGCTATGTGTATCTGAAGTACCTGACCGTGACCGCCGCGCCTTCCACCTCGTCCTCCACGCTCAAGCGCGGGGACCAGGGGCAGGAGGTCAAGGAGCTGCAGCAGGCGCTGATCTCCTTGGGATATTTGAGCGCCGACGCCACCGGCACCTTCGGCTCCGCCACGGAGGAGGCGGTCAAGAAGTTCCAGAAGAACGCGGGCCTGACCGCCGACGGCCTGGCCGGCTCCAAGACGCTGGCCAAGATCCAGGAGAAGGCGAATGCGGACAAGGGCCAGAGCAGCGGCGACAGCGCCACGGGCAGCCTCAAGCGCGGGGACGAAAGCTCCGCCGTGACGGAGCTGCAGGACCTGCTCAAGAGCGCGGGCTACTTCAACTCCGAGAGCACCGGCTATTTCGGCAGCCTGACCGAGACGGCCGTCAAGAACTTCCAGCGGGCCAACAAGCTGACCGCAGACGGTATCGCGGGCGCAAAGACGCTCTCCGCCCTGCGCGCTATAACAAAGCCCGCGGACAATTCTAACGGCAGCAACGGCAGCAGCGGCACCACCACGGCCGCGCCCAGCGGCTCCCTCAAGGAGGGCGACGAGAGCGACGCGGTGCTGCAATTGCAAAAGAAGCTGATCGAGAAAGGCTATCTGTCCACCGAGGCCACGGGCTTCTTCGGCTCCGCCACCCGCAAGGCCGTGATGCAGTTCCAGAAGGAAATGAACCTGACCGCAGACGGCATCGCGGGCAGCAAGACCTTGGAGAAGCTGTTTGCCTCCACTTCCAACAATAACAACAATAACAGCGGCAGCACCGGCAGCGTGGATACCTCCAAGAGCCTCAAGAAGGGCGACGAAAACGACGACGTCAAGCAGCTGCAGAAGAAGCTGATCGAGAAAGGCTACCTCTCCACCGAGGCCACGGGCTTCTTCGGCACCGCCACCGAGGCGGCGCTCAAGAAGTTCCAGAAGGACAACGGCCTGACGCAGGACGGCGTCGCGGGCGCAAAGACCTTGGAGCTGCTCAACGGCAGCGCCTCCAAGACCGACGATAACAGCACCGGCTCCTCCGGCACGACCAGCGCGCCCGCGGGCGTCCTCAAGAAGGGCGACGAGAGCGACGAGGTCAAGAAGCTGCAGAAGAAGCTGATCGAAAAAGGCTACCTCTCCACCGAGGCCACGGGCTTCTTCGGCACCGCCACGGAGGAGGCGCTCAAGAAGTTCCAGAAGGATAAGGGCCTGACCCAGGACGGCATCGCCGGGACCGCCACGCTCAACGAGCTGTACCGCGATGAGAACGCCGCCAAGCCCGACGACAGCGCCAACAAGGACGAGGGCAACGACAGCGAGACCGCCACCCCGCCCGACGAGCCCGTGCAGGACAGCAAGACCAACGGCAACGTGGTGCTGGTGGACTGGTGGTCCGACGTGATCGTCAATAACCTAAAGCGCGGCGAGACCGCCGAGGTGAAGGACGTGCTCACCGGCATCACGTTCACCATCGCGCGCTACGGCGGCTCCAACCACCTGGACGCCGAGCCCCTGACGCCCGAGGATTCCCGCAAGTACTTCGAGTGCTTCGGCTACATCCAGACCTGGAACGCCAGGCCCATCCACATCACCATCAAGGGCGTGACCTACGCCGCGGCCATGAACGGCATGCCCCACGGCGGCGAGAGGATCGCGGACAATGACTTCAACGGCCAGTTCTGCATCCACTTCCTCAACAGCCGCACCCACGGCGGCAACCAGGTGAACCAGGATATGCAGAAGCAGATCATGGTCGCCTTCGAGGCTGGCGCTTAAAAAACGCCGGGAACCTATTGCAAGGACCTCAAAAAGACCGACCTAAAGTTTTAAGGATGGGAAAAAAGCCCTATGCAGATGGAAAAGACGATCAGGGACCCCTTCGGCCTGGACGCCTGGAAGACCTGCCTCATGCCCGTGCGCATGGACGGCCGCCGCGTCCTGGCCCTGGGAGACGGCCTGAACACGCCCTGCAACTACGCCGCCAGGCGCGGGGCCTTGAGCGTTTTGGGCGTGGACCCGTCGCCCTGGCGGGTGCAGCGAGCCCGCTTCGGAGCGCACCGCGCGAACTTGAAATACCTCTGCCTGCCCCTGGAGGAGCTGCAGCTGCCGGAAAAGAGCTTCGACCTGGTACTGGCCAGCCTGGACAGCTGCGCCAAGGGCGACCCCGCGGGGCTGCTGGAGCGCGTGCACGGCTGGCTGGATGAGAGCGGCGAGCTGCTGCTGCGCGTGGACAGGCCGGGCGAGGCGGACGACGACAGCCTGCGCGACCACGCGGCCATGTACATCAACCGCCTGCTGCTGTGCGGCTTCGAGATCCGCCTGCTGGAGGAGACGGAGAACTTCGCCTGGCTGTTGGCAAAGAACGCGGCAACGGCTTAAGAACAGAGACGACGGAAAAGGGAAGGACGCGGAGAAGCGGCCTTCCCTTTTTGTGCGAAAAGACGAAGATGAGGACGTGCGAAATAAGCGGGTTTCTATCTCCATTATACGAATCTCTGGAGGATCGTTTTTGTTTTTGTTCAGCGTCCGCCCCGCCACAGAAGCAGAATAGAACCGATCCTGCCGGATTTTGGGCAGTTTTTTCTGTTGGTCGTCTGCTGTTTTATAAGCCGAAAAAAGGCATTTTGGAACCGACGTTTAACTATTATCAGCCAGACAAACGGGGATTTTAGGATAGCCTCGTCAGTGGCTTTTCTATGTTGTATCCATCGCCTTCTATGTATGACATGCCAACAGTTCCAAATGGAAAATAATGGATCGTGTAACACACATTGCCTGCTGAATAACTGTCGACCGATATATAAACAGGTACTAATGGAAGCGTTTTGGAATAGATACCTTTAGATTGGCTCTCTATTGCCTCTAAGCAATTCTCAGGAATATCGATCTTACATGAGATAATTGGGTTAGAATCCAATATAAAAAGTACGAAAGCCAGTATTCCAACGACTATTGCTGCAATTAAGATTTTTTTCTTCACATCAAGCCTCCTGATAAATTCCGATTTATCGTTCTCCTGATTTTACTACCTGCAGACCCTAAAGTCAAAGACGACATCGTTCCCTTTCACTTCTGTCAATATCAGGGGCTAAATCCCTGACGTTCTCAATTTCCCTGTCTGGATCGTTATGCTCTGGCTCTGGATATTCCCTTTACCCGCGTTACGCCTTGGAAGCATTGCTTTTCATATGCCGAATAAGATAAAAAACGGGAACGGCGCGCGGGGATTTTACAAAAACACACTGACAAATCGGGAGAGATACGGTAGAATAAGAAATGGTAAAGAAGAAAACGCCGAGCAGAGGCGCGAAAAAGAGAAAGAGAGAAAAGCAGCAAGATGGACGCAGAAGTACAGAAGAAGAACGGGACCCCCGCGCCGAGCGGAGGCGGCCGCAGCCTTTCCATCGACATCGAGACGCCGGAGCAGAAGGACCGCATCCGGCTGATCGTGGCCCTGATGTGGCCCGCGCTGGCGGAGAACGTGCTGGCCACGCTGGTGAGCATGGTGGACATGATGATGGTCTCGGGCCTTGGGTCCTACGCCATTTCCGCCGTGGGTCTGGTGACGCAGCCCCGCTTCATCATGCTCTCGGCCTTCATGGCCCTAAGCGTCGGCGCGACCGCGCTGGTGGCGCGCTTCAAGGGTGCGGGCGAGCAGGCCAACGCCAACAACGTGCTGCAGCAGTCGCTGATCGTGACGGTGGCGCTCACCGTCGTCTTATGCGCGGCGATGCTCTTTGGCGCGGAGCCGCTGCTCCGCTTCCTGGCCGGTTCGGAGATCTCCGAGGGGACGATCCTTGCGGCCATCGACTACTTCGACGTGCAGATCTACGGCTTCCCGCTGCTGTCGCTGACCTACACCATCACCGCCGTCCTGCGTGGCGCGGGCAACACGCGCGCCTCCTTTTACAGCAACACGGCGGCCAACCTCACCAACGTGTTCTTCAACTACTGCCTGATCAACGGGCACCTGGGCTTCCCGGCGCTGGGCGTCAAGGGAGCCTCCATCGCCACGGTCATCGGCCAGGCGGTGGCCTTCGTCTTCTGCCTGTACCTGATCTTAAACGGCAAGCAGTACGTCTGCCTGCTGCGGGAGAAGCTGCGCGTGGATCTCCAGATGATCCGGCGCGTTTTGCGCATAGGCATCCCCGCCATGATCGAGCAGGTGGTCATGCGCATCGGCATGCTGCTCTTCACCATGACCGTGACCTCCCTGGGCGACGCGCCTTACGCGGCCCACATGGTGGCCATGAACATACAGCAGCTGTCCTTCACCACGGGCATGGCCTTCGGCACGGCGGCCACCACGCTGGTGGGCCAGTGCCTGGGCAGGAAGCGCGTGGACCTGGCGAAGGTGTACGTGCGCCTGACCCAGTACATGGGCTACGCGGTGTCCATTTTGGTGGCCTTCTTCCTGTTCTTCGGCGGCGGACTGGTGTGCCGCCTGTACTCCGACGACCTCATCATCATCGGCATGGCGGCCTCGGTGCTCAAGATCATGGCCGTGGCGAACCCGCTGGCCAACGCCCGCTTCGTGTACACCTCCGCCCTGCGCGGCGCGGGGGACGCCCGCTTCACCGCGTGGATCACGTTCGTGGGCGTGTTGCTCATCCGCCCCATCATGAGCTACCTGCTCATCAACCTGTTCCACTTGGGGCTGACCGGCGTGTGGATCGCGTTGGTGTCCGACTCCCTGAGCTGCTGCCTCATGGCCTTCCTGCGCTACCGCGGCGGCAAGTGGACGAAGATCAACGTGTAAAGGATATAAAGCGGCCCCCGGGCATTTCCGGGGGCCGCAGAATCTATTATGGAGCCTCATCCAGCGGTCCCACGTGGATGCGGATCTGGTTTAATGAAGAAACGCTCCCGTCCGGCCGCACCAGACGCCAGCCGCCGGAGAGCAGCTCCAGATAGGTCTCCTCCAGCGCCTCGCGGGAGGCGTCCAGCTCGAGGGCAGCGCCGCCGTTCCCCGCGGCCTCCAGCGTCTCGCCCAGCAGGGGTTCCGCACCGTAGCGGCTGAGCAGCGACCAGAGGGAAGCGCCCTCCTGCAGGTCGTCGCCCTCGATGCGGCCCACCAGGTTCCCGGCCCGGTAGACCTCCACGCAGCTGCCGCCCGCCTGCAGCCTTTGGAAGCGCACGACGCCGTAAACGAGCAGGGAAACGGCCATGCAAAGGCCTAAAACGACGGTGCCCCAAAAGCGGTAGGAGCGCACCGTGCGGCTGCCTCGGCGCACGCGGCGGAAGCGGCCAGGCAGCGTCCCCAAGCGGAGAGAAGGCATGGCGGCGTCGGACCTCCTTCTTCGGTCAAAGGAAATAGGATCAGCGGGAAACGGACGGATACAGTATACCACATGTTTTGCAAAAGGAAAAGCGGGACCGCGCCTTGCAAAACGCCCGGAAAAGATAAGGGTTTCCGTCCGGGCAGGTTTGTGGTATACTAAATCTTAGCTAAAGGGCTCAAGCGCGCTTTTCGTCTCCTGCGCGCGGAAAGGGGGAAGGATCCATGCAGGCCATCGTGCTGGCAGCGGGCTACGCCACAAGGCTTTATCCCTTGACGAAGGACTTTCCGAAGGCGCTGCTGCGCATCGGCGGAAAGCCCATGATGGACCATCTGGTGGACGAGCTGGACAAGCTGCCGCAGATCTGCGGCATCCACGTGGTCACCAACAGCCGCTTCTACGCCGCGTTCGCGGACTGGGCGGCCTCTAAGCGCACCCGCGCGGCGCTGCACGTGTACGACGACGGCACCGCGGACGACGACACCAAGCGCGGGGCCATCGGCGACATGGAGTTCGTGCGGCAGGAGGCGGACATCCGCGAGGACTGCCTGGTCGTGGCGGGGGACAACCTGCTCAAGATCGACTTTGCGGCCTTCTTGGAGCAGTTCGCCCGGCACGGGGAGACGCTGCTCCTATGCCAGAAGCAGACGAGCCTTAAGACGCTGCGCAGCTTCGCCGTGGCCACCACGGACGCGCAGGGCCGCATCCTTCAGCTGGAGGAGAAGCCGCAGGAGCCAAAGAGCGACCTGGGCGTCTTTGCCCTGTACCTGTACCCGGCCGCGACGTTTGCGCGCATACCGGAGTACCTGCGGGCGGGCAACTCGCCGGATTCGCCGGGCCATCTGCCGGAGTGGCTGCTCAAGCAGGGCGAACCCCTGCGGGCCTTCGTGACCGAGGAGCCGTGCTTCGACATCGGCACCCACGAATCCCTGCGCCACGTGCGCGCGCTTTACGGCGAATGAGCGAAACTTCACTTGATCTTTGATTTTATTTGAAAAGGGACCGATCCATGCAGAATCAGGACGAATTGGAACTGGAACAGCGGGGCGCGCAGCGGATGCTCATGGTGCCCCTGCGCGGGGTGACCGTCTACCCGGAGATGCTCATCCATCTGGACGTGGCGCGGAGCGAATCCATCGCCGCCTTCCAGAAGGCCATCGAGCGGGACGAGCCGGTGTACCTGGTGACCCAGAGGGACTTTTCGGAGCAGCCCACGGAGGAGGACCTCTATCCGATGGGCGTCATCTCCAACGTGCGCCAGCTGGTGACGCTGCCGGGCGGCCTTTCCCGCGTGCTGGCGGAGGGCATAAAGCGCGCCAGGCATGTAAGCGTCACGCTGGAGGACGGCTGCCGCTATGCCGTAGTGGAGGAAGCGGCCGAGAAGCTGGGCGGAAAGGGCGTGCAGCTGGCCGCCCTGCGCGAGCTCATCTTGCAGCGCTTTGCCGCCCTGTGCGAGGTCATGCCCGTGCCCCGCGAGGTGCAGGAGACCGTGCACGGCATCGAGGAGAACGGCAAGCTGGCCGACACCGTGGCGGTAAAGCTCTTGGGCGACGTGGAGATGGAGCAGGAAATTCTCGCCGAGACGCAGCTTAACCGCCGGATGCAGAAGCTGTGCGTGTTCCTCTCCCGGCTCATCAAGGTCAAGAACGTGGCCGGCGACATAGACCGCAAGGTGCGCAGCCAGATGGAGAAGAACCAGCGGGAGTACTACCTCCGCGAACAGGAAAAGGCCATCCGCGAGGAGCTGGGCGAGGGCGAGGAGAGCGTGGCCGCCGCCCTGCGCGAGAAGATGGACTCCCTGCCCCTGCCCGAGGAAGCCCGCGAGAAGGTGGAAAAGGAGCTGGAGCGGCTGGAAAGGCTGAACGCCTCCTCGCCGGAGGCCGAGGTCTGCCGCAACTACGTGGAGACCATACTGGACCTGCCCTTCGGCGTCTACACGCAGGACGACCTTTCCCTGGAGAACGCCCGAAACGTGCTGGACGAGGACCACTACGGCCTGGAAAAGGTGAAGGAGCGCATCCTGGAGTTCCTGGCCGTGCACGCGCTGACCGGCGCGAAGAAGGGCGCGGTGCTGTGCCTGGTGGGCCCGCCGGGCGTGGGCAAGACGTCCATCGCCGCGGCCGTGGCCAAGGCACTGGGCAGGAACTTCGCCCGCATCTCTCTGGGCGGCGTCCACGACGAATCGGAGATCCGCGGCCATCGCCGCACCTATATAGGCTCCATGCCGGGCCGCATACTGACCTCCATGCGGCAGGCGGGCTCCATGAACCCGCTGATCCTCATGGACGAGATCGACAAGATGGAGGTCTCCGCCCAGGGCGACCCCTCCGCCGCGCTGTTGGAGGCGCTGGACGTGGAGCAGAACTCCACCTTCCGCGACCACTACGCGGACATCCCCTTCGACCTGTCCCGCGCGCTGTTCTTCGTCACGGCCAACTCGCTGGACACCGTAGCGCGGCCGCTTCTGGACCGCATGGAAGTGATCGAGATCGGCGGTTACACCGATGAGGAGAAGCTGATGATCGCCAAGCGCCACCTGCTGCCCCGGCAGCTGGAGAGGCACGGCCTTAAGAAGAGCTTCCTCAAGATGGACGACGACGCTCTGCGCGCCCTGATCGACGGCTACACCCGCGAGGCAGGCGTGCGCAACCTGGAGCGCGAGCTGGCCGCCCTCTGCCGCAAGGGCGCGGTGCAGGCGCTGGAGGGGAAGAAGAGCATGCGCGTTTCCGCCAGGAGGCTGGAAGCGCTGCTGGGCCCCGCCCGCTTCCGCAGGGAGAAGGAGGAGCTGCAAACGCCCCGCGTCGGCGCGGTGAACGGCCTGGCCTGGACCGCCGTCGGGGGCGAAACGCTGGTGGTGGAGGCCGTGCCCATGCAGGGCAGCGGCCAGCTGCTGCTGACCGGCAGCCTGGGCGAGGTGATGCAGGAATCCGCCAAGGCCGCGGTGAGCTACATCCGCGCCCACGCGGGCGAGCTTTCCGTAAAGCCGGACTTCTACAAGACCACGGACATCCACATCCACGTGCCCGAGGGCGCAACGCCCAAGGACGGC
>CANQPP010000078.1 GCA_947625765.1 uncultured Clostridia bacterium
CCTGAGCCAGGATCAAACTCTCATATTAAAAAAGTTTCATCCTCGCAGACTTCTTCTCGTCCGCTGACATTACTCTTATTTCGGAATCTTTGGAATCAACTTAAGGCCTTTCACCCTTTAGACCCTTTTGCAGGCCCTCCGGGCTTCTCCCGTTGCTTCTTGCCTTGCTTTTCCTTCTCGTTTCCTGTATCGTTTTCAAGGTTCCCGCTGACCGTTTTGAAGCTCCCCAGCACCGTCTCCGGCGGGCCCTTCTTGCGGACAGCTTCTGTATATTACCACTTCCCCTCCCCTCATGTCAACCCCTTTCTTTAAAAAATTTTCCGTTAAAGCTCGCATCGCCGCTTTCGGTCCTTCCCCTTCCACTATATATAGCGCTTTCCGCGCTTCGTTTTGCCTCTCCTTGATTTTGCATCGCGGAACGATTTTCCGCTTCCCGCAACGAAACCGCTTTTTTGTGCCCGCCGCGAACAAAAGTTGTTGCATTTGTTAAAGGCATTTGATATGATAAACGGGAACAAGCGGTGGCTCATCAAGACCGCATACACAACGACAAGGAAAAGGAGCACGACACATGAAGTTCAGCGCTAGGGAAGACATTATCCAGATCACTCCCCTTTGGAAGGGCGAGCGCTTTGAGGACGGCCGTCCCAAGGTTCCCTCCGACATCCTGCGCCGCATGCGCAACATCACCCTGGAGGAGGCCTGGGGCCCCCTGTGGCAGAAGGGCTACAAGTACCAGTTCGAGGGCGAGTTCCGCACCACCCACCCCGGCACCAAGCTGATCGGCCGCGCCGTGACCACCTCCATGGTCCCCATGCGCCCCGACCTGCACCAGACTTTGCTCGACTATGGCCACAACGAGGAGGGCCGCAAGGGCTTCTTCAACCAGTGGGTGATCGACTCCCTGGTGGAGGACGACGTGGTCGTGGTCGATCTGTTCGATAAGATCTTCCAGGGCACCTATGTGGGCGGCAACCTGTCCACCGCCATCGCTACCCGCACCAAGAGGGGCGGCGCCGTGATTTGGGGCGGCATCCGCGACAACGAGCAGGTCGTCAACATCCCCGGCATCCAGGTCTACTATCGCGGCGTGGATCCCACCGGCATCGGCGACGTGACCATGACCTCCTTCAACGGCCCCACCCGCATCGGCAAGGCCACCTGCCTGCCCGGCGACGTGGTGCTGGGCACCATCTCCGGCGTCATCTTCATCCCCGCGCACATGGCGGAAGAAGTGGTCGTGCATGCGGAGAAGTCCCACGTCCGCGACATCTTCGGCTTCCAGCGCCTGGAGGAAAAGACCTACACCACCGCGCAGATCGACGGCCGCTGGTCCCTCGAGATGTTCGACGACTTCCTCAACTGGTTCAAGACCAACGAAAAGGCCCAGGAATATTCCTACCTGGATTGGACCGAGGACCTGGAAGAGCTCAAGAAGTGGCACGCGGAGCATCCCCAGGATGTGGCCGCCGTCACCCTGTGATCCCCTTTCACTGAACCGCCATCCAGCGGGGCCGCCCCCATATCTTCCGGGAGCGGCCCCTTCTCTATCGCTTAAAGCCAAGGAGGATCATCTCCGAACATGTCCACTCCCATAAAGACCAAGCGGGCGCTTATGTGCGTCGCGTCCTTTTTCTTCTGGTTCTCCCAATATATCTACAACCCCTTTTTGTCGCCCTATCTTTTGGGCCTTGGCATTTCCGCCACGTTCGCGGGCACCATCATCGGTGCCTACGGCTTTACCCAGCTGGTGGCGCGCCTGCCCTTGGGGGTGAGCGCCGACTACCTGCAGAAGCACCGGCTGTTCATCCTCCTGGGGATGGTGTTCTGCTGCCTGGCCTCCGTCATCCGCATGCTCTGGCCCAGCCCCGTCCCCATGCTGCTGGCCAACCTGCTCTCCGGCATCGCCTCGTCCATGTGGATCTCCTTCACCATCCTCTATTCCCGCTACTATGAACCGTCCGAGCTGTCCAAGTCCATCGGGATCCTCACCGCCATGAACAACGCGGGCACGCTCACGGCCTACCTGCTGGGCGGCGTTCTGTACGAGCGTTTCGGGATGCAGAGCCTGTTCCTGGGCAGCGCGCTGGCCGGTGCGGCGGGCTTCGCTGTGGCCCTGTTCGTGAGGGACGAGCCGCCCGTGGGCGAAAAGCCCGAGCTGCGCGCTCTCTTTGCCACACTAAAGGGCGGGCGCCTCTGGCTGTTCTCCATCGCCGCCCTGCTCTACCACCTGATCCTCTTTGCCACCGCCAACTCCTTCACCTCCTCCATCCTGAAGGACCTGGGCGCCAGCGGCGTTCAGATCTCCGCCTGCTCCGCCCTGTTCATGGGCGCCTCCATGATCGCCGCCTGGTTCGTGGGCACAAAGCCCGCCCAGAAGCTGGGAGAAAAGCCCATGATGTGCTTCTGCTTCGTGCTCTTGGGGATTTACGCCCTGGTCATGCCCCGCCTTTCCAGCCTCCCGGCCATCATGGCCGTGCAGTTCGCAGGGGGCCTGGGCAGCTCCTCGCTCATCTCCCTGCTCATGAGCAACGGCATCCGCGACATCCCCGGCGAGGCCCGCTCCACGGGCATGGGCTTCTTCCAGTCCGTGTACGCGCTGGGCATCATGCTGGGGCCGGTGGTCATGGGCGCGATGGCCGACCGCATCGGCTTCGTGAACGGCTACGCGGTGATCGGCGTGCTGGGTCTGCTCTGCGCCGTTTCCCTGTACGTCTTGACCCGCCGCATGGATTAAGGAATTTCAGCTTTTCTGCCTGTTTGCATTGAGAAGGAGGCGCATAAAAAATGAGGATCGCAGCGTATCAGTTTGCGGTGTCCGGAAATATCCACGAGAATTATCGGGAGATCGAAGGGGTGCTCCGCCTTGCCAAGAGCCAGGGCGTCCGTCTGCTCCTGTTTCCCGAATGCGCCCTGACGGGCTATCCTCCGCGGGATATCCCCACCTCGTCCTGCGTGGATTTCGCTCTCGTTCGCGCGATGCGCGAAAAGCTCCAGTCCTTCGCGGACGAAAACGACATCTCCTTCGTCGTTGGGACCGTGTTCAGGGAAAGGGAAATTTATGACCGCGCCCTGCTGTTCCGGCCCGGCCGGGAAACGTATTCGTATGACAAGCGCGCCCTGTGGGGCTGGGACAGGGAGAATTTCGCAAAGGGGAGCGGCGACGGCGTCTTTGAATTGGAAGGCGTCCGATTTGGGATACGGATCTGCTTTGAAGTACGGTTTCCCGAGTTCTTTCGAGAACTTTACAAAAAGAATACGGATATCGATCTGGTCCTGTTTTATGATGTAACCGATGCGGACGATCCCGAGCGCTACGAGCTCCTCAAGGGGCACCTGCGCACCCGGGCGGTCGAAAACGTGACCACCGTCGTTTCCGTCAACGCCGTCTCGCCCTTTCAAACGGCCCCGACGATGGTCGTCGAAAAGACGGGCAAATGCGTCAAGGAGTGCGCGAGGAACAGGCCCGAGCTCCTTGTCTACGATTTTAAGAGGACGGAAAACGACTTCAGCGCGCAGGGGCGGATCGCGATCTCGGATCAGCTGCTTTTTGGCTGATGTTTGTATCAAAACCGCAAAGAACCTTGATAGGATCTCGCAGAGTTTGGTACAATGCTGAGGTAACATTGAAAAGTGCGCCTTTGTGGTGTAAAATGCGTGTGGATTGCTTAAAATATACCGTGATTATACTTGATTTGTCCATATAGGATAAATGCCAAACCGACAATGAATGCCGGAATAATAATATACGGTATTGCCTCTTCATTCCAAAATGTTACAGCAAATGACAAAACAAGAGAGGTTCCAATTAAAAGCGTTCCTGTCCCGATAGTTTTTCCATATTTGGGGACATCTTCCTCTTTCACTTTCCGTCGGTTATAGGAGTGTATCGTGCTGATATTGCCCTTTATATTGACAATGCCAATGACAGATATAAATATTCCCAAAACTAACAACATCAAATTTTCCATGATGACCTCCTAAAAATAGAACAAATCTTCAAACTTCTTGTCTAAAGCAATGCATAGGATAAGAGCTAATTTGGCAGTCGGATTAAACTGTCCGGTTTCAATAGAGCTTATCGTATTTCGGGATACGCCCACCAATTCCGCAAGCTGCGCTTGAGAAAGATTGGCTTCGGAACGTGCTTCTTTTAGATGGTTTTTTAACTTTAATTTCTCATTCATACGCCAACCTCTATAAGGCGATTAACCAATCCGACAAAAGCCAAAACGCCAAGGCTCAGAAACAGAATTGCCAAGACTAAATCACTCTTGCGTCTTAACTTGATAAAACGTACCAACCATTGTGTTGCAGCTATACTGAAGTATATAGCCCACGGACTGTACAGCATAATGTGAGCAAGTCGGGAAGACAGCAAGGAAATAATGCAACACACTAACGCGCCTACACTTCCTGCGTAAGTTCCGGCTTGACGTATGACTTCCATTTCCGCTAAATCTTTGTTTTTATTCTCTTTGCGGCTTGCTTTTAGGATTTCTTCTTTCTTCATAAAAGTACCTCCATACCAAGTTTTCTTGTCATTATTATAGTATCGCCAAGTTTTCTTGTCAAGCGCCTTTGAAAATTTACACGTATTCTGTTTGTATCAAAATCAACATGAACTTAAATCCCGATTCTTTGAAAGGAGTGTTTTTCAATGGAAGGATTTACCCGCCTGGACCCCCTGCGCTTTGACCAAAGCCCGTTCCGCGTCATCGACCGCGACTGGCTGATCGTGACCACCGAGGCCGCGGGCCGCGCAAACGCCATGACCGCCTCCTGGGGCGGTATGGGCATCCTGTGGAACAAGCCCGTTCTGTACCTGGTGATCCGCCCCCAGCGTTTCACCCGCGAGCTGCTGGACCAAAACGGCCGCTTCTCCGTGGCCGTGCTGGACGAGAGCCGCCGCCAGGAGATGCGCTACCTGGGCACCGCCTCCGGCCGCGACGAGGATAAGCTGGCCCGCGCCTCTCTCCCCATCGCCCACGAGGACGGCATCCCCTACCTGACCGACGCCCGCGCGCTGTTCCTCTGCCGGGCCCTCTACCGCCAGCCGATGGGCGGGCAGTTCTTCTTGGACCCCGCGCTCGACAAGGCCTGCTACCCGGGCAAGGACTACCACATCCTGTACGTCTGTGAGGTCGAGGGGCTGTACGTGAAGGCATAGCGCTCCAACGATATGTATATTTAACCTGCGCGGGACCGTTTGGCTTTTGTTCATTCGGTCCCGCTTGTGCTATAATGGGTCTGGCCGCCTTTGGGGACGAGTCCCAAGCGGCCGCAACGTCTGGAGGTGCGCGCGCTTTGAAGCAGCTGCTTTTGATTTTGAACCCGACGGCGGGGATGAAGAAGGCCAGCCGGGCCCTGCCGGAGATCGTCTCGGTGTTCAACCGGGCCGGGTACGACGCGCACGTGTACGTGACCGCGGGCCAGGGCGACGCCACCGCCGCCGTGGAGCGCCTGGGCGCGGGCATGGACCTGGTGGTCTGCTGCGGCGGGGACGGCACGCTCAACGAGACGGCGACGGGCCTTCTACACGCCGGGCTCGACGTGCCGGTTGGTTACATCCCCTCCGGCTCCACCAACGACTTCGCGGGCTCTCTGCACCTCTCCGGCCAGGTGGTCAAGGCCGCGCAGCAGATCGTGGAGGGGACAGAACAGGCCCTGGACCTGGGCCGCTTCAACGACCGCTACTTCACCTACGTGGCCTCCTTCGGGGCCTTCACCAAGACCAGCTACTCCACGCCCCAGAACGTCAAGAACGCCCTGGGCCACCTGGCCTACGTGCTCGAGGGCATCCAGGAGCTGACCGCCCTGCACGCCGAGCGCATCCGCATCGAGATCGGCGAGGAAACGCTGGAGGAGGAATACCTCTTCGGCGCGGTGTGCAACTCCACCAGCGTGGGCGGCGTGCTGACGCTGGACCCCGGCCTGGTGGACATGAGCGACGGCCTGTTCGAGGTGCTGCTCGTCCGCGCGCCGCAGAACCTGCAGGCGCTGCACGAGTGCATCCAGGCCCTGCGGAACCAGACCTACAACTGCGAGATGATCACCTTCCGCAGCGCCTCGTCGGTGCGCATCTTCTCGCCCAAGCACATCTCCTGGTCGCTGGACGGCGAGTGGGCCGACGGCAGCGAGGAGATCCTGATCGAGAACCTGCCCCGCCGCATCCGGCTGGTGCACTGAAGGCATATTTTGAAAAAGACGGCCCTGCCCGGCCGTCTTTTTCCGTTCATCGCCTTTTTCCCAGACATTTTGGAGAAAGCCTCCCGCCCATTTTAAGCCGTGCTTCCCACTCATTATTATGGTATAATGTCTTTGCAGGACATGTTTCTGCCTAAACCGCAAAGAAAAAACAAGGAGGCTTCCCATGCCCTTTTCCTACGTCCTTCTGGACGCGGACAACACGCTGTTCAACTTCGACCTGGCCGAGCGCCACGCCGTTTCCATGGTGCTGGAGCGCTGCGGCGTGCCCGCGCCCGGCGCGCAGGAGCGCTTTTCCGTCATCAACAAGGGGCTCTGGCTGCGCCTGGAGAAGGACGAGATCGCGCCGGAGGAGCTGCGCATCCTGCGCTTCCGGCTGCTCCTGCAGGAGCTGGGCTCCTCCATGGACCCGCGCGACGCCGCCGCCATCTTCCTAAAAGGCCTGTCCGAGTCCTGCTTCGTCCTGCCCCGCTCGTTGGGGGTCCTGCAGGCTCTGCGCAGGCGGCGCGTCCCCACGGCCATCGTCACCAACGGCTTTTCCGTGGTGCAGCGCAGGCGGCTGGCCCTCTCCGGCCTGGCCCCTTACCTAGACGCCGTGGTGATCTCCGAGGAGGCGGGCGTGCAGAAGCCCGACCCCGCTCTGGTGGAGCTGGCCCTTTCCGGGCTCGGCTGCAAAGAGAAAAGCCAGGCCGTGCTGGTGGGCGACTCCCTCTCCTCCGACATGGCCGCCGCCCGCAACGCCGGCATCGCTGGCGTCTGGTACAATCCCCGGCGGCAGGAGAGGCCGAAGGGCGCGCCCTTCTACGAGATCACCGACCTAAACACACTACTCACGCTGATAAGGAGCTGATGCACCATGCTGCGATTCGACAAACACGCCTACACCGTCGAGGAGGCCCAGGGCCCCGGCGGCCCCTTTCTCTACCGCGCCTTCCGAAACATCCCCTACGCGGATAACGCGCCGCTGCCGGATTTCCAGCGGCTCAACCTGTTCGTGCCGGAAAGCTACTACCACGGCGGCGCGATCCACGGCTTCGAGCTGGACACTGCGCCGGTGTTCCTGCCCAACACCGTGGGCGGCTACATGCCCGGCCCCGCGGGCGAGCCCGGCACGGAGCACTGGGGCCCCACGCGGCCCAACGCCGTCCTCTCCGCCCTGCGCCACGGCTACGTGGTCGCCTGCCCCGGCATCCGGGGCCGCAGCCAGCAGGACGCGCAGGGCCGCTTCGTGGGCAAGGCGCCCGCCTGCATCGTGGACTACAAGGCCGCCGTCGCCTTCCTGCACTTCTTCGCCAAGGAGCTGCCCGGGGACGAGAGCCGCATCATATCGAACGGCACCAGCGCGGGCGGCGCGCTCTCCGCGCTTTTGGGCGCCACGGGCGACCACCCGGACTACAAGCCCTACCTAAAGCAGATCGGCGCGGCGGACGCCAGCGACGCCATCTTCGCCGCCTCCTGCTACTGCCCCATCACGGACCTGTCCCACGCGGACATGGCTTACGAATGGCAGTTCGGCGGCCTGACCGAACGGCACCGCTTCGAGCCGGAAACGGATGAAAGCGGCCGCGTGACTCTCCGGGACGAGGCTGCGCCGCTCACGCAGGAACAGATGCAGCTCTCCGCGGAGCTTTCCGCCCTGTTCCCCGCCTACCTCAACTCCCTTTCCCTGCACGATGAGGCGGGCAGGCCGCTCACGCTGGAGGCGGACGGCAGCGGCTTCTTCCGCGACTATCTCTGTTCCGTGGTGCTTGCCTCCGCCCAGGACGCGCTCGATCACCCCGGCCGTGCGGAGCTTTGGACCATGCCGCCCTGCTCCGCGGCGGAGCAGCCTTGGCTGCGGGTGGAAAACGGGCAGGCCGTCTCCATGGACTTTGCCGCCTATGCCCGCGCCATCACGCGCTTAAAGGGCGCGCCCGCCTTTGACTCGCCGGACTTCGCCTCCCCGGAGACCGACCTGTTCGGCTGCGACGGGGCCCCGCGGCGGCACTTCTCCGCCTTCGCCGCCCGCTTCGGCGGCCCGGACGCGGAT
>CANQPP010000079.1 GCA_947625765.1 uncultured Clostridia bacterium
CCCTTCGCCCTGCCGCAGGCAGATGTGCGTGGGCAGGCGCGCCTTGCCCGTGCGCGAGGTGATGGCGGCCACGATCACCGTGGGGCTGTAACGGTTCCCCACGTCGTTCTGCAGGACCAGCACCGGGCGCAGGCCGCCCTGTTCGCAGCCCAGCACCGGGTTCAGGTCCGCCCGGTATAGCTCTCCCCGCAGGACCATTTTCGTCTCCCCCTTTGTCCATATCCTATGCGGCAAAGGGGGCGGGGGTGCTTGGGCTTTCGCTTTGCGGAAAGAATGGGCCCCAGCCGCTTCTTCGGCCGGAGCCCGTGTTTTTGCGCCTTCTTTATAGGAACTGGCGCAGGCGCTCGATGTTCGACTGCTCGGTGCGCAGCAGCTTCTCCGCCAGCTCGCGGGCCCTGTTGTCCACGCCCTCGTAGTCGTGCATTTCCCGCGTCAGCTTGATGACGCCCTGGGTGCTGCCCTCGATCACCATCTCCGCCATCTTGGTGGAGGAGGCGTCCACGCCCGTCATCATCTGTGTCATCATCCCCTGCGAGGCCTTGACCATGCCCGGCGCGCCCTTGGGCTCCTCCTTAAAGTCCGCCAGCCTGTCCTTCGCCTCGTTCATCACGTCCTGATATTCGGCGAACTGCCGGGCCAGCGTGCGGCGCAGGCTGCGGTCGTCGGTCCTTTCGATCAGCTTTTCCAGGCCGTCTCGGCCCATTTCCGCGTTCTTGTAGATCAGCTGCAAAAGCTGCTGGTCCGTCATGGCGTTTCCATCCCTTTCTTCTGCGTTCGGTTTCCCCTGCCCTCACAGCATGGCCTGGATCTCCTCGTATTTGAGCTCCGGCTGCAGGCAGCGGTTGATCCCCTCGGCGACCAGCGTGGCCACGTTGCGCACCGCCTCGTCTATGGAGACCGGCGTCACCACGAAGCCGCGCATGGAGGCATCCTCCTGCGACAGCTCCTCCAGCGTTTCCTCGTCTAAGTACCCGCGGATGCGGCGGGCCATGGGCGTTTCGTTCCCCTCCCTGCGCACGATGGAGTTGAGCGCCGTTTCCAGCGCCTCCCTGCCGATCACCGCCGCGCGCACCACCATGGGCACGCCGATGGCCACCACGGGCAGGCCCAGCGTTTCCCGGGTCAGTGCGGTGCGGTGGTTGCCCACGCCGCTGCCCGGCACCACGCCCGCGTCGGAAAGCTGCACCGTGCCCAGGATGCGCCTGCGGCTGCGGGCCGCCAGGGAATCCACGGCGATCAGGCAGGCAGGGCGCACGCTTTCCACGGCGGCGCGCAGCAGCTCCCCCGTGTCGATGCCCGTCACGCCCATGACGCCGGGGCTCACCGCGCAGACGCTGCGCACGCGCTCGTCCAGAAAGTCCGGCATGTTCTCCTTGATGTGCCGGGAGACCAGTATTTCCCCGGTGACGCGGGGGCCTAGGGAGTCCGGCGTCAGCTCCCGGTTGCCCAGCCCCGCCACCATCGCGCAGCCGTCCTGTTCCTCTCCCAGCAAGGCGCGCAGCTCCTCGGCGATGATGCCGCCCATCTCGCGGTCCCGCAGCGTCTCCGCCCGGGAGAGCTCCTCGTTCTCGATGGTGACGTACCGCCCGATCGGTTTGCCCATGCGCCGTGCGCCCATGGGCGTGACCACGTGCACGCGCGTCACCAGCGTTTCTCCCTTCTTCTCCTGCTCCATCTCCACGCCCGGTATCTCGCCCACCGCCTCGCGGGCTTCCAGGGCAAGATCGGTGTTGATGCACGCCAATCGACTCACCCTCCCTCGATAAAACGGCCCGTCATAATGGCCGCCGCTTGGCTTTTCAGCGCTAGTCTGCCCGATGGGACAGAATTTTAACGCTGATTTGCTTAAAAAGTCTAAAAAATAAGGATTGCTTTTTTGAAAAAGCTATGCTATTATAGGAACGTTGATTTACGGCGTAGGAGGTGAAACACAATGCCAAACATCAAGTCCGCCATCAAGCGTGTGAAGGTCACCAAGACCAAGAACCTGCGCAACCGCATGGTGAAAACCTCTGTGAAGACGATCCTCAAGAAGTTTGATGCGGCCGTTGCCACCGGCGATGCTGCACAGGTCGAGTCTATGCTCCGCGTCGCTTCCGGCGCCGTCGATAAGGCCGTTGGCAAGGGCGTTATCCATAAGAACGCCGCCAACCGCAAAAAGGCGCAGCTCGCCCGCCGCGCTGCCGCCCTCAAGGCGTAAACGAACAAGCGGAAAGTAAGACAGAGTGTACTTCCATTCTGTCTTTTCTTTTATCCCTTTTTCCCGCTGAAAAACCGTTCGGAGGTCTCTATTCCATGAAGCTGGAACTCCTGCCCCAAACGATGTCCGTCTGCAAGCTCGCCGCCTATCCCGCGCAGCCGCTCCTGCCGCCCTGCTTTCTCTCCGTGACGGACAAGGAGCTGTCCCTGGTCTGCCCCGCGCAACAGGTCCCCGCCGACGCTCTGGCCGTCAAGGAAGGCTTCCGCGCCTTGCGCATCGCAGGGCAGCTGGACTTTTCCCTGGTGGGCGTGCTCCATGCCCTGCTGGCCGTCCTGGCGGAGGGCTCCATCTCCGTGTTCACCGTTTCCACGTTCGACACCGATTACGTTCTGGTCAGGGAAGCACGCCTGGGCGACGCCCTCCGGCTGCTGACCGCGGCCGGGCACGAGATCGTTTCCCTTTCCCCCGTCGATCCATAGGGCACAGCGCGGAAAAGAAGAAAGCAGACGCTTTTGCCGTCTGCTTTCTTTTTATGTTTTCCTCTTGATCTAGCGGATGAAGTTGGTGAACACGGGCGTTTCCTGCTCCGGCAGGGGCACTCCGGCTTCCCGGCTCGCCTGCAGGCAGCGCAGCAGATAGGCCATGTTGCGGCCCAGCACGCGCATGGTGTACAGGCCCTCGGCGTCCTCCTTCACCTGCTCGGCGTTCGCGCCGTGCACCATGTTCCAGTAGCGCGAGGAGACCACGGGCATCTCCTGGATGGTGAAGTACTTGATCATCTGGTCGAAGGTCGCCGTGGTGCCAGCCCTGCGCGCGGAGACCACCGCCGCCGCGGGCTTCATGTAGAAGGTCTTGCCCGCGGAGTAGAACAGCCGGTCCATGAATGCGGTCATGTTGCCCGTGGCAGCGGCGTAATGCACGGGTGTGCCGAAGATAAAGCCGTCCGCCGTCTCCGCCTTCTCGCGGAAGCGGTTCACCACGTCGTCGAAGGCGCATTTTCCCGTTTCCCTGCACTTGTTGCAGGCGATGCAGCCGCCCACCGGCTTGTTGCCCAGCCAGAAGATCTCCGTTTCGATGCCCGCGCGCTCGATCTCCCTGGCCACCTCGCACAGGGCGGTATAGGTGCAGCCCTCCTTGTGGGGGCCGCCGTTGACCAGCAGTACCTTCATTTCGTCTCCTCCTTGGCTCAAAAACTTTGTCTCAGGGCTTGGGCTTTATGTTGAGGTTCACGCCCAACGTGTCCTCGCTGTCCACGATGGTCCAGCTGCTGCCCGGGTAATAGCCGATGGTGCGCATCTGGTAGCCGTCCTTCTCCAGCTCCTCGATCACCGCGTCGCGCTTATCGCCCACGCAGAACCCTAAGTGGTGCACGCCGTTGCCGTGCTTATCCAGAAACTCACGGAAGGTGCTCTCGTGCTCGTCCGGCTCGTGCAGCTCGATCACGAAGCTGCCCGCGTCGATCACGGCGAACTTGAGGCCGTAGCAGGCGGGCTTGCCGCGGTAGGTCAGATTGGGGTTCTCCTTGGGCTCGTCGATGCGGATGGGCGGCTTGGGCACGCCGAACAGCCGGGACCATTCCTCGGCGGCCTTCTCGATGTCCTCCACCACCAGGGCGATCTGGATAAAGCCCTTAAAGTCGATCTTGTTTTCCATGAAGCGCTTACCTCCCGTGTGTATTTTTGTAAGGCCGCGTCAGGCGGCCAGGTGCAGCAGGTTGGAGGCGATGCCGAAGAACATCACCAGGGAGATCGCGTCCACCATGGTGGTGATGAAGGGGCTGGCCATCACCGCCGGGTCGAAGCCGCAGCGCCGCGCCAGGATCGGCAGCGAGCAGCCGATGCACTTGGCCACGATCACCGTCACATACAGCGACAGGCTCACCGTGACCGCCACCATGACGCCCACGTGCTCAAAGAGAAGGATGCGGCCGAAGTTGACCAAGGACAAGATGCCGCCCACCAACAAGCCCACGCGCAGCTCCTTCCAGAGGACGCGCAGTATGTCCCCCATCCCCACCTCACCCAGGGCAAGGCCGCGGATGACCATCACGGAGGCCTGCGAGCCGCAGTTGCCGCCGGTATCCATCAGCATGGGGATGAAGGAGGCCAGCACCACGGCGGACTGCAGAAGGCCGTTGTAATAGCCGATGATGCGGCCCGTGACCGTGGCGGAGACCATCAGGATGAGCAGCCAGAGCACGCGGTGCTTGGCCAGCTCGAACACGCCGGTCTTCAGGTACGGCTTTTCCGACGGCGTGATGGCCGCCATGATCTCCATATCCTCGGTGTTCTCTTCCTGGATGACGTCCATGATGTCGTCCGCGGTGATCAGGCCCACCAGCCGGTTCTCGTGGTCCACGACGGGCATGGCGGAAAGGTCGTAGCGGGCGAATGTCTTGGCCACCTGCTCCTTGTCGTCCATGGTCCCCACCGACAACACGCCCCGGTCCGTGCAAGCGGAGACCTTCGCGTCCCCTTCGGTGGTGATCAGCCGGTACAGCGTGGTGAACCCGCTCAAGTGGTGGGTCCTGTCGATCACGTAGATCACATCCAGCGTTTCCTTCTCCGTGGCGGTCTGGCGGATGTGCTCAAGGGCGTCCTTCACGGTCATGTCCTCATGAAGCTCGGCAAATTCCGGCGTCATCAGGGAGGCCGCGCTGTCCTTGGGGTACTTGAGGTACTCCAGGATCGTCTGGCGCGTGTCCGCATCCACGGTGCGCAGCACGCGCTTGACCACGTTCGCGGGGACTTCCTCCAGGAAGTCCACCACGTCGTCCATGTACAGATCGTCGATCACGCGCTGCACCTCCTTGTCGGAGATGCCCTCCACGATCAGCTGCTGCCGGTCGGCCTCCATGTAGGAGAACACGTCCGCAGAGAGGTCCTTGGGCAGCAGGCGGAAAACGAGCAGCGTGTGCTCCTTATCCAGCTCCTGCAGAAAATCCGCGATATCGACTTCGTTCATCTCCGCCAGCATTTGGCGGAGTTCGGCCAGGTTCCCGGCCTGCAAACATTGGTTCAGCTGCTCAAAATGCTCCATCGGTCTTGGCTCCTTTCGCTTTTTTGTCCGTCCGCGCTTTAACCAAAGGGCTTTTCCCTTTTTTCAGCGGGGACGCGCCGGAGTTGTTCCGAGGATGGTCAAGGCAGGCTCTGAACTAGCGGGGGCATTACTTCTCCCCCCGCAGATTCGTTACCCTTTTATTTTGGGTCAAAGACAGCGGCCAGCGCATGCGCCCGGCGGCGACTTCGCCCTGGGTTCGGATCGTTCAGGCCGCATTTCCCATTCCCGTCCATGTCTGGTCCACCTGCCTTTCTGAAGGTCCCGTTTTGCTATGCGCGCCGTTTTGGCGCACAGGAACAATATAGTAAAAAGGATCGCCGCTGTCAAGCCCGAAAAGCGCGTTGGAGGCCTCTCGTTTTTCTTCGCCTTTGGATATAAGCAAAAGGCGCCCCGGCGGCTTCTCCCTGCCGCCGAAGCGCCTTCTGTTCCGCTATTTCAGCCCTCCCAGAGGGCCCGCTTGCGCGCGGCCATCTCGTCCACGCGCGCGATGTACTGCTCGATGTTCTTGACGTTGGGCGCCCGCTCGATGCGGCGCATGCGGGGATACAGCCACTTGGAGATGGCCCCGGCCCCGAACGCCGCGATGGGCGCGATCTCCTCCATGATGTCCATGTTGTACAGGCAGACCTTGCCGGGCTTGCAGTAGCCCACGTTTTCCAGGTTCCCCGCCATGTACTTCTGCCTATACAGGTAGTAGGGCTCCATGCCCATCTCCGGCGCGCGTTTAGCGGCCAGGTCCACCATGGCCTGCGCCTGGTCGGTCGCGGGCTGCTCGCCCAGAGCGTGCAGCCTGGAGGCCCGCTTGATGGCCAGCGTGTGCACGGTCAGGTTCTCCGGGGAAAGGGCTTCCACCTTGTCCAGCGTCCTTTGGACGTCCTTAAGCGTCTCTCCCGGCAGGGCGAGGATCAGGTCCATGTTCACCGCGCTAAAACCCATCTCCCTCGTCTGCTCGTAGGCGCGCACCACGTCCTGCGCCGTGTGCGCCCGGCCGATGCGGCGCAGCGTTTCATCGTTCATGGTCTGCGGGTTCACGGAGACGCGGTTCACGCCCTCGTTTTTCAGCATGCGCAGCATTTCCGGCGTGATGGTGTCCGGCCGGCCCGCCTCCACGGTGAACTCGCCTTCGCAGGGAAAGCACTCCCGGGCCGTGACGATCACCGAGCGCAGGCCCTCCACGCTCAAGGCGGTGGGCGTTCCTCCGCCGATGTAGATACAGCGGACGGAGTAGCCCGCAAGGGAAGGGGCACACAAACGCATTTCCCGCCGGATGGCCTCGATGTAGGGCTCCACCAGCGGGCCGCCGTGCTTTAGATCCGTGGCCGCGAAGGAGCAGTAGCTGCAGCGGGTGGTGCAGAAGGGGATGCCGATGTAGATGTCGATCTCGCCGGGCTTTGGCGCCGGAACGTCCGCCTGCACCCGCGCGATGCGCTTGAGCAGCTCCGCCTTGTCCCTGTCCAGGTCGAACAGGCGGCAGAGGCTTTGTTCCGCCTCCTCGGGCGTTTCTCCGGCCTCCAGACGCTCGGCGAACAGGCGGGTGGGCCGTATGCCCGTCAGCGACCCCCAGGGCGGCTTGCGGCCCGTATAGGCCTTGAGCGCGTCGTAGAGACAGCCCTTGGCGGCGCGCTTGAGCAGGCGCTTTTCCTCCAGAATGCCGCCGCCCCTGGGGCTTAAGGGCCGCCGGGCCTGCGTCTGCCCGATCCGCACGAGGTGGCCGTTCCCGTCCACCGCGTACAGTATGGCAAGGTCCGCCTCCGCCGCGTCCGGCTGGATCGTGACCTCCCCATAAAACAAACGCACGACATCGCCCAGGTCGTTGTATAGGTCCATGAACGGGGTCTGCAGACGGATCACCATCGCCAGCCCTCCGCTTCCCGCCCGATCGTGGTGTCGGGCCCGTGGCCGGGGTACATGCGCGTCTCCTTCGGCAGGGCCAAAAGCCGCCGGATGGACTCCAGCATCTTCTCCGGCTCGGCCTCGGGCAGATCCAGCCGCCCGTAGCCGGAGGCGAACAGCGTGTCGCCGCTGAACAGCGCGCCGTCCTGCTCGTCGTAGAAGCACACCGCGCCGGGCCTGTGGCCGGGCGTGTGCAGCACGGTGAAGGGGCCGACCTTATCCCCTTCCTCGACGGGTGTGGTCTGCGCGCTTCTCACCGCCGCCTCGCCCGCCTGGGCGCTCACGTTGAGGTACGGGTCGTTCAGCGCGGGGGCCTCCAAGGGATGCAGATATACCTTCTCGGGGTTTAGGCCGTCCAGGGCCAGTATGTGGTCGAAATGGGCGTGGGTCAGCAGGACGCTGTACCTGCCCCCGCCGAGCTTCTCTATCTCTTGCAGTATGGCGGGTGCGTCGTCCGCCGGGTCGATCACGTACAGCGCGCCCGTTTCATCGCGCACCACATAGCAGTTCGTGGCGCAGACGCCCAGCACCAGCTTGCGTATCTCCAGCATCAGAACAGCCTCCCCGTGTCGTACAGGATGGTGACGGGCCCGTCGTTCACCAACGAC
>CANQPP010000080.1 GCA_947625765.1 uncultured Clostridia bacterium
GCCGTGGCCCTGTTCGACGGCATCATCATGCGCATCTCCCTCTCCCTGCTGCTGGGCCTGGCCGCCCACATGGGGTACTTAGGCTTCTGGTACGGCGATGCCATCGCCGGCTTTACGCCCTTCGTGATCGGCATCGTGTACTACATGTCCGGCAAGTGGAAGACGCGCAAGTACCTCATCAAGGAGGACGAGGCGTAAAGGCCCTTCCCAAACATGCGCAAGGCGCGGCTCTTTGTTCAAGAGCCGCGCCTGCTTTTGTTGCTTTGGGTTTTTGCCTTATTCCCCGTATACGCTGAAGCCCAGCTCCGCGCCCTTGCGGACGAAGACCGGGATGCGCTCGATGGGCGCCTGGCACAGGACGGTCTGGCCGCCCGGATAGGTCTTGCCGCTGTGGGTCTCCACCCAGTCCGCGCCGGTGGGCAGGTAGACGTTCCTCTCCCTCTCCCCCGCGTGCAAAACCGGGGCGATGAGGAGGTCGGGGCCGAAGAAGAACTGGTCCTCCACGTTCCAGGCGGCGGGGTCCTTGGGGAAGTCGTAGAACAGGGGCCGGATCACGGGGGTGCCCTTCTCGTGGGCCTCCCGCATGATGCGGTCGATGTAGGGGCGCATCCGCTCGCGCAGCAGGATGTGGTCGCGCAGTATGCCGTAGTTCTCCTCCCCGTAGCTCCAGATCTCGTTGTCGGAGCCGGAGGAGCAGATGCCGCCGCCCTTTTCGCCGATGGGCGGCAGGGAGGGCTCGCGGTCGCCGTGCAGGCGCATCACCGGGCAGAAGGCGCCGTACTCGAACCAGCGCACCAGCAGCTCGCGGAAGGCGGGGTCCTTGGGATCGCCGCCGTGGAAGCCGCCGATGTCCGTGGTCCACCAGGGGATGCCCGCAAGGCCCATGTTCAGCCCCGCGGCCAGCTGGTTGCGCAGGGAGGCGAAGCTGGAGTGGATGTCGCCGGACCAGACCAGCGCGCCATAGCGCTGGCTGCCCGCCCAGGCGCAGCGGAGCAGGTTGATGGGCCTCTCCACGCCCTCGGAGCGCATGCCGTCGAAGAAGGCCTTGGCGTACATGGCCGGGTAGATGTTGCCCACGCGCAGGTTGGGGCCCAGATAGTAGCGGTACAGGTCGAAGTCGTAGCGGCTGTACTCGGGCTCGGCCTCGTCCAGCCAGAAGAGCTTGACGCCCTTGTCGAAGTAGTTCTGTTTGGCCTTCTGCCAGATAAACTGCCGCGCCTCGGGCCGCGTGGCGTCGAAATGGACGGTGTTTCCGATAAAGTCCATGGCGATGCGCAGGCCCCTGTCCGCGCGGATGAGCAGGCCTTTCTTGAGCATCTCGGTGTAGTTCTCGCTCTCCTGGTCCACCGTGGGCCAGATGGAGACCATGAGCTCCATGCCCATCTCCTTAAGCTGCCGGATCATGCCCTCCGGGTCCGGCCAGTAGTCGGGGTCGAACTTCCAGTCGCCCTGGTGGGGCCAGTGGAAGAAGTCCACCACGATCACGGAGACCGGCACGCCCAGGCGCTTGTACTCCCGGGCCACGTTCAGCAGCTCCTCCTGGGTGCGGTAGCGCAGCTTGCACTGCCAGAAGCCCTTGGCGAAGTCCGGCATCTCGGGCACGGTGCCCGTGGCCCTGGCGTAGGCCTCCTCGATCTGGGCGGGGCTGTCGCCTGCGGTGACCCAGTAGTCCATCTCGCGGGTGCTGCGGGCTTCCCAGGTGGTCAGGTTCTTGCCGAAGCAGACGCGGCCCACGCCGGGGTTGTTCCAAAGGAAGCCGTACCCTAGGGAAGAGAGCAGGAAGGGCACGGAGGCCTGGGAGTTGCGCTGGGCAAGCTCCAGGTCGCAGCCCTTCAAGTCCAGATGGGGCATCTGGTACTGGCCCATGCCGTAGAGCTTCTCCTCCGGCGCGGACTCAAAGCGGACGCGCAGCGTGTAGTCGCCGCCCAAAATGGGGCAGAACTCGCGGGGCTCCACCTCCAGGGCGGAGCAGTAGGCCGCGTGCGGGTCCTTGCGGTTGCGGATGTATTCCTCCAGCAGGATCTTCCCCTGCCCGTTGCGCAGCGTGAGCTTGCCGCCGGAGCTGATCTCGGCCTCGATGCCGCCGTTGCGCAGCCTGGCGGTGTATGTCTCGATCTCGATCTCCGCCTTGCAGGGCGCGGGCGGCAGCAGCGCCCAGGGCTCGCCGGAGAAGGCGGGCTCCTTGGTGGCGCGGATGCGCAGGCTGTTTTCGCCCCAGGGCTCGATCCTGAGCGTTTCGTCGTCGAAATGGCGTTCCAGGCCGCCGTCCACCTCGAAGAACACGCCGCTGTACTTCGTATCGCCTAACAGTGCCATGGCTCATTTTCCTCTCGATTTGTAGGTTTTTTAGGGTCGCTTCATCAGCCCTGCAGGCCCCTGGACTGGCGCTCCATATCCTCCACCACGATGTCGTAGATCTCGCCCAGGGTGGAGCAATACTTCAAGATGTCCCAAGGCTCGTTGGTGTGGAAGTGGATCTTGATCAGCTCGTCGTCGCCCACGCAGAGCAGGCTGTCGCCCTCGAAGTTGTCGGTGATGTAGTCGTTGATCTCGTCCTCGTCCAGGTCCTCTCCCTCGATCAGGAGCTGCGTGTCGTAGCGGTAATCCAGCATGGCGTTTGTCTCCTCCTTGGCTGTTTTTACAGGAAGCTGTACTTGTTCTCGCCCACGGGGTGCGCGCCCTTGGTGGTGTCGGGCCTGCCGATGGAAATGGCGATCTTGAACTCATAGCCCTCGGGGAAGTTGAGGGCCTTTTCCAGGGCCGGGCCTTCCTCGCCCAGGAACGCCTCGCGGGGCATGCCCAGGATCACGGAGCCAAGCCCCAGGCACTGGGCGGCCAGGGCCAGGTTCTCCACCGCGATGCCCGCGTCGATCGGGGCAAAGCGCATGCCCTCCAGGTTCGCCGGGCCGGAGATGAACACCACCAGCGGCGCATGGTAGAACACGCTGTAAGCAGGGTCGGCCATGCCGGTCCTGTTCTCCTTATCCTGCGGGGAGGCCAGCCGCTCGCACATGGCGGCGTTCACGCGGGAAAGGAGCGCCTGATCCTCCACGAAGGTGAAGTGCCAGGGCTGGGAGTTGCGGGCGCTGGGCGAGGCCAGGGCCGCCTGCAGCAAGGTCTGCTTCTGTTCCTCGGTCACGGCGTCCTTCTTGTAGGCGCGAATGCTGCGCCTGTCGAAAATGGCCTGCAATACGGGATCGTTCATAAAAGATCGTGCCTCCTTGTCAAGTTTCTTTTTTGTCTTTGCCGCCGTCCCTTTTTGCGGGGCGGCCTTTTCTACTTTCCAGTATAGCGCTCGAAGGGAAAACGCGCAAGGGAAAACGCATCCGCTCGGCCCTTAACGCGCATGAGATGGGCCGCGGCGAACCATACTTTCTGAAGGCTGTTCCACTTATATTTCCGGCCGGAAGGGAGAGAAAGAAGCCCAAATGCTCACCATGTTTGTTCGCGCGGTGCTCCTGTATCTCATGGTGATGTGCCTGTTCCGCCTGATGGGCAAGCGGCAGGTGGGGCAGATGCAGCCCTTCGAGCTGGTGTTCACGGTGATCGTCTCGGACCTGGCCGCAACGCCCATGGCGGACGTGGGCATCCCCCTGCTCTACGGCGTGATGCCCATCGGCGCGCTGCTGCTGTGCTATGCCGTCATCTCCATCCTGTGCATGAAGAGCGAGCGGGCGCGGGGCCTGCTGGCGGGGCGGCCCACGGTGCTGGTGCGCAACGGCGTCATCGACCGGCAGGCCCTGCGGCAGCAGGGCTTCACGCTGAACGAGCTGCTGGAGCGGGTGCGCAGCGCGGGAGTGTACGACATGCACGACGTGGGCTGCGCCGTTCTGGAGGTCTCCGGCCAGGTCTCCGTGTTCCCCATCTCCCAAAGGCGGCCCGTGCAGCCGGAGGATATAAAGCTGCAAACGCCCTACGAGGGCCTGCCCCTCAACCTGGTGCTGGACGGCCGCATCCAGACCGCTGCCCTCCTGCTGGCGCATCTGGACGAAAACTGGCTGCGGCAGAAGCTGCGCTCCTTAAGGCTCGACCCGCGCGACGTGTTCTACTGCGCGCTGGATGCCCGCGGCCTCATGACCGTGCAGGGCATGCAGGGCGGCGAGCTAAAGCGCCTCCAGGCCCTGGACCCTTCAAAGGTGGATTGGTAAAAAATGCGCGGGAACGTTACGATGATCCTTCTGTCCCTCGTGGTCCTTTTTGCGGCCCTTTCCTTATTTCTCTGGGTGCAGTCGGGCGCGCGGGTCTTAGCGGATGACTGCCTGCAGGTGGAGCGGAGCCTGCTCTCCGGCGGGGAGGCGGACGCGGCGCTGGATGCGCTCCTGCATGCCTGGCAGAGCCGCCGCCTCGCCTGGCGCTGCGTGGCCATTCACGGCGACATACAGGCCGTGGAGGAAGCGCTGCTGGACCTGAAAGACAGGTGCGAAAAGCGGCAAACGGACGAGGCGCTGCTCTGCTTAAAGCGCCTGCGCCGGGCGGTCGAGGCCCTGGCCGACCGGGAAAAACCCAGCGTGCAGAACATACTCTGAACGGCCCTTTGACTTTCCCTTCTCTATCATGGCACGGCGCGCGGACACTGCGCCGCGCCTTTTTTGGTTGCGCCTGAAAATCCCGTGGTATATAATATAAAACATATAAAATATCCGTTTGGGGGGGTCGTGACATTGAGGGCCGCCGCTTCCTGTCTGCTTGTGTTTTTCTGCCTCTGCTTTTCCGGCTGCGCGCTGCTCCCCGCCGAGGAGGAGCTGCCGAACATGCCCATCATCTCCGAATATGCGGGCGAGGAATTTCAGCTGGCCTACGTGCAGCGGGGCGATTTAGTTGAAACGACCAACTTCAGCGCCCGCTATTCCTCCGTGCGGCAGGAATCCGTGGCCTTCGGCGTCAGCGACGTGCCCTACGACGAGCTGTTCATCTCCGTGGGCGACGTGGTGGAGGCCGGGCAGCTGCTGGGCCAGCTGGACATGGGCGATCTGCACGAGCAGCTGGAGGCGGCCAGGGACGAGGCCGAGCGGCTGCGGCTCTCCATCCGGCAGACCGAGCAGGATCGAGACTATGCCATGGAGGAGCAGCGCATCCGCCTCTCCTTCATCGAGGACGAGGAGGAGCTGGAGAAGGCCGACACGGTGGAGGACGTCGCCGCCCCGTATGAGAAAGCCTTGCGCGAAACGCAGGACGCCCTGCGCGTGGCGAACTTAAAAGTAGAACGTTTGGAAAGCCAGACGGCGGAGCGGGAGCTGCGCAGCACGCTCTCCGGCGTGGTGAGCTATGTCAAGCGCTACGACGAAAAGACGGTCAGCCGGAAGGACGAGCGCGTGGCGACCATCTCGGACCTTGGCTCCTCCATGTTCGTGATCGAGGCGGGCGCGGACGCGGGGCTTTTCACCCCCGGCGAATGGGTGGACGTGCAGCTGACCGGCGGCGTCTGCCCCTGCCTTGTGTGCGAGGCGGCGGAGCTTAACGGCATCGAGGTGCAGGAAGGCTTTGTGTACCTAAAGCCCTCCCAGGCCGACCAGCTGACGCTGGAAAACAACGCCCGCGGCTCCGTGCTCGTGGAGGTGGACCGGCGCAACGACTGCCTGTACATCAACGAAAAGGCGGTGCGCACGCTGGACGGGGAGAGCTTCGTCTACTTTCAGGACGACAACGGGATGCGTAAGATGCACCCGATCAAAACGGGCTTTGCCGCCGGCGGCTTCGTACAGGTGCTGGAAGGCCTGGATGAGGGCGACGCGGTGATCCTGAACTGACAGTTACAAACACAAACACAGAAACCTTAAGAGGGGGGAAACGGGGGATGAAACACCGCATCGCGGCGCTGCTGCCCGTCCTTTTGCTGCTTGCGGGCTGCGCCGCGCCCGCGCCGATGGAGGCGCCGGAGCTGCTGGATCCCGTGGACGCCGTCCGCGACGTGGCGGTCGTGGAGCGGGGCGACATCCGGCTGGTCACGACGCTGGATGCGCAGGCGACCGCGGAGATGCTGGAGCTGTCCTTCGATCAGGGCGGCACGCTGCGCAGCATCGACGTGCATTTGGGCCAGCACGTGGAGGCGGGCGACACGCTGGCCGCGCTGGACACAAGCGCCGAGGAAAAGGAACTGGAAGCGCTGGATGCAACCATCGAATACACGAAGGCGCACAACGCCCTTGTGGAAGAACGGCTGCGGCTGGAGCTGGACATCTGCCAGATCGAGTTCTCCCAGATGCCCATCCCCTACCCCGACGACGAGGAGGAGGGCCAGCTCAAGCGGCAGGAGCTGAGCCGCAGGCAGGCGGAGCTTGAGCAGGAGCTGGACCGCCAGGCGCTGGAGATGCGCCAGCTGGAGGCGCGGCGGAAGGAGCTGCTTGACAACATGGGCGGCGCGCTCACCGCGCCGGAGAGCGGCACGGTGTGCTACATCGCGGAGGCCGCCGAGGGCAGCCGCGTGCAGCCCCGGCAGGCGCTGATCGTCCTGCTCCGGGACGCCGAACCCCTGCTGCGCTGCGAGTACATGTCCCAGCAGGAGCTGGAAGGCGCGGTGGAAATTTACGCCTTGTGCAACGGCCGGCGGCTGGACGGGCTGGAGCTCGTCCCCACCGACATGAACGACCTGACCGCCACGGCCCAGGCGGGCGAAAAGCTGCGCTCTTACTTCCGCCTGCCCGAGGGCGCGGGCCTTTCCTTAGGCGACCAGGCGACGGTGTTCGTCGTCTCCCGGGAGGAAAGGGACGTGCTGCGCCTGCCCGCGGGCGCGGTGCAGCGGGACGGCGTGGTCTCCTACGTCTACAAGGCCACCGAGGACGGCGGGCAGGAGCGCGTAGACGTGCGCGCGGGCATCACCAACGACGTCT
>CANQPP010000081.1 GCA_947625765.1 uncultured Clostridia bacterium
CTTCCACCAAAGGCACGCGCCTTCCACCAAAGGCACGCGCCTTCCACCAAAGGCACGCGCCTTCCACCAAAGGCACGCGCCTTCCACCAAAGGCACGTGTTTTTCTTTTGCGTTCAAAAAGAGATCGTTCCGCGGACGCAACAAAAATTTTGCCTTGCGGCCGCGGAACGATCTAAACCCCGGCATCATATTCAACTAAATTTTCAAGAGAAGGTAGGATGAAAAATGAATGCTCTGTTCCTGATCCTGTCGCTGGTGTTCCTGGTCGCCTGCATCGTCTGCGCCGCCAAGGAGAGCCGCCTGACCGGCACCTACAAGGCCGCCGGCGTCTACGGCCGCATCAAGGCATACTTGGCCCTGGACTTCACGTTCGCGGGCGCCGCGATGTTCATCATGGGCTTTGCCAGCCTCTTTTCCGCCGAGGGCCGCGCGCAGGGCATCGGCTCCCTACTGGGCTTTATGGTGTTCGGCCTGGTGCTGGCCGCTTTGGGCGTCTTTCTGTACGCCGCCGCCTACCATAAGTGCCCGCGCAGGCTCAAGAAGAAGTGCATCCCCAGCATGATCATGAGCGGCCTTGGCATCACGATCAAGATCGTGCTGTTCTTCATCCCCGCCGTGTGGGCGCTCTCCGGCGGTTCCACGACTTCTTCTTCTACCTACGAAGAGGACGACGAGGGGGAACAGGTGGAGGTCTGGCGCGAGAACGGCATGATGCGCGAGAACCTGAAGGTCAACAGCAGCGGGGACATGTACTTCGATCCCGACGACCAGCAGTGGCACAAGATCAAGCGCTGAGCATCGAAACTAAAAAAAGCGACAGAACGAATACGTTCCGTCGCTTTTGCTTTGCGCCTTTATTTTGCCTCCGGCTCCGCCGGCGCAGCCTCCAGCATCCTCTGGGACATGGTCTTGGAGGCGCAGGCGAGCAGGGCCATGTTGAGCGCGGCGCTGCCGGTCAGCATCTCCGGGTTCTCGCGGCAGGCCTTCACGGCGAAGGCGAAGGCCTTTTCCTGCCCGTCGCACAGCCGGTCGTACATCTGCGGCAGGCTGTTTTCGTCCGCGCCGGAGAGCAGCGCGCGGATGTCCGCGATGGGCAGCGCCTGCTTGAGCAAGCACAGGGAGATGAGCCGCGCCAGATGCTCCCGGCCGTAGCGCTTCTTGTTGGGCGGCGGCAGCAGGCGGTTCTTCACGTAGTTGTTGATCATGGCGGCGGTGATGAACTTCTCGTCCCCGGGCATGTACAGCCCCAAGTATTTTTCCACCAGCAGCACCACCTGGTCCATGTACAGCTCGATCTCCGGCAGCTCGTGCCAGCGGGGCAGGCGATTGTGCAGGAGCTGCTCGCTCCAGAGCTCCACGGCGGATGAAGAGGACGGCATCGGGAAATCCTCCTTTACAGAGAAGGGCTTTTCGCCCAAAGGACCTTATCGTTTTCAACAGTATACCACGGATGCAAAAAACCGGCAAGTATATTTTAAAAGAACAGTTGACAGAAAAAGATGGATGTGGTAATCTAGTTTTGAAAACGAGATGAAAGGATAAGGAGGTCGAAAGTTCGTGGTCAGGAAAATCGCGGTATGGGGAGATTCGATCCTCAAAGGCATCGTGCTGGACGAGCAGAAGGGGCGCTACGTTCCCCTGCGGGAACAGAGCTGCCTGGCGCTGGCCGCCCAGAGGCTGGGCGTGGAGTTCTACAACCACGCGCATTTCGGCATGACCAGCCAGAAGGGCAAGCTGCTGGTGGAGCGCGGCCTGCAGGAGGCGAAGCAGGAGCAGGTGGAGGCGGCGCTGCTGGGCTTCGGCGGCAACGACATCGACTACAACTGGCGTGAGGTCTCCGAGAAGCCGGAGGAGGAGCATTTGCCCAACACCTCGCCTGAGCAGTTCCGGCAGAACGTGGAGCGGATGGTGGACCTGACCCGCGAGGCGGGCATCCGGCCCATCCTCATGAGCCTGCCGCCCATCGACGCGGCCCGCTATTTCCGCTGGCTGTCGCGGGGCCTGAACGCCCAGAACATACTGCATTGGCTGGGAAATGTGGACGTGATCTACCGCAGCCACGCGGGCTATGACGCCATCGTGCGCGCCGTCGCCCGGGAAAAGGACTGCGCGCTTTTCGACATGCGCGCGGCCTTCGGCAAGGCGGCCGAGACGCTCAAATACCTGTGCCTGGACGGCATCCACCCAAACGCCGGAGGGCATGTGTTGATGGAAGGCGTGCTGGAGGCGGGCCTGGCCGTTTTATAAAAAAGCGGGATGCAAACGGGGACTTGTCCCAAAACGAAATACTGTGCTAATATAGAGGTAAGATACGGGAGTAGAAGGAGGGAAACGCCATGTCCTTTGCCATCGTTACGGATTCGTCGGCCAACCTGCCCAACGAGATCATCGACCGCTACGACATCGAGATCGCGTCCCTGGTGTTCCGGGTGGGAGAGAAGTCCTACCTGAGCTACGAAAAGGGCCAGGAGAACGACCTCAAGCGCTTTTACACCATGATGCGCAACAAGGAGGACGTAAAGACCTCCTGCATCGAGGCAGCCCGCTGCAAGGAGCTGTTCGAGCGCCTGCTGTCCGAGGGGCGGGACGTGCTGTACCTAGGCTTTTCCTCGGCGCTGAGCGCCACCTACCAGGTGGCCCAGATGGTGCTGGAGCAGCTGCGCATCGCCTTCCCCTCGCGCAAGATCTACCACCTGGACACGCTGGCGGCTTCCCTGGGCGAGGGCCTGCTGGTGCTGCACGCGGCCCGGCAGCGGGAGCAGGGAAGGACCATCGAGCAGGTGTACGACTGGGTGCTGGACAACCGGCTGCGGCTCTGCCACTGGTTCACCGTGGAGGACCTGTTCTTCTTAAAGCGCGGCGGGCGCGTCTCCGCGGCCACGGCGGTGTTGGGCACCATGCTGAACATAAAGCCGGTACTGCACGTAGACGACGCCGGGCGGCTCATCAACGTATCCAAGGTGCGCGGCCGCAGGGCCTCGCTGGACGCGCTGGTGGACCGGATGGTGGAGACCGTGGAGGACCCGGCGGAGCAGACGATCTGCATCTCCCACGGCGACTGCCTGGAGGACGCCCAGTACGTGGCCGAGCAGGTGCAAAAGCGCGTGGGCGTCAAGGAGATCGTGATCCATTACGTGGACCCCGTGGTGGGCGCGCACTCCGGCCCCGGCACGCTGGCGCTGTTCTTCCTAGGCTCCAAGAGATAAGGGATATAGAAATAAGGATATAAAAAGACGACCGATCACGGGAACGCTCCTCTTCTTACGCACCCGCCCGGGCTTTCACTCCCGGGCGGGAGGGGCAGCGCGGCCCGCTTTTTTTGTTGCGTTTACAAAGACTTAAAAAAATGCCGTGCGTTCATACTTTATTCAAACTTTATTCAAAGCAGGGCGCTATACTGTGGAAAGAGGCAGTCTGCCCGCAGGAAGGCGGGCTGCAGGGACTTTCAAGGAGGTAGGAGCATGATCGAAATCAAAAACGTGACCAAGCGCTACGGGACCAAGCTGGCCGTAGACGACGTTACGTTCACGATCAACAAGGGCGAGGTCCTGGGCTTCCTGGGCCGCAACGGCGCGGGCAAGAGCACGACCATGAACATCGTCACCGGCTACATCTCCGCCAGCTCCGGTCAGGTGCTGGTGGACGGGATGGACATTCTGGAGGAGCCCAGGCAGGCCAAGCGCTGCATCGGCTACCTGCCCGAACAGCCCCCTCTCTATATGGACATGACCGTGGAGGAGTACCTGTACTTCGTCTGCGACATCAAGGAAGTGCGCAAGCGCAACCAGAAGGCCCATCTGGAGGACATCTACGAGCTGGTGCGCATACAGGACGTGCGCAAGAGGCTCATCAAGAACCTGTCCAAGGGCTATAAGCAGCGCGTGGGCCTGGCCCAGTCGCTGGTGGGCAACCCGGACGTGATCATATTGGACGAGCCCACCGTGGGCCTGGATCCCCGGCAGATCATCGAGATCCGCCGCCTGATCCGCGACCTGGGCAAGAGCCACACCGTGGTGCTTTCCTCCCACATACTGCACGAGGTGGCCGACGTGTGCGACCGCGTGGTCATCATCAACAACGGCAAGATCGTGGCCCAGGACAGCCTGGAGAACCTGACCCGCGGCATCGGCGAGGCCGGCCGCATGATGGTGCGCGTGGTGGGCCCCGAAAAGCCCGTGCAGCGCCTGATCCGCAGCGTCTCCGGCGTTTCCATGGCCGAGCCCATGGGCTCCAAGGAACCCGAATCCATGGACTTCATGGTGGAGGCCATCCCCGGCACCGACGTGCGCCGTCCTTTGGTCAACGCCCTGGTCACCGGCGGCTACTCGCTTTTGATGCTGCGTCCCATGGACGTGACGCTGGAGGATATCTTCCTGCAGCTTACCAGCGACAGTGAGGGAGGGAACTGACAGCCATGTTCGCCATCTACCGCAGAGAACTGCAATCCTACTATTATTCGCCCCTGGGCTACGTGTTCATGGGCAGCTTCCTGTTCATCGCGGGCATCTTCTTCGCCTTCGGGAACATCATGAGCATGAGCTCCGACTTCGGCACCATGCTCTCCAACGTCTCCTTCGTGTTCATGCTGGTCGTGCCCATCCTGACCATGCGCTTAATGAGCGACGAGCGCCGCACCAAGACCGACCAGCTGCTCTTGACCAGCCCCGTTTCGCTCTGGTCCATCGTGTTGGGCAAATTCCTGGCCGCCTGCACGGTGTTCGCCCTGACGCTGGTCTGCACGCTGCTCTACGTGGTGATCCTCTCCGCCTACGGCTCCATCTCCTTCGGCGAGGTGCTGGTCAACTACTTAGGCTTCTTCCTCACGGGCTGCTGCCTGATCGCCATCGGGCTGTTCATCTCCGCCCTGACCGAGAGCCAGGTCACTGCCGCCATCGCCACCTTCGGCACCATCCTTCTGGTCTACCTGATGGATTCCATGGTGGCCCTGCTGTCCGCCGACTTCCTGGCCTTCCTGCGCACGGCGCTGCAGTGGCTCAGCCTGTTCAGCCGCTTCACCGACTTCACCAACGGCATACTGAACATTTCCAGCACCATCTACATGCTCACCTTCGCGGGCATATTCCTGTACCTGACGGTGACCGTCATCGAAAAGAGAAGATGGAGTGAGGGTTGATCACCATGAAAAAGCCGAACCTGAAAAACCTCTTTCAAAGTAAAAAGCTGCGCCACGGCGGCATGGCCGCGATCCTGACCGTGATCGTGATCGCGGTGGCGGTCTTGGCCAACGTGGGCTTCTCCCTGCTGGAGAACCGCTTCGGCCTGTCCGTGGATATGTCCAAGAACCAGATGTTCACCATCTCCGAGCAGACCCGCCGCCGCGTGTCGGCACTGGACCAGCCCGTGCACATCTACGGCCTTATGCGCACCGGCAGCGAGAACCCCTACGTGACGGAGCTGATGGACAACTACCGCCTGCTGGCCCCCGACTACATCACCACCGAGATCGTGGACCCCGTGCAGAATCCGGCCTTCGCCTCGCGCTTTACCGACGTTGACCTCTCCGAGAACTCCGTCATCATCACCAACGCCGACGGCAGCAAGGTCCGCGTGATCGACTACAACGACATGTTCGAGATCGGCTACGACAGCTCCTCGTACTCCACCTACGTCCGCTCCTTCCAGGGCGAGCAGAAGATGACCAACGCCATCTCCTTCGTGACGGCCGAGTCCGTGACCAACGCCTACTTCCTGACCGGACACAGGGAGATCGGCGCCTCCGACGTGAGCTTCCTGACCGAGTACCTGGAGGGCGAGAACCTGGCCGTGAGCGACCTGCCCGGCACCGAGCTCAACAAACTCCAGCAGGGCGACCTGCTCATCATCGCCAGCCCCCAGTCCGACCTGACCGAGGACGAGCGCGCCCTGATCCAGGACTTTTTGGAGAACGACGGCTACATGCTCTACATGGCCGACCCCGGCTACGGCACGCTGCCCAACTTCGAGTCCCTGATCGAGCTGTATAACGTCACCTTCAACCACGACGTGGTGGTGGAGACCGACGAGAGCCACTACTACAACTACAACACCTTCCTGGTCCCCATCATCGGCGACCATGAGAGCGTCGCGGGCCTGACGGAGAACTCCCAGGTGGCCGTGCTGCCCTACGCCCAGTCCTTCACCCTGCCCGTTCTGGACGTGCCCTCCATCTCCGTGGAGCCGATCCTCACCACCAGCGAGGGCGCCTACGGCAAGACCAACCTGGAATCCTCCGAGAGCGCCATGGAGGACGGCGACATCCCCGGCCCCCTGACCGTGGGCCTCATCATCCGCGAGGTGGACCAGAACGACGAGGACGCCGGCACCAAGATCGTGGTGCTGGGCAACTCCAACTTCGTCACCAACGGCACCTTCTACGCCCTGAGCGGCAACACCGACCTGTTCTTAGGCTCCATCCGCTGGAT
>CANQPP010000082.1 GCA_947625765.1 uncultured Clostridia bacterium
ATTCGTTGGTGTAAGTACAGGCGCCTTCCACGCCCACGATCTCCTCGAAGGCGCTGCGCGTTCCGGAGCCGTCCTCACGGCCATAGACCGCGATGGGCGCATCCGCACCGCCAAGCTCGGACCAGTTCGTGATCTTCCCGGTGAAAATATCCGCGATCTGCTGCGTGGTCAGATCCGTTACGGTATTCTTCGGGTTTACGACCACCGCGACGCCATCTAGTGCCACCACATGGGCCACCGCGCCCTGGTCCACTTCTTCCTGCTTGAGTTCACGGCTGCTTAGGCCGATGTCGCAGGTGCCGTCCAGCACACCGCTGATGCCGGAACCGGAACCAGTGCCGGAGTAGTTGACGGTGATGTCCGGTTCCTTTGCCTTGAACGCCTCGGTCAGCGCCCCCATCACATCCGCCATGGAGGTGGACCCGTCGGTGTTGACTGTGCCACCCTTTTTGGAGCCGGAGCATCCGGCAAGCATCGAGATCGCCAAAACCGCGGTGAGCATGAGTGATACTATTTTCTTCATTTTGAAATTCTCCTTTGAATGATCTTTGATCCCCTGCAGGTCACAATAATATGATAGCGCCGGAATATCAAATCCACTATCGTGCTTATGCAAGATGTATGTAAAGGCGCTTCTGTCATAAGGCATCCTAATGAATTATTTAAATTGCGACAGAAACAAAGAAAAACTCACCGTTTTCCACTGAGGACGACGGTGAGTTTCCCACTAAGAGCTGGCGTGTTCTCGCAGCACTTCTTGAAAAATAGGCACAATTTTCGTAAAAACAGTTCAAAAAGGGGGCCTTATTCAAGTTGTTCCTCTACTTCATTTCCAAACCACGATTTGCAAAGGCGCCGAATTTTATCCCTCTCCCGCTCAAACTGGCTACTACCGATACCCAACTTGTCGAGGATCTCAGATTTGCTATATCCCTCCAGAATGAGCACGACGATCTCCCTATCTTGAACCGGCAGGCTTCTCAGAAATTCCTTGACTACAACAACGCTCAGATCCGTCATCGGTGAGGAAATAAAGCGATAACCGTCAAAGAATTCTCCTGTCTTTCTGGAGAAGAGGCTGTCAAGTGAGCAACCAAACCGAAGGGAAGGCGTACTCCGATCGATCCTGCGCATTTTCTCGTCCAAGTCGGCGCGGTACTCTTCTAAGAATGACCCGGTACTCAGCGGCATCGTCCGCAGGTCCTCCAGAAAAATACGGCATGCTTCGGAGACCCGGTCCTGATACTCCATATTGTACCACTTCCCCAAGCAGAGCTTTTGGATAAAGGGAATGGCCGCCTCCATAATGCGAGCCTCGGCTGCCTCAGCAGAGCTTCCCATCGTCCAGGTCCTCCAGAATATGTCTCTCCTGAGATCTGCTGATGTTCCGGGGCTTTTTGGGGACTGACCTACACTTACAGGCATCCGGCTTTGAAGGCGTCGGCAGCTTAAGCTCGCCAAACAGCATCCCGTCCTCGGCGTAAAAAACATACCTCGCGGGCAGGATCACGCCGACGTCCTCCATGTCCTTCAATAACTTTGAGAGCTTTCGACTGCCGCTCTTTGTGAGGGTGATGGTCCCTTCCGTCGATCCCACGATGCACAGCACCCGCTTGTCCGGCGAGGCGCAGAGCTGGAAATGTTCCGGCAGCCTCTTCCGAAGCTCGGCGTTGAACGTGAGTCCGCTGGACTCGGACACGTTGATCGCCATCTCCCGTCCCTGGGGTTCCTGGTCATACCAGGTGAATGTGCTGATGTCGTATTTTGCCATACAAAATACCTCCTTAAAATTGATAGGGGGTATTATAACAGGACAGCGTGAAAAATGGAATTTCATACATTACCTGGCCCGCTGTGCCTTGTTCTCCGCAACGATCGAGCGGCAAGCGTTCTGAAAGAACGCACCGCAAGCGAATGGGGCTTGCAACGGCTTACAGCAGAAGAACCTGCCCAAACAGCAGCGGCATCTCGTCCCCCCGACGACGATAAGGGGGGATCGCCAAGGGGGGCGGCGCTCCGCCGCCTCCCTTGGCAGAGCCTCGGCGCAGCCGAGGAGTCTCCCGTTCGGGGCACAAACGCAAACAACCGCCTCGCTCCCTAGCCCACTTTACCCCTACCCAATTCTCCGTAGTGAGCGAGCGGCGAGCGTTCTGCAAGAACGCGCCGCAAGCGAATGGGACCCACCGCGCCGCTTCCCTTTCCCTTCGTTCCCGTTCTACGCCCTCCTGACCTCCCCCGCGCCGCAGGCGCGCGCACCCGAAACGGGTCGTTAGTGAGCGAGAGGCGTCGCGAGCGCGTTTACAAGCGAGCAGCCGAAGCGAACGTGACCCGTTTCGGCAAAGGAGTCGCAGCGGAATGAGCGCGAGGCGGCTTTTTCTGCCAAAGGCAAAAAAAGTCGCCGCAAGCGATATGGAGCTTGCGACGACGTGGTGGTGCTTACTGGACTCGAACCAGTGACCCCATCGATGTGAACGATGTGCTCTACCAACTGAGCCAAAGCACCGTTGTTTCTCCCGCGGCGTCCCGCGGCGACAGGAATTATTATAGCAAAGCTTCCGGCATCTGTCAACACCGAATGTGGGAAATTTTTGCCCGCGCCGCTCGAGCGGCGGTTTCCAAAATCTTTACTTGACGTTCTATCGGCGCGTGCGTATACTTTATGTCAATCGCAAATGCGATGAAGGAGACGCGCTGCCCCATGGGTTTGGGCAAAGAGAACCGGCGGCTGGTGTGAGCCGGTGCCAACAGGGGTAATCAAGCGCAATCACTCCCGAGCAGCGGCGCCGAACCCCCATGACTGGGTCAGTAGGTGTCGACGGAGAAGCGTTCCGTTACAGACGCAGGGCTTGTTGGAGCCTGTAAAGCTGGGTCTTTCCCGGGCAAAGCGAAAAGCGGTAAAACGCCGAGTTTCAAGCGCGGGTGGGCCAAATTGGGTGGTACCGCGGGAACAAAATGACATCCCGTCCCAAACGATGCGATGAGCGTCGTTTGGGACTTTTTATTTGTCCCGCATCCTTCCCCCTCTCCCCTATCGTATGACCGCAAGAAACCATCGCCGCATCAAAAACTTAAGGAGGACGAAACAACCATGTCGGAAATGCTGATGGAGATCGCCCAGCGCATGCGCTCCCTGCGCACGCTGGAAGACATTACCCTGGAAGAGATCGCGGAGCGCTGCGACGTCTCCGTGGACGAGTACCGCGAGTACGAGGCCGGGACGAAGGACTTCTCCTTCTCCTTCATTCACAACGTGGCCAAGGTGCTGGGCGTGGATGTGGTTGACATCCTCACCGGCGATTCCCCCAAGCTCTCCAACGTGTCGGTGGTGCGTCACGGCCAGGGCCTGAAGATCAACCGCCGCAACGCCTACGACTACCGCCACCTGGCCTACACATTCAAGGGCAAGATGGCCGATCCCTTCCTGGTGACCGTTGCCCCCGCGCCCGAGAGCGATCGGCCCACGCTGCACGAGCACAGCGGCCAGGAGTTCAACTACATGCTGGAAGGCACCATGGCCCTGTACGTGGGCGAGGCCGTCTACATCCTGGAGGCGGGCGACAGCATCTACTTCAACTCCTCCGTCCCCCACGCCATGCGCGCCATGAACGGGCAGAACGCCCGCTTCCTGGCGGTGGTCATGGGCCAGACGGACTGACGGAAAGCCCGGATACATCTAAAAAAGATTGGAAAGGAAGTTGACCTTCGATGGCTCTTTACGAAAAATACGTCGGCCGCAACCGCGACGACTTCGCAACGCTGGAGGACCTGGTCCGCAACTATAAGATCACCGCGCCCGAGCACTTCAACTACGGCTTCGACGTGGTGGACGAGATGGCCCGTCAGGACCCCGACAAGCTGGCCATGCTCTGGGTGAGCAACGAGGGCGAAGAAAAGCGCTTCACCTTCGGCGACCTCTCCGCCCTGAGCAGCAAGGCCGCCAACGCCTTCGTCTCCCTGGGCGTCAAGCGCGGCGACGCGGTGCTGCTGGTGCTTAAGCGCGGCTACCAGTTCTGGTACGCCCTGCTGGGCCTGCACAAGCTGGGCGCCGTGGCCGTTCCCGCCACGCACCTTTTGATGGCCAAGGACTACGTGTACCGCTGCAACGTGGGCAAGATCAAGATGGTCCTGTGCACCGGCGACGGCGACGTGACGGACCACGTGGACGAGGCCCTGCCCCAGTGCGAAACGGTGGAGGTCAAGGCCGTGACCAAGGGCAAGCAGGTCCCCGGCTGGGTGGACTTCGACGCGCTGGTGGAATCCCAGAGCGCGGAATATTCCCGCCCGGCGAACAAGGCCGATTGGAACAACAACCATGACCGCATGCTGATGTTCTTCTCCTCCGGCACCACCGGCTATCCCAAGATGGTCTGGCACGACTTCACCTATCCTCTGGGCCATATCCTGACCGGCTGCTTCTGGCACCGCGTGGTGGACGGCGGCCTGCACTTCACCATCTCCGACACCGGCTGGGGCAAGGCCCTCTGGGGTAAGATCTACGGCCAGTGGCTGGGCGGCAGCGCCGTGTTCGTCTACGACTTCGACCGCTTCCAGGCCCACGACATACTCACCAAGATGCAGGACTACCACGTGACCACCTTCTGCGCGCCCCCGACCATGTACCGCTACATGATCAAGGAGGACTTGAGCCAGTACGACCTAAGCTCCCTCACCCACTGCACCACCGCAGGCGAGGCGCTGAACCCGGAGGTCTACAACCAGTGGTTCAAGCAGACGGGCATGAAGATCTTCGAGGGCTTCGGCCAAACCGAGACCACCCTCTGCTGCTGGACGGCCTATCCCTGGATGCAGCCGCGCCTGGGCTCCATGGGCCTGCCCGCGCCCGGCTGGCGGCTGTGCGTGGTGGACGCCGAGGACAACGAGTGCGCGCCTGGCGTGACGGGCGAGATCTGCGTGCGCACCGACGAGGAAGGCGGCGGCGTTCCCTTCGGCCTGTTCGGCGGCTACTACCTGGACGACGAGATGACCCGCGACCACTGGCACAACGGCCTGTACCACACCGGCGACACCGCCTACAAGGACGAGCTGGGCTTTCTGTGGTACGTGGGCCGCGTGGACGACGTGATCAAGTCCTCCGGCTACCGCATCGGGCCCTTCGAGGTGGAGAGCGCCATCATGGAGCACCCCTCCGTGCTGGAGTGCGCCGTCACCGGCGTGCCCGATCCCGACCGCGGCTTCGTGGTCAAGGCCACCATCGTGCTGGCCAAGGGCTACGTGGGCACCCCCGAGCTCACCAAGGAGATCCAGAACCACGTAAAGCGCGTCACCGCGCCCTACAAGTACCCGCGCGTGGTGGAATACGTGGACGAGCTGCCCAAGACCATCTCCGGCAAGATCCGCCGCGTGGAGATCCGCGACCGCGACCTGGCCAAGGCGAAGGGATAAGCGCCAAGATCAAGGAACACTTCGGGCCGGGTGCAGGGCTGTACCCGGCCCGAAGTGTTTTTCCCCCGATCTACCGGCAGAACACACGCGCCGAATACTGAAAGAAGGAGGAGAACGTCATGATCACCGATGCCTTTGACGACCGCTCGCGGGCCATCCTGCAGCCCGCAGTCAACGAGAACGCCCCGAAGGTGGATGCCTGCATCCTCACCTTCTCCCACAAGATCGAGGCCGCCGTGATCGAGGCCTTCGCCCCCAATGAGCTCGGCGAGACCTGGTCCTCCAACGGACGGAGGCCCATCTGGGCGCTGCCCTACCGCGGCAAGACATTCGCCTTCCTGATGAGCTATGTGGGCGCGCCGGCCTGCGTGGCGACCATCGAGGACAGCTATTCCCAGTTCCGCACCGATAAGTACATATTGTTTGGCGGCGCGGGCTGTCTGGATAAGGAGATCGCCCACGGCAAGGTGATGATCCCCACCGCCGCCTACCGGGACGAGGGCACCTCCTATCACTACGCGCCGCCCTCGGACTACATCGCCATGCCCAACTGGAAAGCGGTGGCGGCGTGCATGCGGGAGAACGGCATCCCCTACGCGCTGGGCAGGACCTGGACCACGGACGCCATCTTCCGGGAGACCCGCGATCGCATCGCGCGGCGGACGGCGGAGGGCGCGAAGATCGTGGAGATGGAACAGGCGGGCTGCATCGCCGTGGCGCAGTGCAGGGGCATCCGGTACGGCGCGCTGATCTATGGCGGCGACGACATGTCGCAGGACGAGCGCGATGACAGGAGCTGGCGAAGCCGCGAGGGCATTCGCTACGACCTCGTGGCGCTGTGCAAACAACTCGTGCAAATTCTGTAGGAAAAAAGCGCCCTTCATTCCACACTTGGCGGAATGAAGGGCGCTCGTCGTCTGATCAGCGGAGCATCCCG
>CANQPP010000083.1 GCA_947625765.1 uncultured Clostridia bacterium
AGGTCTGACGGGCCTTGTGCCGCACGAAGGCCCATTTTCCCTCCGAGCGGGCCACGATCACCACGAAGCGCAGCTGCTCGTCCCGCGCCTGTGGCGCAAGGAACGTCCGTATCACGCCATCCTCCCCCTTTCTTTCATCCGTTTTACCTTTGCCACCATTATACCAGCCCGGCGCCCGCTTCTGCAAATTTTTCCCTTCTGTCCCCGAAAGGGCGTTCCCTTTCTACGCAAATTGGTGTATACTGGTTTTGCAACAATCCACCGGACGAAGGAGGCTGTTTCCTATGGGTCTTGGCAGTGCGAAGGAAATGCTGGAAAAGGCGGCCGCCGGCGGCTACGCCGTGGGTCAGTTCAACATCAACAATCTGGAATGGACCAAGGCCATCCTGCAGACCGCGCAGGCGGCCAACTCCCCCGTGATCCTGGGCGTGTCCGAGGGCGCGGGCAAGTACATGTGCGGCTTTAAGACCGTCGCGGTCATGGTGAAGGCCATGATCGAGGAAATGAACATCACCGTTCCCGTGGCCCTGCACCTGGACCATGGCACCTTTGAGGGCGCCGTGAAGTGCATCAAGGCCGGCTTCTCCTCCATCATGTTCGACGGTTCCCACTATCCCATCGAGGAGAACATCGCCAAGACCACCGCCCTGAAGAACGCCTGCGACGTGCTGGGCCTCTCCCTGGAGGCCGAGGTCGGCGCCATCGGCGGCGAGGAGGACGGCGTGATCGGCGGCGGCGAGCTGGCCGACCCGGCCGAGTGCAAGCAGGTTGCCGACCTGGGCGTGACCATGCTGGCCGCGGGCATCGGCAACATCCACGGCGTGTATCCCGCAAACTGGAAGGGCCTGAACTTCGAGGTCCTCTCCGCCATCCACGAGGCTGTGGGCGGCAAGCCCCTGGTCCTGCACGGCGGCACCGGCATCCCGGACGACATGGTCAAGAAGGCCATCTCCCTAGGCGTGGCCAAGATCAACGTCAACACCGAGTGCCAGCTCTCCTTCCAGCAGGCCACCCGCGCCTACATCGAGGCGGGCAAGGACCAGACCGGCAAGGGCTTCGACCCCCGCAAGCTGCTGGCCCCCGGCACCCAGGCCATCTGCGACAAGGTGCTGGAAAAGATGCAGCTGTTCGGCTCCGTGGGCAAGGCCTAAACCTTTCCCCATCCCATCGTTTTTATGCCGCAGGAAGGCCGGTCCTTTGACCGGCCTTCCTTAATTTTCTTCTCGATCCTTCAATTCCGCATCGAAACGCGGCTTGAACCGTGCTATAATCTTTTTTAAATACAAGGATACAGGGCCGCGAAGGAAGCGGCCGGGAAGGGAGATACACCATGCCCAAGGAAAAGCAGCCCCACGACCAGCACCGGGAACGCATGCGCCGCCGGGCGCGGGAGGAAGGCGTTCAAAGCCTGGCTCCCCACGAGGCGCTGGAGCTGCTGCTCTATTACGCCATCCCGCGGGTCAACACCAACGACATCGCCCATGCCCTGCTGGACAGGTTCGGCTCCTTCAGCGCCGTTCTGGACGCGGATCCCGGCGAGCTGTGCCAGGTGCCCGGCGTGGGCGAGTCGGCGGCCACCTTCCTGACGCTGCTCCCCCAGTTCTTCGCCCTCTACGGCCAGGACCGTTTGGGGCAGCGGCCGCTGTTGGACAACCGCCAGCGCGCCGGGGCCTACTGCGTCCACCTGATCACCGACCCCGGCAACGAGGCCTTCTTCGTCCTCTGCTTAGACGCCCACAAGCGCCTGCTCCACCGCCGCCTGCTCTTTTCCGGCACGCCCAACGAGGCCCCGGTGCTGGTGCGCAAGGTGGCCGAGTATGCCCTGCAGCAGAAGGCCTGCTCCATCCTGCTCTGCCACAACCACCCCAGCGGCTCCCTGGAGCCCAGCGCCGAGGATTACGCCGTCACCCGCCAGATCGCCGACGCCCTGGCCGCCCTGCAGATCCCCGTGGACGACCACGTTCTGGTCGCGGACGGCCGCTTTGCCTGCTTCTTCCCCGGCGACGAGGCTGACCCCTTCGCCGCGCCCGTGCTGGAACTGGCGAACGCCGCCGACACCCCGGACCCGCGGCCCCGCCGCACATCCCCTAAAAAGCGCTGACCGCCTGCAGAACATAAGGAGCCCCCGCGTTCCCTTCCCGGAACGCGGGGGCTTTGCTGTGTTGATTTGAAGGGTCTACACTTCCACGACGCCCTCGAAGTCCTTCATGGCGTCGCCGGTCTTGGTGATGCCGCTCTCGCTCCAGCAGAGGACCAAGTCGCCGCCGCGCAGGTGCACGGTGATCTCCTCGCCGAAGGGGCACAGGCCCTTCTTGATAGCGGCGGCCACCACGGCGCAGGCGCCGGTGCCGCAGGCCATGGTCTCGCCGATGCCCCTCTCCCAGACGCGCATGTGGATGTTGTAGGGGTCGCGCACGTGGGCGAAGGAGACGTTGGCGCGGCGGGGGAACAGCTCGCAGTTCTCGATCATGGGGCCCACCTTTTCCAGCTCCACGGCCTCCACGTCGGGCACGAAGATGACGCAGTGGGGGTTGCCCATGGAGACGCAGCTGATCGTGTAGGGATGGCCCTCGATCGTGACGTCGCGGTCGATCACCTCGCGGCCCTTGAGGTTCACGGGGACGGCCTCGGGCTCGAAGCGCGGGAAGCCCATGGACACGCAGACGGAGTAGACCTCGCCGTCCTGCACGAACAGCTCCACGTGCTTGACGCCGCCGGCGGTCTCCAAGTCCATCTGGGTCTTGACCACGCGGCCGGACTCGTAAAGGTACTTGGCGATGCAGCGCAGGGCGTTGCCGGAGACCTCGCCCTCGCTGCCGTCGGCGTTGAACATGCGCATCTTCGCGTCCGCCTTGTCCGATGGGAACATCAGCACGATGCCGTCGCCGCCGATGGAGCGCCTGCGGCTGGAGAGCCAGACGCTCAGCGCCTCGGGGCTCTCGATCTCCTGGTCGAAGCAGTCGAAGTAAATGTAGTCGTTGCCGGAGGCGCGCATCTTCACGAAGCGCAGCTTGTCCTTCTTCTTCTTGAGCTTGTTGATGTCGATGAGCTCGATGTTCTTAAGGGTGTAGCCGCTGCGGATGGCCTCGATCAGGGCGTTGGCCGTGTCGATGGAGGTCAGGCAGGCGATGGAGCGCTCCACGGCTTTGCGGCGCAGCTTCACCGAATCCCTCTGGGGCAGGCGGCCGCGGCTGGAGGTGGAGACCACGTACTGCACCTTGCCGTTGTCCAGCAGGTCCAGTATGTCGTCGGAGCCCTCGTGCATCTTGCGCACGGTGGTCACATCCAGGCCCGCGCCTTCCAGCGTCCGCGCGGTGCCCTCGCTGGCGTAGATGCGGAAGCCCAGCTCCGCAAAGCCGCGGGCCACGTCGGCGATCTCCGGCTTGTCCGTGTCGCGCACGGTCAGCAGCACGCCGCCGCTGTGGCGCATCTTGTAGCCGGCCGCCACCAGGCCCTTGTACATGGCCTCCTCCGGGGTGCGGCCGATGCCCAGCACCTCGCCGGTGGACTTCATCTCCGGGCCCAGCTGGGTGTCCACGTCGGTGAGCTTCTCGAAGGAGAACACCGGGACCTTGTAGGCCGAGTAGATGGAATTGCGGTACAGCCCCACGCCGTAGCCCATGTCGCGCAGGCTCTCGCCCAGCATGGCGCGGGTGGCCAGCTCCACCACGGGCACGCCCGTGACCTTGGAGATGTAGGGGATGGTGCGGGAGGCCCTGGGGTTGGCCTCGATCACGAACACCTCGTTGTTGTAGACCACGTACTGTATGTTGATAAGGCCCTTGGTCTCAAGCGCCAGCGCCAGGGTGCGGGTGCACTCGATGAGCCGCTCGGTGACGCGGCCGTTGAGCCGGGCAGGATAGGCGGCGATGGAGTCTCCGGAGTGGATGCCCGCGCGCTCCACGTGCGCCATGATGCCGGGGATCAGCACGTCCCTGCCGTCGCAGATGGCGTCCACCTCGGCCTCCAGGCCCATCATGTACTTGTCGATCAGGATGGGGTTCTCGATCTCGTGGGAGAGGATGATGTCCATGTACTGGTCCACGTCCTCGTCCGTGAAGGCGATGATCATGTTCTGCCCGCCCAGCACGTAGGAGGGGCGCAGCAGCACGGGATAGCCCAGGGAGTGGGCCGCCTCGAAGGCCTCGGCCTTGGTGAAGACGGTCATGCCCTTGGGCCGGCGGATGGAGAGGCGGTTCAGGATCTCGTCGAAGCGCTCCCTGTCCTCGGCCGCGTCGATGGAGTCCGCGGAGGTGCCCAGGATCGGCACGCCCGCGCCGCGCAGGTACTTGGTCAGCTTGATGGCCGTCTGCCCGCCGAAGGCCACCACCACGCCCATGGGCTTTTCCGTGGCCAGCACGTGGGAGACGTCCTCGGGCGTCAGGGGCTCGAAGTACAGCCTGTCCGCGGTGTCAAAGTCCGTGGACACCGTTTCGGGGTTGTTGTTGACCATGATGACCTCATAGCCCAGGTCCTTGAGCGTCCAGACGCAGTGCACGCAGGCGTAGTCGAACTCGATGCCCTGGCCGATGCGGATGGGGCCGGAGCCGAACACCACCACGCGGGGCTTGCCGCTGTTGCGGGCCGCGATGAACTCCGCGGCCTCGTTCTCCTCGTCGAAGCTGGCGTAGAAGTAGGGGGTCGTGGCGTCGAACTCCGCGGCGCAGGTGTCGACCATCTTGTAGGAGGCGTGCAGCTGCATGGGCGGCTTCTGGCCGGAGAAGCGCTCGATGGCCGCGTCCGTGTAGCCCATCTTCTTGGCCTGCAAGTAGAGCTCGCTGTCCAGCGTCTCCGTCTGCAGCCGCTTTTCCATCGCGGCCAGGTTTTGCAGCTTTGCCAGGAACCACTCGTCCACCATGGTGCGGCGGTGCAGCTCCTCGATGGAGTAGCCGCGCAGGATGGCCTCGTACAGGGCGAAGAGGCGCTCGTCCGTGGCGGGGTCCAGCCGCCAGAGCACTTCCTCGTCCGTCAGCTCCTTGAGCAGGGGCAGGTTGAGCGTATCCAGCGAGATCTCCGCGCCGCGCACGGCCTTGAGCAGCGCGGCCTCGAAGCTGTTGGCGATGGCCATGACCTCGCCGGTGGCCTTCATCTGGGTGCCCAGGATGCGCTTGGCGTAGACAAACTTGTCGAAGGGCCACTTGGGGAACTTGACCACCACATAGTCGATGGTGGGCTCGAAGAAGGCGCAGGTCTTGCCCGTCACCTGGTTCTGGATCTCGTCCAGCGTAAAGCCCACGGCGATCTGCGCGGCCACCTTGGCGATGGGGTAGCCCGTGGCCTTGGACGCCAGGGCGGAGGAGCGGGACACGCGGGGGTTGACCTCGATCACCGCGTACTCGAAGGACTCGGGGTTCAGGGCGAACTGCACGTTGCAGCCGCCGTTGACCTTCAGGGTGGAGATGATCTTGAGCGCCGCGGAGCGCAGCATCTGGTATTCCTTGTCGGCCAAAGTCAGCGCCGGGGCCACCACGATGGAGTCGCCGGTGTGCACGCCCACGGGGTCGATGTTCTCCATGGAGCAGATGGCGATCACGTTGCCCATGCTGTCGCGCATGACCTCGAACTCGATCTCCTTCCAGCCGGCGACGCTCCGCTCCACCAGGATCTGGCGGATGGGCGAGGCCTCCAGGCCGGTGCGGGCGATCTCGCGCAGCTCCTCCTCGTTTTTCGCCATGCCGCCGCCGCTGCCGCCCATGGTGAAGGCCGGGCGCACGATGACGGGGTAGCCGATCTCCCCGGCGAAGCGCAAGGCGTCCTCCACCTCGTTGACCACCTCGGAGGGGATGCAGGGCTGGCCGATGGACTCCATGGTCTGCTTGAACTGCAGCCTGTCCTCGGCCTTGTCGATGGTCTCAAGGCTCGCGCCCAACAGCTCCACGCCCGCCTCCTCCAGGAAGCCCTCGCGGGCCAGCTGCATGGAGAGCGTTAAGCCGCTCTGCCCGCCCAAGGTGGAGAGCAGGCCGTCCGGCTTTTCTTTTAAGATGATGCGCTTTAGCACATCCACGCTCAGGGGCTCGATGTAGATGCTGTCGGCGATGGCGTTGTCCGTCATGATGGTGGCCGGGTTGGGGTTGAGCAGAACGACCTCCAGCCCCGCCTGCTTGAGCGCCTTGCAGGCCTGGGTGCCGGCGTAGTCGAACTCCGCGGCCTGGCAAGGCGCTCAAGCAGGCGGGGCTGGAGGTCG
>CANQPP010000084.1 GCA_947625765.1 uncultured Clostridia bacterium
GAGATGCTGTCGCGGGAGACCTTCACACCGGAACACTATGTGTTCTATCAAAAGGACGGCGGCTATCACGATTTCAACGCCGTGCAGGAATATCTCTACAACGCGCTCCCGCTGTTCTTTCGGGACGGCGACTCCAAGAACACGCGGACGGAAAGCCGCGCCTACACAGCCGACACCTCCATTTCGGACGTGATCGGCGACCCCGCCTTCGGAAACTACGGGCGGCTGATATTCCCCGTGGACACCGGGTATTACAGCGGCAGAACGCTGGGTGACCTTCACTTGACGTGGTATTCCAATATCGACCCGGACAAGACGGTTGAGATCTGCAACACCATGAAAACGCACGCGCAGGCGGGCGAGACGATCTTTTACGACATCTATACCGACGAGGAAAAGGCGGCCGATCCCGACAAGGCGGATACGGGGCTGTTCTTCTTCAAGGGCGATCCCGGCGAGAAGTTTGCCGTGGTGAGCGCCGGAGGCGGTTTTGCCTACGTTGGCGCGATGCACGACAGCTTCCCGCACGCGCTGGAGCTTTCCAAAATGGGCTACAACGCCTTTGCGCTGATCTACCGCCCCGGCTGGGATACGGCCATGGAGGATCTGGCGCGGGCGATCAGCTTTATCTTCGCCCACGCGGAGGAGCTGGAAGTGGACACCGACTGCTATTCCCTGTGGGGCGGCTCGGCAGGCGCGCGGATGGCGGCGGACGTCGGCTCCTACGGTACGGCAGCTTTCGGTGGAGACGATCTTCCACAGGCGGGCTGCGTCGTCATGCAGTACACGGGCCACAGCGACTGGCAGGAGACCGACCCGCCCACCTACGCCTGCGTCGGGACCAGCGACGGCATCGCGAACTGGCGCACGATGAAAAGCCGCCTGGACGCTATGGCCGCCGCGGGCATCCCGACGGAGTTCCACGCCTATCAGGGCCTTTCCCACGGCTTTGGGCTGGGTACGGGAACGGTTGCCGAGGGCTGGATAAATGACGCCGTGGCATTTTGGGAGCAGCAGATGGAAAAGCGGTGATAACCTCAGGTTTTAACTGGTGAACGGATGGAGAGTTCCGTTTGCGGGTTTGGCCGTGTTAGAATCATCGTACCAGAGTATTTGTTTGAAAGGAGCATTCGACATGAAGAAAGCGGTCGCGTTGCTATTGAGTTTCATCCTGCTGTTCGCCCTCACCGCCTGCGCGGGCAGCCCCGCGGGAACGGAAGCGCCCTCTCAAGCTGCGCAGGAAACGCCCGCCTCCGCGGAGCCCCCCGTGGAAGCCGAGGAGCCTGAACAGAGCGCGGGCATCGGAGAGGAAAGCGCCGAAGCCCCGCAGGCGCCGGAGGACGGCGCGCAGGCTGACGCCTCTGTGGTCTACATGACCACGGACATCTCCCCGGAGGGGCTGATGAAGGTCTATGAGGCGCTGGGCGTGGAGCTGGTCGGCGACAACATCGCGGTGAAGCTCTCCACGGGCGAGCCGCCCGCCTCGAACTACCTCGACCCCGACCTGATCCGTGATCTTGTCGAGCATGTGAATGGCACCATCGTGGAGTGCAACACCGCCTACGGCGGCTCCCGTTCCGAGACGGCCATGCACTATCAGGTGGCGGAGGATCACGGCTTTACCGACCTGGGCAAGGGCTTTCTCATCATGGACGAGGACGGAGAATCTATGATCCTTCCCGTGGAGGGCGGCCAGCAGCTCACCGAAAACTATGTGGGCGCGCATTTCGGCGACTTTGACGGCTTCCTTGTGCTCTCCCACTTCAAAGGCCACGCCATGGCGGGCTTCGGCGGGGCGATCAAGAATATCTCCATCGGGATCGGTTCTCAGGAAGGCAAGTGCCTGATCCATACCGCGGGCAAAAGCCACACCAGCCCGTGGGGCGGCGATCAGGATGCGTTTCTCGAATCCATGGCAGACGCCGGAAAATCCGTGGTGGACGCGCTTAACGGCAACATCCTCTTTATCAACGTGATGAACCGGCTGTCCATCGACTGCGACTGCAACGGCAACCCGGCGGAGCCGGACATCCACGACATCGGCATCCTGGCCTCCACCGACCCGGTGGCGCTGGACCAGGCCTGCGTGGACCTCATCTATCAGGCGGAGGGCAACGAGAGCTTCGTCCGCAGGATGGAGGGGCAGCACGCCCTCCACGTGCTGGAGGCGGGCGAGGCCATCGGCCTTGGCAGCCGCAGTTACCAGCTTAAGAGCATGGACGAGTAAGAAACGCCTTGGGGAATAGGAGGTGACCGGCCATGGAACAGGTATGGGATGTGATCCAAAGGGAATTTGTGTATGTGTGGTACTACTTTACCGTGCAGCTGCGGCAGATCGCCCTCTATTACGTCCTCGGCATCGTCCTGGGCTCGGTCATCTCCGTTTTTGTCAAGGATAAGATCCACGGACTTTTCCGCAGCATGGGCGATAAAAAGCTGGGCGTGCTCGGCGTCATTCCGGCGAGCCTGCTCGGTATCGCTTCCCCCTTGTGCATGTACGGGACGATCCCGCTGGCCGCGTCCTTCTCCAAGAGCGGCATCCGGGACGACTGGCTGGCGGCCTTCATGATGAGCTCCATCCTCCTAAATCCCCAGCTCATCATTTACAGCACGGCCTTGGGCCCCGCGGCGCTGACTGTCAGGATCGTGTCCTGCTTTATTTGCGGCTGCCTCGCGGGCATTTTGATCCGGGTGTTTTACAAGGACAAACCGTTCTTCAACTTCGAGGGCTTCAACGGCCCCCACAACCACGACACCGACCCGAACCTGTTTCTGCGCCTTGTCAAGAACATCGGCAGGAACATCAAAGCGACTGGGCTGTGGTTCCTCGTGGGCGTGCTGCTGTCGGCCCTGTTCCAACGGTATGTCCCGGCGGACAGGTTCGCGGCTCTCTTTGGGGAGGCCAACGAGGGCTTCGGCGTCCTGATGGCGGCCACCATCGGCGTCCCGCTCTATGCCTGCGGAGGCGGGACGATCCCGCTCATCCGCGAATGGCTCTACTCCGGCATGAGCATGGGAAGCGCGGCGGCGTTCATGCTCACCGGGCCGTCCACGAAGATCACCAACCTGGGCGCGCTCAAGATCGTCCTGGGCGTCAAGCGGTTTTTGTTATACCTCGCGTTCGTGATGCTGTTCTCGTTCGCAACGGGGATGGTCGTCGACCTCATCCTATAAGAAAGGAATTTTCCCATGAAAAAGATTCTTGCGGTTTTGTTGTGTGCTGTGATGGTATTCTCTCTTGTGGCCTGTTCCGCTCAGAATGAACAGAGCACCGCCGTTTCCGGCAGCCCCGCCGAGGAAAGCGCGCCGCCGGAAAGCAGCGCGGAGCCGACGGAGCGGCCCGAGGAACCCTCCGAGCCTACCCCTGCCGAGACCGCTCCCGAAACCACGCCCGAGGCGGAGACGGCCGAGGGCAAAACGCTGGTCGTTTACTTCTCCGCCACCAACCACACCGAGACCGTCGCGGGCTACATCGCGGAGGCCACGGGCGGCGATCTGTTCGAGCTTATTCCCGTGGAGCCGTACACCGCCGAGAATCTGGACTGGACGGACCGGGAAAGCCGCGTGTCCCTTGAGCATGACGACGAATCCCTGCGGGATGTGGAGCTCACAAACGCCGTACCCGACAACTGGGACGAATACGACACCGTGTTCATCGGCTACCCCATTTGGTGGGGCATCGCCGCCTGGCCGACCGACACATTCGTGAAGGCCAATGATTTCACGGGAAAAACGGTGATCCCGTTCTGCACCTCCTCTTCCTCCGGCCTGGGCCAGAGCGGCGAGCTGCTCAAAGAGGAAGCGACCAGCGGCGACTGGCTGGAGGGGCAGCGCTTCCAGTCCAGCGCCAGCGAGGACACGGTCAAGGAGTGGGTCGCGGGCCTGGGACTATGATCGGTCCCGGAAATTCCTACCAAGTTGACGCCGGGACCGAGACCTACCGCGGCTTTGTGATCGACAACGTCTATCATTCTCCGAACGACGGGGACATCCACTACAACGTCTATATCCCCGCAAACTACGACGGCAGCCGCCCCTATGCGCTCTTCTTCACGCTTCCGGGCTATGAGGGGCTGTATTTTCAGGGCGTGGTCCGAAATTTGGAGGCGGAGGCCTTCAGCTTTGAGGCGCAGAAGTACAACGCGGAAATGATCGTCGTCGCGCCGCAGCTCTCCGATTGGGGCGAGACCTCCGCAGACCAGACCATCGCCCTGCTGGAATACTTTCTGGACGCCTATAACATCGACCGGGACAAGGTGTATGCAAACGGCTATTCGGGCGGCGGGGAGACCATGTCGCGCGTGCTGGGAAAGCGCCCCGAACTGTTCACAGCGTATCTGCACTGCTCCTCTCGGTGGGATGGCGACCTCGAGGTCTTGGCAGAGAGCCGAACGCCGGTGTACCTGGCCGTGGGCGAAAGCGACGAGTATTACGGCGCCGAGCCCACCAGGCGCGCCTATGACGAGCTTCACGGCCTGTATGCCGCGCAGGGCCTTTCGGAGGAGGAGATCTCAAAGTTGCTCGTCCTTGACATCAAGGACGCCGGATATTTTGAAGAAAAAGGGATGACGAACCAGCACGGGGGCGGCGGCCTGTTCGCCTTCGACGAAAACATCATGGGCTGGCTGTTCGGTCAGTGATCGGGAGACACATAAGGATATTTCAGTGTGAACGATGAGAAACGGGTTTTTATTTAAGACGGCCGCGCTCCTTCTGTGCGCCGCGCTGCTCACGGGCTGTGCGGGACGGGAAGCGGCGGGCGAACAGAGCGTGCTGATCGTTGAGAGGCCTGCCTTTGAGGCGGAGCAAAGCCCCGCGCCGGAGACGGCCTCGCCTTCCACGGGAGCGCCGGAGCCGACCGCCCGGCCGGAAACGCCGGCGCCCTCTTGGACGCCGAGCGCGCAGCCGGAGCGAACAGCGCAGCCCGCCAAGGCGACGCCGAACCCGTCCGCCGCGGCGCCGTCGGAAAGCCCGGCGGCGAGCGCCCCGGCCGCCATGCCCGCCCAAACGACGACGGACGGCGGCGCATCCCGGATCGTCGCGCTGGAGAACGAGCGGCGGGAAGAGAGCGGCCTTTCCCCTCTGCGGCTGGACGCCTCGCTGAACGAGGCCGCACAGACCCGCGCGCAGGAGCTAACGGTCCGCTTTGACAACACACGGCCGGACGGCAGCAGCGCGTTCACGGTCAGCCCCCTCGTGCAGGGCGAGAGCATCGCCATGGGAAGGGCGCTGGACGCGGAAGGCGCGGCGCGGACCTGGCTGGAGTCCGAGGACCGGGCGGAGGGCGCGCTGAACGCCGCCTTCCTGACGACCGGGATCGGATGGGCGGAAGCGGACGGCGTGGTGTACTGGGTGCAGCTCTTCGGCGACGGCGAGGAAGCGTCCTCCGCCACAAGCGATCCGATCCAGCGCGTGCTGGAGCTGGTGAATGAGTACCGCGCGGAGCAGGGCCTCTCCCCGCTGCGGCTGGACGACGAGCTGGTCGACGCGGCGGCCGTGCGTGCGGATGAACTGGTCACGCTCTACGACCACACCCGGCCGGACGGCAGCAGCGCGTTCACGGTCAGCCCGCGGGCCTTTGCGGAGAACATCGCCATGGGCACCAACCTGAGCGCGGACAGGGTCGTCCGCGCGTGGATGGATTCGCCCAGGCACCGCGCGAACATACTGAACGGCGAATATGCCACGATGGGCGTCGGCCGGACCGAACGGGACGGCGTCGTCTATTGGGACCAGCTGTTCGGATACTGATTTAGGAGGCAAACATGGATAGACCGACGGTGATCTGCCACATGCTGACGGCGCTGGACGGAAAGATCGACGGGCCGTTCTTCTCCGCGCCGGAAACGGCGCCCGCCCGGCAAAAATATGGCGAGCTGCGTTCGTTTTACGACTGCCCCGCCACGATCTACGGGACCACCACCGTGGCGGAGGTCTACGCGGACGGCCTTCTTTCCGAGCTGCCGGAGACCGATATGGCCTTTCCCCGCGAGGATCACATCGAGGACAGCGACGTAAAGAACTACATCGTGTCGCTGGACGGCGAGGGCGTTCTGAAATGGCACGGAAAATATCTGGAAAAGAAG
>CANQPP010000085.1 GCA_947625765.1 uncultured Clostridia bacterium
CTGATCAACCCCATCGCCATCGAGGAAGGCCTGCGCTTCGCTATCCGCGAGGGCGGCCGCACGGTGGGTTCCGGCGTCGTGGCTTCCATCATCGAGTAAGCCTGAACGCTTGAGAAGCATAAGGAGCCTGGTCCGCAAGGACCAGGCTCCTTCATTTTCGTGCAAAGCGTATAGTTTTCTTATGAGAATTTACGATTCGAGTAGTAAAGGTTCTGGAAGCTGGACTGCGAGGAGCGTATAATAAATAATGGAATAAAGGGGGGAATGCCATGAAGAAAACGAGGATCAAGAACATCGTGGGCGGCTGCCTGCTCGCGGTCGTTGTGATCGGTGTTGCGCCGCTGCTTTACGCACCCGTTTTGGGTGATCTGGCGTCGATGTACGCGCAGCGGGCCTTCGTACCCTATGCGCTGGTGGGCCTGGCGTTCGCGCTGGGACTGTGGCTGCTGGGCGCTCTGCGGGAGGAAACGCCCGCGGACATTCTCCCTGCCGCCCTGCTGGGGGCCGCGCTGCTGCCTCTCTCGGAGCTTCCCTTCTTTGGGGGTTACCACGGAGGCAACGCCGCCGGTGGCATGCTTCCCCTGACGCCACTGGGTCTCTTCCTATTATGCACCTATCTGTGGATGTTCGTGGCGGGCCTTGTCCGCGGGAAAGGACTTGGTGCCTTCCACGGAAGCCACGCCGCCGCGCTTGCCTGCGCGCTCCTGTTTGCGATGCTGGGCGAAGCGGCGCGGGAGGGTTTGCTGGGCTATATGGAGCACGGTTCCGCCGGGCAGAACGCCCTGAACGGATACCTGACGTGGACGGCCGCGCTGCTGCCCATCGTCTGCGGGCTGGCGCTTTTACCTATTCTGCAGCGGGGCCGCTTCGGCTGGCTCCTTTTGGGACTGGGTGCGGCGCTGCTGTGCCTGGACCTGATCGCTCTGTACACACCGGCTGCGCTCAGCCTTACCGTGACGTATTTGGTGGATGCAAAGGCTCTGTCCCTGCACGCAGCGCTGCTCATCGGAGGCATCGTCTGCCTGCTTCCGGAGGCGCATAAAAGCCGCGCATTGGCAAGACAAAGCAGATAATCGAACAGGAAGGGCCCATCAAAGGGTTAAATGTTGGTAAATTTTTGCCCGACCCTTGCGGGATGGGCCCTTTTGTTGTATGATAATTAAGTTGCCGCATGGGATGAAGCGGGAGGTTGCCGGTCGGCCGCCGGGTAATTCCCGTGGACCAGTCCGTTTTTGAGATGGACGACGAGTTCACAGCTCGCCGTGAAAAATTAAGGTGCGGCACACACGGCCAAGTGTTCTTGAGAGCACGCTGTGAACATCGAAAACGAAGGAGGTTTTCCTACATGGCCAACCAGAAGATCCGCATCAAGCTCAAGGCCTACGAGCACAGCCTTATCGATCAGTCGGCGCTGCGCATCGTGGAGACCGCAAAGCGCACCGGCGCGCGCGTGTCCGGCCCGATCCCCCTGCCCACCGAGAAGGAGGTCGTGACCATCCTGCGCTCGCCCCACAAGGACAAGGATTCGAGAGAACAGTTTGAAATGCGCACCCACAAGCGCCTGATCGACATTCTCTCTCCTACCCCCCGCACGGTGGACGCGCTGATGCGCCTGGACCTGCCCGCGGGCGTGGATATCGAAATCAAGCTGTGATGAAAGCGAGGATCAACCAATGAAAAAGGCAATTCTCGGCACGAAGGTCGGGATGACGCAGCTGTTCCTGAAGGACGGCACCGTCGTTCCCGTGACCGTCGTCGAAGCGGGCCCCTGCACCGTGGTGCAGGTCAAGTCCGTGGAGAAGGACGGCTACAAGGCCGTCCAGGTAGGCTTCAAGACTCTCACCGAGTCCCGCGCCAAGAAGCTTAAGAACAAGCCCGAGCAAGGCCACTTCAAGAAGGCTGGGGTCGCCCCCACCAGGTATCTGCGCGAGCTGCGCCTGGACGATGCCGAAAACTATGAAGTGGGTCAGCAGATCGCGGTGGACGTGTTCGCCGAGGACGAGTTTGTTGACGTTGTGGGCACCAGCAAGGGCCACGGCTATTCGGGCGCCATCCAGCGCTGGAACGCGCACACCGGCCCCATGGCGCACGGCTCCAAGTACCACCGCGGCGTGGGCTCCCTGAGCGCCAACTCCGACCCCTCCCGCGTGTTCAAGAACAAGCACATGGCGGGCCAGTGGGGACATGAGCGCGTGACCATCCAGCACCTAAAGCTGGTGCGCGTGGACGCCCAGAGGAACCTGCTCTTCATCAAGGGCGCCGTTCCCGGCCCCAACGGCGGCCTGCTTATCGTCCGCAACTCCGTCAAGGGTTGAGGATGCGGCAGGATAAGGAGGAACAAAGAACATGCCTAAGGTAGACGTTTTGAATATGCAAGGCTCCAAGGTGGGCGAAGCAGAACTGAGCGAAAATATCTTCGCCGTAGAAATGAACGAGGCGGTCGTGCACCAGGTCGTCAAGGCCCAGCTGGCCAACAAGCGCCAGGGCACCCAGAGCGCCCTGACCCGCGCGGAGGTCTCCGGCGGCGGCAGGAAGCCCTGGAGGCAGAAGGGCACCGGCCGCGCCCGCCAGGGCAGCACCCGCTCGCCCCAGTGGACCCACGGCGGCGTGGTGTTCGCGCCCAAGCCCAGGGATTATTCCCAGTCCATCCCCCGCAAGATGAAGCGCCTGGCCATGAAGTGCGCCTTGAGCGCCAAGCTCAGCGCCGGCGAGCTGGTGGTGCTGGACGAGCTCAAGCTCTCCCAGCCCAAGACCCGCGAGATGGCCGCCGTGCTCAAGGCCATCGGCGCCGAGAAGGCCCTGCTCGTGCTCAGCGAGAAGGACGAGAGCGTCCGGCGCGCCAGCGGCAACATCCAGGCTTTGAAGCTTGCCTATGTCAACACCATCAACGTGTATGACATCCTCAAGTACGAGAAGCTGGTCATTCTCCAGGCCGCGCTGCCCCAAGTTGAGGAGGTATACGCATGAAGGACTTTCACGATGTGATCATCCGCCCGGTCCTGACCGAAAAGAGCTACAGCACCATCGCGGATAAGGATTATACCTTCGAGGTCGCCGTGAAGGCGAACAAGACCGAGATCAAGCAGGCGGTCGAGGCCATCTTCGGCGTGAAGGTGGAGCGCGTCAACACCGCCCGCCAGATCGGCAAGGTCAAGCGCATGGGAATGCACTCCGGCCGTCGGCCCGAGGTCAAGAAGGCCTATGTGAAACTTGCAAAGGATTCCAAGCCCATCGAATTCTTCGAGGGCATGGCCTAAAGAACAGGGAGGTAGTTTCAAATGCCCATTAAGTTCTATAAGCCGACCTCTCCGGGACGCCGCTTCATGTCCGTCTCCACCTTCGAGGAGATCACGACCACGACCCCGGAAAAGTCGCTGCTTGAGGATATGCGCGGCAAAGCCGGCCGCAACGTCCACGGCCACATCACCGTCCGCTTCCGCGGCGGCCGTGCCCGCAGAAAGTACCGCGTCGTCGACTTTAAGCGCAACAAGGACGGCGTGCCCGCGAAGGTCGCCACCATCGAGTACGACCCCAACCGCAGCGCCAACATCGCCCTGTTGCACTACGCCGACGGCGAGAAGCGCTACATCCTGGCGCCTTACGGCCTGAAGGTGGGCGACACCATCTTAAGCGGCGAAAACGCCGACATCAAGCCCGGCAACGCCCTGCCCATCAGCGCCATCCCGGTCGGCACCCTGATCCACAACATCGAGCTTCTGCCCGGCAAGGGCGGCAAGCTGGTGCGTGCCGCTGGCAACTCCGCCCAGCTGATGGCCAAGGAGGACGAATACGCCCAGGTGCGTCTGCCCTCCGGCGAGGTCCGCCTGATCCCCATGGGCGCCAAGGCCACCATCGGCCAGGTCGGCAACATCGACCACGAGAACGTGAACCTGGGCAAGGCCGGCCGCGTTCGCCACATGGGCCGCCGCCCGCATAACCGCGGCGTCGTGATGAACCCCAACGACCACCCCCATGGCGGCGGCGAAGGCAAGTCCCCCGTCGGCATGCCCGGTCCTGTGACCCCCTGGGGCAAGCCCACGCTGGGCCGCAAGACCCGCAAGCACCGCAACCCCACCGACAAGTTCATTGTCAAGCGCAGGGGCAGCAAGTAAGCGAAGAAGGAGGCTTGTTTTCATGTCCAGATCCGTTAAAAAGGGCCCTTACGTAGCTGAAAGACTGCTCAAGAGGGTTGAAGAGATGAACCAGAAGGGCGAGAAGAAGGTCCTGAAGACCTGGTCCAGGGCTTCCACCATCTTCCCCGACTTCGTGGGCCACACCATCGCCGTGCACGATGGCCGCAAGCACGTTCCCGTGTATGTCACCGAGGATATGGTGGGCCACAAGCTGGGCGAGTTCGCCCCCACCAGGACCTTCCGTGGCCATGCCGGCGAAAAGTCTTCCGGCGGCCGATAATCAAAGGAGGATCAATATGGCCACAAGAAGTCGTGAAAAGAGCGCGGCGCGCAAGGCGAACGCTGACAAGCGCCCCCGCGCCATCGCAAAATATGTCCGCATCCCTTCCCGCAAGGTGCACATCGTGCTGGACCTGATCCGCGGCAAGAAGGCCGAGCAGGCTCTGGCGATCCTGATGAGCACCCCCAAGGCCGCTTCCCCCATCGTGGAGAAGGTGCTGCTTTCCGCCATGGCCAACGCCGAGAACAACCTGGAGCTCGACAAAGGCTCTCTGTACGTCGCCGAGTGCTTTGCCAACCAGGGCCCCACGCTCAAGCGCTACCATCCCCGCAGCAGGGGTCAGGCTTTCCCCATCAAGAAGCGCACGAGCCACATCACCGTGATCCTGGATCAGGTAAAGTAACAAGGAGGGAAATTCATGGGTCAGAAGGTAAATCCCCACGGCGCGCGCGTTGGCGTGATCAAGGATTGGTCTACCCGCTGGTACGCCGATAAAAAGAATTTTTCTAACTACCTTGTTGAGGATTATAACCTGCGCAAGATGCTCAAGGCCAAGCTGTACGCGGCCGGGATCTCCCGCATCGACATCGAGCGCGCCGCCAACAAGGTCACCGTCAACATCTTCACCGCCAAGCCCGGCATCGTGATCGGCCGCGGCGGCGCGGGCGCCGAAGCCCTGAAGAAGGAGATCGAGGCCTTCACCGGCAAGACCGTCTCCCTCAACATCGTCGAGGTCAAGGGCGCCGACGCGGACGCGCAGCTGGTCGCCGAATCCGTCGCCGCTTCCCTGGAGAAGCGCGTCTCCTTCCGCCGTGCGATGAAGCAGGCCATGGGCCGCGCCATGCGCGCCGGCGCCAAGGGCGTCAAGATCAAGGCCGGCGGCCGCCTGGGCGGCGCCGAGATCGCCCGCAGCGAAGGGTATCACGAGGGTTCCATCCCCCTGCAGACGCTGCGCGCCAACATCGAGTACGGCTTTGCCGAAGCCGCCACCACCTATGGCCGCATCGGCGTGAAGGTTTGGATCTACAAAGGGCAGGTGCTTCCCCGCGCCAAGCGCCCCGTCAAGAACGCGGAGGGAGGAAAATAACCAATGTTGATGCCGAAAAGGGTTAAGCGCCGCCGTGTGTTCCGCGGCCGCATGAAAGGTAAGGCCAGCCGCGGCAACTTCGTCGCCTACGGCGATTACGGCCTGATGGCCACCCAGCCCGCCTGGGTCACCTCCAACCAGATCGAGGCCGCCCGTGTCGCCATGACCCGCTACACCAAGCGCGGCGGCCAGGTTTGGATCAAGATCTTCCCCGATAAGCCCGTTACCGAAAAGCC
>CANQPP010000086.1 GCA_947625765.1 uncultured Clostridia bacterium
TCCTTTTCGCCGTGGTTTTCCAGTATGAAGTCGGCCAGGCCCTGGGTGGCGCGGCGGACGGTGTAGACGTTCATGCGGTTGGTGCCATAGCCGATCACGCCGCGCATGCCGGCGGTGCCGAACTCCAGACCCTTATAGAAGCGGTCCTCGATCTCCTTCTCGTCGCCGCGGATCTTCTCCAATTCCTCCACCAGCTGGGAATCGGCCGCGAAATCCGCCAGCCATTGTTCGTACCTTTCCATCGCCGTCATGTTCTCTTACTCCTCTCCCTTGCAGTTTTCCAGCATGTGCTGAAAATCGAACAGGTGCTGTTTCTCCTCGTGGATGATCTGCTCAAAAACGGGGATGTATTGGGGCTGCTGCGTCTTGCGCACCAGCTCCATGTAAAACAGGATGGAATCCTTCTCCGTGGAGATGGCGTAGAGGAGCAGGTCGGGGATCGTGTCGATGCGCCTGTCCATCATGGAGGCCATCACGCCGCCGGGGAAGACCACCTCCGAGGCCAGCGCGGACAAAAACGCCGCCGTTTCCTCGTCGAAGGCCGCACCTTCACACTCCCGCTTTTCCAGCAGCTCGTCCAGCATGGACTCAAACTTGGCCGCATGGGCCTCCTCCTGGCCGCGCAGCAGCTCCAGAAGGTTGGTCATCTCCTGGCTGTCGCTCAGCTTCTGGGCCATGCGGTAGAACCTTTCGCCCTTGCGCTCGATCTGCGCCGCCACGCGCAGGGCTTCCTCGTCGGAAAACATCGCGCTGTACATGGTACCAAAGACGCCCCCTTTGCATACACTGTGGATAAGCGGGCCGCCAACGGGCCCGCATCGTGGACCGACAGGCCAAAACGCCCGTCCTCATTCGGAAGGGAGTTGATCTACATTGATGAGACCGAAGGAGCCGCCCTGCGGCGACCGCCCCGCGCCCGCCCGGGAAGCGCTGGCCCTTTTGCCCATGGTGCAGGACCGCATCCTCCTGCGCGGCGCGCCCCTGAAACTGCGTTTGAATGCCCCAGCCGCCTGCAGCGGCGTGCGCTTCTGCGCCCTGCGCCAGGCGGGGAAGGCGTGCCTGAAAAAGCTCTGTCTGGAGAGCGCGCCTATCCGCCGCGCCTGCGTGCTTAAGGCCGAGGTAGAGCTGCCCGCCCTATTGGAATACGAGGCGGACGGCTGCCCTGCGTGTTTGTCCCTCACGCTCTGCCTGCCCGTGCAGGGAACGCTGCGCACGCCCACGGACAGGGGCGTGGACTTCTTCCCCTTGGTGGAGCTGCGCAGGCCCAGCCTCTCCTTCTGCGGCGGCTGTCTGGAGCTGTGCCTGGAATACTGCGTGGAGCTACTGGTGCTCTCTCCCGCGCTCTTCCGGCTGCCTTGCCCGCCGCCGGAGCCGGACTGCCGCGCCTTCTTCGACCTGCCCCTGTACCCCGCCTACCGCACGCCGCCCGCGTAAAGCCGCGGGCTTCTGCAAGGCGCGCCTGTGCGGCCGCGGGCCTTCTTAAATAGGCAGTCGCGTAAAGAAGCGGCGGGTTTTAGGGAGGCGCATCCGGGCCTTCCCTTTCCTATCTATTGTATTCCATCTGCACGCCGCTGTCAAACAGAAGAAGGCCTTTATGCAGGCGGCGGGGCCCTCTTTCCTGCAAGGAGGCCCCGCCGCCGTCCTTTATGCCCGCCGGGCCTGCTTCCCGCGCCTCTTTCGCTCAAGCGCCCTTCCCCGTTTCCCGGGCCGGGCGTACATCCGGCGCTTCAAGCCCCAGCGCACCCACAGCACCAGTGCCATGACCGCGGCCACGAACGCGACGGCTCTCCACATGTTTGTCTCTCCTTGTCTTTTAGTTAGTTTTAACTAACCATAGGATATACCCATCCGGCCTTCCCTGTCAAGGGACGGCAAAGCGCCGCCGCTCCCTCTTGGGGCCGCACAGGCTTCCATATCCTATGCGTTGTCCCTAAAAAGGGTGCGGCGGCGCCAGCGTTTCCCTTAAAAAAGGGGGCTTTTCCTTACAGGCTCACCTTGGTGCCCACGGCCTCCCCGCAGACGGCCCTGAGCAAGTTCTCGGGGTCCTTTAAGCCAAAGCAGAGGATGGGCAGGGCGTTGTCCATGCAGAGCGTCAGGGCGGTGGAGTCCATGACGGTCAGGCCCCGCTGGAGCACCTCCATGTAGCTGATCTCGTAGATGGGCTTGGCGTCCTTGACCAGGCGCGGGTCGGCGTCGTAGATGTAGTCGGTGTTCTTGGCCAGGAGCAGGGCGTCGGCGCCGATCTCGGTGGCGCGCAGGGCGGCGGTGGTGTCGGTGGTGAAGAACGGGCTGCCCGTGCCGCAGGCGAAGATGACCACGCGATTCTTCTCCAGGTGGCGCACGGCGCGGCGGCGGATGTAGGGCTCTGCGATCTGGCGCATCTCGATGGCCGTCTGCACGCGGGCCTGCACGTCCGCGCCGTCCTGCAGCTTGCCCTTGCCCAGCCGCTCGATGGCGTCCTGCATGGCCAGGGCGTTGATGACGGTGCCCAGCATGCCCATGTAGTCGGCGGTCACGCGGTCCATGTCGCGGGAGACGCCCTCCCGGCCGCGCCAGATGTTCCCCGCGCCGATCACCAGGGCCACCTGCACGCCCTGCTGCACCAGCTGGATGATGCGGCCGGCCACCTCGTCGATGGTGGCGGCGGAAAATCCCTTGCCGTTTTCGCCCAGGGCCTCCCCGGACAGCTTGATGAGCACTCTCTTGTAGACGGGCTTCATGCGTATCCCCCTTCGCGCTTTGACGGACTTGAAAAAGTCCTGCTTCTTTCATAGGTAAAGGCAAGGCCGTGAAGAAACCCTCACGGCCTTTGGATGTGCTTGCTGTTTTACGCCTTGGCGGCCTGGGCGGCCACTTCCTCGGCAAAGTTGTCCTGGCGCTTGGTCAGGCCCTCGCCCATCTCGTAGCGCACGAAGCGGCGGATCTTGACGTTCTCGCCGGTCTTCTGGATGCGGTCGGTCACGTACTGGGAGATGGTCATATCGGGATCCTTGACGAACTGCTGGTCCAGCAGGCAGTTCTCCTTATAGAACTTCTCCACGCGGCCCTCGACCATGCGCTCGATGATCTTCTCGGGCTTGCCCTCGTTGCGGGCCTGCACGCGCAGGATCTCGCGCTCCTTCTCCAGCACGTCCGCGGGGACCTCCTCGCGGCTCAGGTACTGGGGATTGGCGGCGGCGATGTGCATGGCCACGTCGCGCACGAAGCTGCGGAACTCGGGGGTCTTGGCCACGAAGTCGGTCTCGCAGTTGACCTCGATCATAACGCCGATCTTGCCGCCCATGTGGATGTAGCTCTCCACGATGCCCTCGGCGGCGATGCGGCCGCCCTTCTTGGCGGCGGAGGCGATGCCCTTCTCACGAAGGATCTCCACGGCGCGGTCCAGGTTGCCGTCGGCCTCGGTCAGGGCCTTCTTGCAGTCCATCATGCCGACGCCGGTCATCTCGCGCAGGGTCTTGACATCGCTTGCGGAAATTGCCATATCGAATTACCTCCCGGTCGATTGAATGAGTGATAACGCTTATCTGTCTTAATTCTTTAGGCCTGCGCGCTCTCCTCGGCGGGGGCGGCGGGTGCCTGCGTCGCCTCGGCGGCGGGAGCGGCGGGCGCGGGCTCTTCCTCGGCGTCCTCGCCCTGGCGGCCTTCCAGGATGGCGTCGGCCATCTTGCCGGCGATCAGCTTCACGGCGCGGATGGCGTCGTCGTTGCCGGGGATCACGTAGTCGATCTCATCGGGGTCGCAGTTGGTGTCCACGATGGCCACGATGGGGATGTTCAGGGCGCGGGCTTCCTGCACGGCGATGCGCTCCTTGCGGGGATCGACGATGAACAGGGCGCCGGGCAGGGACTTCATCTCGCGGATGCCGCCCAGGTTGGCCTGCAGCTTGGTGCGCTCCAGGGTGAGCTTGGCGACTTCCTTCTTGGGCAGCACGTCGAACTGGCCGTCGGCCTCCATCTTGTCGATCTGGTTCAGACGCGCGATGCGGGTCTTGATGGTGCGGAAGTTGGTCAGCATGCCGCCCAGCCAGCGGTTGTTCACGTAGAACATGCCGCAGCGCTTGGCTTCCTGCTCGACGGATTCCTGGGCCTGCTTCTTGGTGCCCACGAACAGAACGGTCTTGCCCTCCAGGGCCAGGTCGCGCACGAACATGTACGCCTCATCGATCTTGCGAACGGTCTTCTGCAGGTCGATGATGTAGATGCCGTTGCGCTCGGTGAAGATGTACGGGGCCATCTTGGGGTTCCAGCGGCGGGTCTGGTGGCCGAAATGCACGCCGGCCTCCAGCAGCTGCTTCATGGAAATGACTGCCATTTGGGGTTACCTCCTTGTTTTTCCTCCCCCTGCGCCGTTGACCGGCCACAGCGGCGCTTTCGCCGCCACAAGCGCCGGAAAAGCGCAGGGGTGTGTATTTCACACCAACGCATAGTATACCACAGCCTCCCCGCCCGCCGCAAGGGCTTTTTTTCGCCCTTTTTGCGGAAAACGGAAAGGGGGAACGCCTTTTCGCGCTCCCCCCTCTAAGCCAAAGCCTTACGGATAAACGATCTGGGCCTCCTCCAGCACCCGCTGCTTGAAGGTCGCCCAGTCCGTCCCTTCCTCCTGCACGGCCGCCGCGAGGTTCTCTATGGACAGCTGCTGTTTTGCCAAAGGCTTTTCGATCTGCTCCCGGTAGGTTTCGAGATCCATCCCCAGGCCGTCCAGATACGCCCGCAGGGCCTGCTCCGCCTCGCCGGACCCCTCGCTGGCCTGCTTGGCCTCGTCCACGGCCTTAAAGTATTCCTCCACCTGTTTCTCGTCCGCGGTCAGGCCCCGCCGCCCGGCTTCCTGCACAAGCGCCTCCGTCTCGATGAGCGACTGCAAAACGGCTTCCTCCGTCGGCGCCTCGCCCACGTCGCCGTACTTTTCCTTGTTCACGTTGTAAAAGGCCAGCTGCAGCTCATACGTCCGCTCCACGAGGCTGCTTGAGATCGGCGTCCCGTTGACCGTCGCGGCCGCCTCGCCGCCCTCGCCGCCGCTCTGTTCTTCGCGGTACTTTTCCCCGATCTGCTCGATCTCCTCCATCGCCTCCGGCGCTTTCTCCCTCGAAGATGCCGCCGCAAGCACGGCTCCTAAAGCCACGAGGACCACCAGAGCGGCTGCCGCGATCCATATCCACTTCTTTGTCGTCGCCTTCATCGTCCCTCCACTCCTTTTCTTCCCAAAACAGCCGTGGTTTTTATCGGTATTTTCAGTATACTTCATCCCGTCTCGCCTGTAAATCCCGAGCAAAATTTCCCCTATTGCAGCGGGCAAAATGTCTCTTGTACCCCCCCCCCCCCCC
>CANQPP010000087.1 GCA_947625765.1 uncultured Clostridia bacterium
GCGAAGGGGGCTTGAGCAAGGATTCCGTGGTGCTGCTGGAACAGCTGCGCACCATCGACAAGCTGCGCTTGAAGGGCCGCATGGGCGCTTTGGAGCCCGCCCGCATGCGGCAGGTGGAAAGCGCGCTGCTCATGAGTCTGGGCATCCACGCCACGCCGCCGGACGCGGCATAGGCGTAAAGATCTGCAAAGGAGGGCTTTCATGGCGAAGAGGAGCTGGAAGGAGGCGCTAAAGGCGGACGCCATCCTGCTGGCGGGCCTTGTGCTCATGGCCCTGTCCTTTGACCTGTTCTTCGTCCCCAGCGCCATCGCGCCGGGCGGACTCACGGGGCTGGCGACGGTATTCCATGTGCTTTGGGGCTGGCCGGTGGGCCTGGTCTCCGCACTGTTGAACCTGCCGCTGTTTCTGATCGGCTGGCGGAGCATGGGCAGGACCTTCGCCGTGCGCTCCTTTGCCGCCATGCTGCTTTTGTCCCTGCTGCTGGACCTTCTGCCCATCGTGCCGCTCACGCAGGACCGACTGCTCTCGGCCGTGTTTGGCGGGGTGCTTTTGGGCGCCGGGCTGGCCCTTGTGCTCATGGGCAACGCCACCACCGGCGGCACGGACCTAGCCGCCGCCATGCTCCGCCGCCTGCTGCCGGGCCTGCCCTTCGGCAGGCTGCTGTTGTTGGTCGAAAGCTGCGTGGTCCTCGTTTCCGCCCTGACGCTCGGTGCGGACGTGACGCTGTACGCGGTGGTGGCGCTGGCGGTGTCCTCGCGCCTGATCGACGCCATACAGGCGGGCTTGGAGGAGGGCAGGTTGTTCTTCGTCATTTCCCGCTGTCCCCGCGAGATCGGCGAGGCGGTGATGCAGCGGCTGAACCGCGGCGTGACGCTCCTGAGCGGCCGGGGCGCCTATTCCGGCATGGAGCTGCAGGTGCTGTTCTGTGTGGTCACGAGGGGCCAGGTGCTGCCCTTCAAGCGGCTGGTGCAGCAGATCGACCCAAGCGCGTTCGTAGTGCTGGCCAACGTGCGCGAGACCATGGGCGAGGGCTTCGGGAAGCTCCTGCCGCCTACATAGAAACAGACGATGCGCATCTGTCCCTTTGGGGCTGCGCATCGTCTGTCTGTATTGCGGGAAGCGTCTATTATTCCGCGCTGTCCCGGAGGTTTTGCAGCCTATCCGGCGGCATGCGCAGCGAGAGTATGTCCAGCGTCTTGGAAAGTCCAGCATCCCTGCCGGTCGCGGGGTCTGCCTTCAGGGGATAGAAGCCGAGCTTTGCGTACAGGCCGATGGCCACGTGGCTCCAGGTCTGGGTGTGCAGGTACACATCATCCGCGCAGCCCAAGGCCGCAAAGCGGGAGAGCGCGCACAGGACGACCGCGCGGCCCAGCCCTAAGCCCTGGCAATCCGGCCGAACCGCCACCCAATGGAGCCAGTTCCGGCCACAGTCGTCCAGCCAGGCGGTGGCCGTGGCTGCGGGCTTGCCCTGTGCGTCCACTATAAAGCGCATGCGCTGGGGGAGCAGCTCCCTTTTTGGCAGGAACTCCCTGCCGAAATAGGCAAGGGCCGCTTCCTCGTTTGAAAACTCCAACACGGAGGCCGCTACCCGCGCCCAGGCTTCTTCCCAGAGGGGCGCATACGGCGCTATGGAGAAGCCTTGCGGAAGCTGCGGTTCGGGAAGCAAAAGCAGCTTCTCCTTAGGCAGGCGCATGTATAGGTCGGCAAAGGGCAGGGACTTGTCTAGCATGGGACCTCCTCCTTATGCGCGGGGGCTGTCGCCGTGCTGCTCGATCTGCTCGTTCAGCAGGTTGATGTTGCCGCAGCCCAGCGTCAGGACGATGTCGCCGGGCCGCCAGTGGGCGCGCAGGTAGCGCTCCGTCCCCTCGAAGTCCTTGGTGTATGTGGCGTTCACGCCCAGGCGCTGCAGGGCCTCCACGAGCTGGGTGGAGTGGATGTCGCCGGGGTCCTTCTCGCGGGCGGCGAAGATGTCCGTGACCAGGACCTCGTCCGCGCCGGTGAAGGCGCTCAGGTAGCCGCTGAACAGCGCCTTGGTGCGGGAGTAGGTGTGGGGCTGGCTCACCACGAACAGCCGTCCCTTGGGCAGGGCCGCGGCGAGGGGGATCACGGAGCGGTATTCCTCCGGGTTGTGGCCGTAATCGTGGTAGAGCTGCACGCCGTCCACGTCGCCGGTGTGCTCGAAGCGGCGGTGCACGCCGTGAAACTCGCCCAGGGCCTGGGCGATGCGCTTGCCGGAGAGTCCCAGGAGCCTGGCGCAGGCCACGACGCCCAGGGCGTTGAGGGCGTTCAAGCGCCCCGGAACGGACAGGTGGACGGGCTCCAGCTCCCTGCCCTGCTCCACGGGGGTGAAGCTGTAATAAACGTCGCCCACGACCTGCAGATCGTGCGCGGTGTAGTCGGCCTGGTCGTTGTCCAGGCCGTAGGTCACGCAGCGGCAGGAAACGCGGTCGCGCAGGGCCAGGGCGCGCTCGTTGTCCGCGCAGAGCACGGCCACGCCGCCTTCGCGCAGGTGGGTCAGGAACTCGGCGAATGTATCCTCGATGTGGTGGATGTCGCGGTAGAAGTCCAGGTGGTCCTCCGCCACGTTCAGCACCAGCGCCAGGGTGGGGTAGAGGGTCAGGAAGCTGGCCTTGTATTCGCAGGCCTCGGTCAGGAACAGCTCCCGGCCGCCCTCGCGCACGTTGCCGCCCAGCAGGTCCAGCTCGCCGCCGATGTGCACGGTGGGGTCCAGCCCCGCCTCCAGCAGGACGGTTGCCAGCATGGAAGTGGTGGTCGTCTTGCCGTGGGTGCCGCAGACGGCGATGGAGCGGTCATAGCCGCGGGACAGCTGGCCGAGCAGCTCCGCCCGCTCGATGGCGGGGATGTTCAGCTGTCGGCAGCGGACCAGCTCGGGGTTGTCCGCGGGGATCGCGGCGGTATAGACCACCAGGCCCGCTCCTTCCACGTTTTTGGCGTCGTGGCCGATCGTGACCGGCACGCCCTCGCGGATCAGGCGGTCCGTGGCGTGGGAAGCGCTGCGGTCGGAGCCGCTGACCGAAAAGCCGCGGCCGCGCACCAGACGGGCCAGGCCGCGCATGGAGGAGCCGCCGATGCCCACGAAGTGGATGCGCTGGCCCTCGTGATCGAAGAGATTGGTGCTTTGCTGCATAGAGGTGTATCAACCGATCCTTTCCGGAAATAGTACAGGGTGTGAGATCTATCCAAGGGAACGCAGAAGCCGTTCCATCAGGTCAGTGTATTCCTTCCCGCCGCTGGAAAAGAACTCGTATCCGCCCGCCTGCACCCCTGAAAGCAGTCCCTCGCGCTCCAAAACGCGGCGCAGCTGCCGGGCCGTGCCCTCGTGGCCGTCCACCAGGGGGACGCCGGGCAGGAGGCGGGAAAGGGCCTTTTTGATGAAAATATAGTGGGTGCAGCCCAGGACGACGGCGTCGATCTGCGTGTTCTTGTAAGGCGCAAACAGATCGTGCAGGAAGGCGTCCATCTCCGGGGAATCCGCCTTTCCGCCCTCCACCAGCTCCACGATGCCGCTGCCCACCACGGGCACCGCGCCCTTGCCGTAGAGCTCCATCAGGCGGCGGAACTTCTCCAGATGCAGCGTCGCGTCCGTGGCCAGCACCAGGATCTGCCCGCCGTGGCGCAGGGCGCTGGCAGGCTTCAGGGCGGGCTCCATGCCGATCACCGGCAGGGAAAGGGTAGAGCGCAGCTGCGCCGCGTAGGCGCTGGTGGCGGTGTTGCAGGCGATGAGCAAAGCCTTGACGTTCCGCTTGAGCAGAAAGTCCACGCAGCCCTGGGTATAGCGGCGGATGTCCTCTAAGGATTTGGGGCCGTAGGGGGCGTGCAGGTTGTCGCCGTAAAAGAGGAAGTATTCGTTGGGGAGCAGGCGCAGGGCCTCGTGCAGCACGCTGACGCCGCCCACGCCGGAATCAAAGACGCCGATGGGTCGCTCCATGGCATGGCGCTCCTTCCGTATCGATGAAACACATAAATACACAGGATCAAAGCAGGATGGGCAGCTCCCGGGGCAGTATGTCCAGTCCCTCCGGGAACACCTCGCAGGCAAAGGCGTGCAGGCAGACGCCCGCGCTTTTCGCCTGCCGCAGGGCCTCGCCGAAGGCGGGGTGCGTCCTCTCGTTTGGACGCAGGGCCTCGGCTCCCTTGAACTGCAGGATAAACACGACGTGGGCGGGCACGCCCTGCATAGCCAGGGCGGATAGGCCCTGCAGGTGCTTGACGCCCCGCTCGGTCGGCGCATCGGGAAAGACGGCCTCATCGTCCTCCAGCAGCGTCACGCCCTTGACCTCCACGAAGCCCTTCCGGCCGTTTTGCTCGAAGGCGAAGTCGAAGCGGGAATCGCCCTGCCGCTGTTCCGGCCACAGTTCGTCTGGCAGGAAGCCGAGCAGGCCGCGCCGGAGCTCCCCGGCCAGCAGGCGGTTCGGGGCCTGGCTGTCGATGTTGAACAGGATGCCGTCCCGGCGGACGGCCACCAGGTCGAAGGCGGTCTTGCGGGCGGGCGAGACTGCAGCGCTCAAATAGACCTGCGCGCCGGGCAGCAGCAGCTCGCCCAGGCGGCCGGTGTTCTTCACGTGGCAGCGGAGTACCTGCCCACCGCTCTCGCACAGGGCGATGAAGCGGTTGGGCCGGGAAAGAAAGCGCGCCTCCGTAACGCTGTCGTACAGCCGCATAGCCGCTCCCTTCCGAAGGGACTTACAAAGCCCCTCCATCGCCTTTATAAAGACCATGAATATTATACGCCCATCGGCGGATTCTGTCCAGATTCGCATCGGCAAACAGGACTGCGGAAACAGCGGCGATATGCGTCCTGTAAATACGGTTCCATGTAGGGTGCAACAGGCGGGAGTTCCCTTTCGATCTAAGTTTAGGAAATTCCGCAAAAAGGCTTAGAACGCGCGGTTTCGCCGCTTTGCCCCAAAACATATTTTGCGCGCGGCCCACGCAGACTAAGCGAAGCGAAACGATCGAAACGGAGGCGCGCCCATGAAAAAGAAGGAATGGATCGCTCTGACGGTCACGGCGCTGACCGTGATCTCCCTTCTTCTGCCTGTAAAGCAGGGGAAGGCATACAGGACGGCGGACATTCAGGTGCGCACCGTGGAGGAGACCATCGAGGCCCTGGGCGTTGTCCAGCCCAGGGAAAGCTACGCCGCCGCGCGCTCCCGCTCGGCCACGCGCT
>CANQPP010000088.1 GCA_947625765.1 uncultured Clostridia bacterium
GCGAAGAGGCCCAAATGCCCCATGCCCATCACCATGGCCGACTCCCCGAACTCCAGCCGCGTCTTGCGCAGGCCGCCCAAGCCCATCGCGCCCACGATGGCAAAGACGGCGTGCTCGTCCTTCACGTCCACCGTGACGGGGTAGACGTCCTCCTCCGGCCGCACGCTGTATTGTGCGTGGGTGCCGTGGTAGATGAGCACCCGGTCGCCGGGCCGCACCTTCGTCACGTTCGCGCCCACGCGCACGACGCTGCCCACCGCGTCGTAGCCCAGCCGCCGGGGAAAGCCGCCCGCCGTGTTCGGCGCGCCGAGCAGGTTCGCCCGCTCCGTCCCCGCGCTGATGAGCGTATAATGGGTGCGCGTGAGCACCTCGTTTTCCCGTATGTCCCTCTGTTCAAAGTCCACGAGGGCCGCCTTTCCGACCTCAACGAACTGGATCTCCTTCATGAGCATGCCGCTTTTCCCCCTTCTTCCTCACGTTTCCCGTACGCGCAGGACCACCTTGCCTACGTTCTCCCCGCGCTCCAAGATGGCGTGGGCTTCCTCCGCTTCCTCGATGGGCAGCACCTTGTGGATGCTGGGGCGTATCTCCCCCGCCTCGATCTTCGGCCAGACCTTCTGCACAAGTTCGGAAAGTATCGCGGCCTTCGTTTCTGGCGCGCGGCTGCGCAGCATGCTGCCCACCAGGTGCAGCCCCTTGGTGAGCAGGGGCCGCAGGGCCAGCTTCGTCTCCACGCCCGTCAGCGTGGAGATCACGATCCAGTAGCCGCCCCTTGCCATGTACGGCAGGCACTGGCCCAGCATGGGCCCGCTCAGGGCGTCCATGGCCACGTTCACCGGCCTGCCCGCCGCTTCTTCCTCTTTGAAGGCCTCCTCCACGCTCTCCTTTGTTAAGACGATCACCCTGTCGGCATGCAGGGGCGCGATGGCCGCCCTCTGTTCCTCCGTCAGCACCGTGGTGAGCACCCGGGCCCCGAAGGCCTTGGCCAGCGGGATGGCCACGCTGGAAAGCCCGCCCGAGCCGCCGGGGATGAACGCCGTCTGCCCGAGCTGCAGGTGCCCCTCCAAAAAGAGGTTCAGGTAGGCGGTCGCGTAGGCCTCCGGCAGGGCGGCCGCTTCCTCCATGGTAAGCCCCTTTGGCACAGGCATCGCCATGTCGTACCGTACGCACACGTACTGCGCATAGCCCCCGCCGCCTAAGAGCGCGCAGACCTTGTCGCCGATCTTCCAGCGGCTCCGCGCCTGGGCCGCCTTGCCCATCTTCACGATCACGCCGGCGACCTCCAGCCCCATCCATTCCGGGCAGCCCGGCGGCGAGGGGTACCTTCCCTGCCTCTGCAAAAGGTCCGCGCGGTTGAGCGCCGCGGCGTGGATGCGCAGGAGCAGCTCGTCCTCCTTCATCACCGGGTCCGGCACGTCGGACCACACAAGCGCCTTGTTCTCGTCCACGAGCATCGCTTTCATTTGGTGTTTCTCCCCCTTATGCCTGCTGCCGCTTCTTCTGCGTGGTCGGCCCCAATATCCTGCCGCCGTCCACGACGATGTTCTGCCCGGTCACGAAGGCCGCCTCGTCCGAGGCCAGGTACGCCGCCATGTTGGCGATGTCCTCCGGCTCCCCGGAACGGCCCCGCCTGCCCAGGTAGGTCATGTTGTCGGTGTGGCTGCCGTTCCTGTCGATGGCGCCGGGGGAGATGGCGTTGACGGTGATGTTGTAGACGCCCACCTCCATCGCCAGCGCCATCCCCATCGCGATGATGCCGCCCTTGGCCGCGGAGTAGTCCACGTGCTCGGTCAGCCCGCAGACGCCCGCGATGGACGCGATGTTGACGATGCGGCCGTACCGCTTTTCGATCATGCCCGGCAGCACCGCCTTCGTGCAGAGGATGGTGCCCTTCAAATTCACGTCGATCACCCAGTCGATGGTCTCCAGGTCGCTGTCCTCGAAGAAGGCCATCTTGCCCAGCAGCCCCGCGCTGCCGCCCGCGTTGTTGACCAGTATGTCGATCCCGCCCAGCTTCGCCCTGGCTTCCTCCACCAGCGCGAAGATCGCGTCCCTGTCGCGGACGTCGCAGGCGCGGGCGATGCAGCTGCGGCCCAGCGCCTCTGCCTCCCTCGCCACAGCTTCCACGTTCTCTTGATCCAAATCGCACAGGACCAGATCGGCCCCTTCCCGTGCGAAGCGCAGCGCGATGGCCCGGCCTATGTTGCGGCCCGCGCCGGTGACCATCGCCGTCTTTCCCGCCAGCTTCATGCTCGTCCTCCTTCTCGTCCCTCAGTCCATCCGCCAGTCCAGCGTGCGGAAGGCGTCCGCGACCGTCTTTAGGTCCAGCTGGATGAAGGGGCTGCTCTCGGAATAGCGGTCCGAGCAGAAGATGAGGTAGGCCCCCAGCATCGGGTTGATGATCCGCGTCACCTTGCCGAAGGCGCCGTTGCAGTGGAAATGCACCTTGCAGGACTTGATCTCCTTCTTGATCAGGATCATCCCGCGCAGCGCCTCGGCCAGCTCCTCCTCGGTGTTCGCCATGCCGACGATCTTGATGACGTCCGGCTTCTTCGTCTCCAGATGGCGCACAAGGCAGAGCAGCTCCTCCGCGGTCATGGCCACCAGGCTGTGGCAGGAGATCAGCACCTCGCAGCCCCGCTCGCGGGCGAAGGCGATCAGCTCCTCCTGTTTGGCCAGCGCTTCCGGGTCCAAGGTCACCTCGTGGGGGTCCGTGTGGGCGAAGATCATGTCCTGCGGCGCGCGCGCACCGTCGAAGCGGTCGCGGCACGGCCGGTCGAACGTGTAGTTCTGCATGTCGATGCAGTCCACGCCCGCCTTGATGGCCATCTTCAGGAGGGCGACCCGCTCCTCCTCCGTCTCCTCGATGGGCTCCTGCTCGTAGGTCGTGCTGTAATTGAGCGCCATCACCGGCAGGGATGCAAAGCTCAATATTTTCTGGATGGACTCCACGTTCTTGAACCTCTCCTCCAAGCAGGAAAGGTGCAGATCGTAGCCCATCGCGCCGTTGATCCGCGCGTTCTTCATCTTGGCGATGGCGCTGTTGACCGTCCGCTCCCGCACCACGTCCACGATCAGAGGCGATACGTTGTTGGCAAAGCTCCTCTTTCCCATGTTTCCTCCCCTTTCCCGGCGCACAGCGCCGCGTTCGTCTTTTTCACGTTGCCGCCTTTCGCGGCCCTTTTACTGCTTCATCCATTCTTAACATAGCAGATGACCGCAAAGGCGTAAATGCAAATATTGATATTTTTATCCTTTTTGATACTGCATTCTCTTGTGGCTGCTTATCCTTCTCTCGCCCAAAATGCGGCTTTACATTTTTCTTTTTCGCCGCTAAAATAGATTTGTCCGAAAGAAACCGCTCGCTAAAAGGAGGTTTTTCCATGTCTCCTTCTTTGTATGAAATGATAATCACCGAGCTGTACGCCTTCAACCGCATCCACGTGCCCCGCGGCCAGGTCAGCGCCCGGCGGGACCGCGAGAGAAGTGCCCTGGCCATCAAGACGGCCGGCAGCACCGTCTACACCATGGACAAGGCCGCCACCGTCTCCGACAGCGGGCATGTCGTGTTCCTGCCCAAGGGCGCGAGCTACACCTGGCAGTGTCTCGAGGAAGGGGAATGCCTGATGATCGAGATGGACTGCGCCCACGCGCCGGAGGCCATCTGCCGCGCGCCCGTCAAGAACATGCAGGAGGTCGCCTCCATCTTCTCACGCCTGGAGCACCTGACGGTGTTCCGGCAGCGGGGCTATACGCCCAAGTGCATGGCCGGTGTGTATGAAATTTTGTCCCGCCTGGCCGATAGCGAGCAGACCGACTACAAGCTCTCCTCCAAAAGGGAAAAGATACGCCCCGCGGTCGAATACATCGAGAACCACTACGAGGACAGGGAGATCGGCAACGAGATGCTGGCGCATCTCTCCGGCATCAGTACCGTCTATTTTCGGAAGATCTTCACAGAAATTTACGGCGTTTCCCCCATGCAGTACGTCAGCGCCGTCAAGATCGAGAAGGCCAAGGGCCTGCTCCTCAGCGACTACGGCACGGTCGAGCAGGTCTCCGAGGCCGCCGGCTTCGGCAGCGTGTACCACTTCAGCAAGGCCTTCAAGCAGGCCACCGGCCTCCCGCCCGGCCAGTACGCCAAGCTGAAGCGGACCCGCTGATCCTGGGCAAAATACAGCGTCCGGGGACGATCCCCCGGACGCTGTGCCTCTATATCACGAATATTATGCCGCCTTGTTCAGTTATCCTTCATAGAAACGCAGGTCTCCGCCGTGGGCGGGCCTAACAGGACAGCTGCTTATGCCTTGCCGTTCCCATGGAGCTTATCCATTTCGCCAAATAATACCCGATGCAAACGAACAGCCCCAGGATGGCAACATAGTCCAGCAGGAACAGGGCAAGGGGTTCCTCAAAATCGAAGAAAACGAAGTGATACCGCAGGAGCATATAGCTCCCAAAACCCCGTTTCACGAACGCATACACGCCGTACGCGGCGAGCAAGGCCGCCAGGATGCGGCACATCCATCTCCTTAATTTAGAGGGCTTCTTTGTAAGTTTCCTTGCGAGCCCCACGACCCAGCCCCAGTGGGTCCCCAAGTGCAGCGACATAAACACAAATCCCCAATAGGCCGAAAGCATGTGGATCGTTTGGAATACGGAGCTGAATTTGTGAACATCGAAGCGAAACACGGTACGGGACAGCAGGATACCGCTCACCATGGAGCCTGCCATGGAGAGGAGCACGAGCAGCGTCAGCGCCGTCCCGAACACGCGGATCGGCGGATATTTCCCCCGAAAGAGGTTCCTGCACCAGTTCAGGTTCAGAACATGGTGCAGGATGAGCAGCAGGAAAATGCCGACGCCGAGCCATTCATGCGCCGCCTCGCCCACAAGCGAAAACGCCATCAAGAGGAGGAGCAGGGCGGTCATGGAAATGTCGGTCATGATTTTTAGAAGCTGCTTTGGTCTCATCGCAGGTCTTACGGCAGCTTGCGGTAAGCGTCGTCCGTCACAGCTTCGCACCATTCCGTTTTGCCGTCATCGCCAGGCACTTCAATGGCTAGGTGCTGGAACCAGCAGTCCTTCGCCGCGCCGTGCCAGTGCTTGACATTTGCAGGGATGTTCACCACATCTCCGG
>CANQPP010000089.1 GCA_947625765.1 uncultured Clostridia bacterium
AACCCTATTCTGCTATTAGACATGCTCTTCTTTTCACCACCTAACGGCTTGCTTTAGATATAGCCTAAAATACTCTGCAAACTTGCGCGATACTGCGCTTCAGACATCCCTTTTCGCGCTTAAAACCGCTCATTATCCGTATCCATTTCCATACATCGAACCGCTATTATGTTCACGAAATATTTTACAACTGGTTCGGTTAGATGTATGGAAACAAATGCCGATACAAGGCCAGAACCTACTGTCCTAACCAGTTTCAACCGCCGGGAAAACCCCGTTTTGATGTCTGAAGTGGGCGTCGCAGAAATTTGTTGTCCGAATTATACAAAAATAAGCTCTAATAGACTCCAATCTATCGTGTAAACTGCGCACTAAATCCATAGATCGAAGGTTCTCCAATATGTTCGCCGCGTCGATCCTGAGCAGCGGCTCGAACCGATCCTGCTGAAGCCTCATTTCTTTCTCACGCGCCTTTCCAAAGCGGACATTTCCTGTCCGATCGTCTTAAGAGTAAAAGCGCGCGGTATCCCGTTTTCATCCAAGTTGTATCTTCTTTGTAAGTTCTTATCCTTTTCCCTCGCAACATTTGCCGTTTTCATCCAAAAAGCGGCGGAAAAACGGACGCCAAGATCGAATGACGTCCGTTTCAAGGTCACAATGTGTTTTTTATCAGGAAAACTCCAGCACCGTGGCGCCGGTGGCGGTCTCGCTGCCGTTTTCCACGTACAGCCGCCGCGCGTCGGGGCTGAACAGCATGCGCAGCACCGAATTGCCGATGTTCTTATACACCACGTGGCGGCCCACGATGTGGTTCCCGCTCCAGCGGCCCACGGCCACGTCCACGCTGCCGTCCATGTTCTGCACGGCCAGGGCGATGTACTGCCCGTCCTGGGAGAAGGCGTAGGCCTGCACGGCGCTCTCCAGCGAGGCGCTCTCCTCGCCCTCCTCCACGGTCACGTAGCGCAGCGTGTTGCGGCTGAGCGTGAGCGCGCTGGAGGGACCCAGGGCCGAGGCCTCGCTCACGCGGCCCACGAACAGGCTGCGCGTCTCCCCGCCCTGGGAAGGCAGCATCTCCAGAGAGACCATGCCCTCCTCCTGGGCTTCCCTCTGCAGCAACACGCTGCCGTCGCCGTACTGGTCGCAGATGGCCAGGGGCGTTTCGTCCCCCTCCATCCTGCGCTCGGTGCTGCCGCTGCGCACGTCGATCACGGTCACGCCGTACTCGCCGTTCATCACGGCGGCGGCGGCCAGCTTCTGGCTGTCCCGCGACCAGACGGGCGCGGAGTAGGTGCGGAAGCTCTCGCAGTTGAGGATCTGCCGGGACAGCTCCAGGGAATAGATGAGCGTATACTTGCCGATCTCGTCGTTGTACATCTGGTAGGAGACCAGCTTTCCGTCCGGGGAGAGGCTCACGCAGTCGGGCAGCTGGCCCTCGATGCGCAAAATGGCGTTGTAGAAGCCGTACTGGCAGCTCATGGAGCCCAGCTCGCCCTCGGTCTGGCCGCTGGCGTTGCTGACCGAGGCCAGCACCAGCAGGTTGTCGTTGTCCAGCCAGCCGATCACGGAGACGCCGCTGTCGGTGCCCGTGCCGCTCTGGTCCAGCTTTTCCAGCGGGAAGGAATACTGCTTGTGTATCTCGAACTGTCCGCTGCCGGTGACGGTCTGCCCGGCGGGCTCGGGGCTGGGCTCGCGCAGCATCATGGTCTTGTTGCGGGGGCCGATGGAGCAGCCGGAAAGCAGCAGGCACAGCGCGGAGCAGAGGCACAGCGTGCGGAGGATGTTCACGTGTTTACGCTCGTTCATCTTATATCCCCCTGTATGCGGGCAGCGTCACGGAGACCACCGTGAGCCCGCGCCGCTTGCTGGAAAGCTCGATCTGCCCGCCGTGCTTCTCGATGATCTGCTTGCAGATGCCAAGGCCCAGGCCGGAGCTGCCCTCCTCGCGCTTGATGGAGTCCGCCCGGCGGTAGAAGGGGATGAACAGCTTGGGGATCTCCTTTTCGTCGATGCCCTCGCCGGGGTTCATCACGGAAACGTAGACGTTCTCGCGGCTGGCGTTCAGGACCACGTCGATGGCGGAATTGGGATAGCCGTACTTGATGGCGTTGTCGATGAGGTTGATGAACACCTCGCGCAGCTGGTCGCCGTTGGCGAACACGTTGGCCCGCTGGCGCACCTTGAGGTTCACCACGTCGCCGTACTTGTCGGCCTTGAACTGCATGCTCTCGCAGACCTGCGTGAGTATGGCCTCCAGATCGGTCTTTTCCTTGGGCATGTCCACGACGCTGCTCATCTTGGAGGTCTCAAGGAGCCGCACCACCATCTGGAACATGCGGTCCGACTCGCTCTGTATGTAGGCGATGCCCTTGTCGAAAAACTCCTTGTCGGTAAAGCCGTTCTCCTCCAGGATCTCGGCGTAGCCCTTGATGGAGGTGAGCGGCGTCTTGAGCTCGTGGGTCACCGAATCGTAGAACTCCTTGGTGTATTCGGAGATGCGCTTGAGCTCGTACTTGTCCATGTTGATGGTCTTCATCTGCTGGTCGATGCGGAAGATCATGGCGGCGAAGTTGCGGGAGAGCTGGCCGATCTCGTCCCGGCGCGGGCTGCGTGCCATGCGCACCACCAGCTTTACGTCCAAACGCGACTGCTCCACGGCCTTTTCCACCTCGCTGGAGATGGCCGCCAGCTTCGAGATGGGCTTGGAGATGCGCGTGGAAAACAAGACGCCCACGCCCATGGCGAAGGCGAAGGCGTCCAGGGTGATCAGGGAGACCGAGCGGATGGTCTTGTTCCCCTGCAGGTACAGAACGGTATAGTCCGCCACGGTGCGCACAAGGCCTATGTTGTTGCCCTCCACGGTGATGGGGTAGCTGAAATAGGCGTAGGTGCGGCCGCCGTCGGTGTTGAGCGTGAAGGCGGAGAGCCCGCCCTTGGCCAGGCGCAGATCGTCGAAGCCCGCCTGCACGAACAGCTGGGGGTTGGTGGCCTCCAACAGGGAGCCGTCCATGCCGTAGGCGGCGGTGGGGTTGCCCGTGGCCCCGGCGATCTCCTCGCACAGGGCGGAGGCGATGCGGGTAAAGCCCTCCTCGTTGTTGTCCAGGTTATTCATCACCAAGATCTGGCGCACGTAGAGCAGGCCGTTGTTTTTGAGCACGACAAGGTCGTCGTTGATGTATTCCTCGTTGCCCTCCTGGATGTTGCGGATGATGAAGACGTTCATGGCGACGAGCATCACGACGAAGATCAGGGACAGCCACAGGAGCATCTGCTTGCGGATGGTCCAGCGGAAGTTCCATTTGAGCCCCTTCAGGCCTTTGAAGTTCAGCTTCTTTCCGGACAGAAAGTTCCTCATTCCTCCACGTCGAAGATATAGCCGATCTTAAAGATGGTGCGGATCCTCTCGTCCAGCCCCAGCTTCTTGCGCAGGCGCAGGACGTGGATGTCCACCGTGCGGGTGTTGCCGAAGTAATCGTAGCCCCAGACCGCGTGCAGTATGTTCTCGCGGGAGAGGGCCTTGTTGCGGTTCTCGTAGAAGTACATGAGCAGCTGGTATTCCAGGGGCGTCAGGTCCACCGGCCGGCCGCCGCGCATGACGGTCATGGTGGCCGGGGCCACGGTCAGGCCCGCGAAGTGCAGCCGCACGTCCGCGCGCGCCTTGGGGGTGGAATCGGCGCTCTCCAGGCGGCGGAAGGTCGCCTTGATGCGGGCCACCACCTCGCGCACGTCGAAGGGTTTGGTGATGTAGTCGTCCGCGCCGGCCTCCAGGCCCAGCACCTTATCCTCCACCATGTTGCGCGCCGTGACCATGATGATGGGGATGCGCATGGTCTGCGTCACCTGCTGGCACACGTCCAGGCCGCTGATGTCCGGCAGCTGCCAGTCCAGAAGGATGAGGTCCGGCTGCATGCTCCTGGCCAGCTTGAGCGCCTTGGAGCCCGTCTCCGCGATCTCCGTTTCAAACCCTTCCTTGATCAGGCGGTATTTCAAAAGTTCGGCGATGGGCCGGTCGTCCTCCACCACCAGGATGCGTTCAGAGGCCATTGATCGTCATCTCCCTTAAGTAGGCACTTCTTTTTCTTATGTCGTTATTATACCATCTTTCGCCCCTCAAATGCAAATAAATTGCATACGCCATTTTGCCCTGCGGAAAAAATTGCATCAATTTCTGCAAAGGGCTCGTCCCCCTCCCTTTATTGGGCGCGTATGGACTTTCCCTGTGCTTTGAAGCGGAGACGTTCAGGCACAAGCAGGGAGACGGCAAAGGCCGTCTCCCTGCTTGTAGGGTCCTGCTGTGTATTTTGGTTTCGTTGTTTCAGTCGTCGATGCCAAAGGCCCGCTCCAGGCTGTCCTCGGCGTTGTCCAGCTGATCCTCCAGCTGCTCCAGCTGGCGATCCAGCTCGCGGTAGGCGTCGCGGCTCAAGGTGCCGCTGCGGTACTGGGCCTTGACCTCGTCCTCGTAGCTGTCGATGGCGCGCTCCACCTGGTCTGCCTCGCGCTTTAGAACATAGAAGCTGTCGCTGTCGCCGCGGGTGGCGGTCTTGGCGGCCTCGTCCGCGGTGCTCAGGAAGTCGTTCACCATCCTGGTCAGCTCCTCCACCATGTAGGTATCGGCCTGGTTCTGGCTCTTCTGGTCGTTGGAGGGAGCCTTGGTCTCGGCGGGCTTCTGGGTGGCCTTGGGCGCCTGGGTCGCTGTGGGCGTCTCGCTGGGTGCGGCCGTTTCCTCGGGGGTAGTCGTTTCGGTCTGGGCGGTTTGCTGTTCGGCGTTCTTTGCCATCTCGTCGGTCAGCGTCTGCACGCTCTGCTGCAGCTGGGCGTTCTGCTCGGCCAGCGTCTGCAGCGCGGCCTGGAGCTGCTGCATCTCCTCCTGCAGCTGGTCGGCCTGGGCCGTTTCCTGAACTGCGGGAGCGAGCGTTTCCTGTGTGGGCTGGCAGCCGGACAGCAGAAGGACGGCGATCAAGAGGAACGCCACGATGCTCCAAGT
>CANQPP010000090.1 GCA_947625765.1 uncultured Clostridia bacterium
ACCCGCATGTGCGCCTGGAACACGCCCAGCTTGCAGGGAACGCCCAGGGCGCGCAGCTCCTCGGCACAGCGCAGGTACAGCTCGTTGGCCGTCGCCGGTTCCATGGCCGCGGTGAAGCTGGGCCGCTTGCCGTGGCGCACGTCCCCGTAGAGCGTGAACTGGGACACCAGCAGCACCTCGCCGCCCACGTCCCGGACGGAGAGGTTCATCTTCTCGTTTTCGTCCTCAAAGACGCGCAGGCCTGCGATCTTTTCCGCAGCCAGCTTTGCGTCCCTTTCGCCGTCCCCTTCGCCCACGCCCAGGAGCGTGAGCAGTCCCTTTCCGATGGCGGAGACCAGCTTGCCGTCCACCTCGACGGAGGCGCTCTCCACCCTTTGGGCCACAACGCGCATCTCGTTCGCTCCCTTTCTTCCTTGCCTTAAAGCTGGTACGGCGTCGTCTGGTAGACGAAGTTCAGCCAGTTGTTGTAGAACAGGTTCGCCGTGGAGCTCCAGTTCATGTTGATGACCTTCTGCGACTTGTCCGCATAGTAGCAGAAGGGCTTTTCGATGGGCAGGCCGCGGCCCAGGTCGCGCAGGTACTCCTTTTCCAACGTGTCGCGGTCGTACTCCATGTGGCCCAGGACGAAGATCTGGCTGTGGTCCTTATCGCTCACGATGGCGGGCCCCGCCCTATGGGAGGTGGCCAGCACCATGAGCCTCTCGTCCTTGCGGATGTCGCTCTCCCGCACCGTGGAGTGGCGGGAATGGCACATGTGGAACTCGTCGGAGATGCCGCGCATCAGCGGGTCGGGGGCCTCCAGCGGGGCCTTCCTGTGGGCGAACACGCCGAAGAGCTTCTTGGGCAGGGCGTGCTTTTCGATGTCGTAGAAGTATTTGAGCGCCGCCATCGCGCCCCAGCAGATGAAGATGGTGGAGGTCACGTGCCCGCGGGTGAAGTCGAACACGCGGCACAGCTCCTCCCAATAGGCCACGCGCTCGAAGTCCATATCCTCAACGGGCGCGCCGGTCACGATCATGCCGTCGAACTGGCGGTCCTCCACGTCCTTGAAGTCGCAGTAGAAGCGGTCCAGGTACTCCGCCTCCGTGTTGCGGCTGCGGTAGCTCTCGGTGTGGATGAGCGTGATGTTCACCTGCAGCGGAGAATTGGACAACAGGCGCATGAACTGCGTCTCCGTCTCCTTCTTGGTGGGCATTAAGTTGAGCAGCGCGATCTCGATGGGGCGGATGTCCTGTGTGGTGGCGCGCTCGCGGTCCATCACGACGATCTGCTCGGCGCTCAGGATCGAATAAGCGGGGATGTTGCGGTCTATGACGATGGGCATGGGATCGAACCTCTTCCCTTCTATGAATTTGGTGTATTTGCGTCAACCGCCGCTCTTATGCGGAGGGGAACAGCGTATCCAAGAGCCTTGCGTATTCCAGCGCATCGCGGGTGTAGTGGTCCGCGCCGATGCGGCGGGCGGTCTCGGCGTTCAGCACCGCGCCGCCCACGCAGATGGCGGCGTCGCAGCCGGCCTCCCGCAGGGCGCGGATGGTCTCCTCCATGCCCTTGACCGTGGTGGTCATCAGGGCGGAGAGGCCCACGGAAACGGGCCTGTGCTCCCGCCAGGCCTCGACCACCTTCTCTGCGGGCACGTCCTTGCCCAGGTCGATCACCCGGTAGCCGTAGGACTCCAGCACGACCTTGACGATGTTCTTGCCGATGTCGTGCACGTCGCCCCGCACCGTGGCCAGCACCACCTTCCCCTTGGAAGGCGCGTCCTTGGGCAGACGGCTGCTCACCACGGCAAAGGCCGCCTTGGCCGCCTCCGCCGCGGAGACCAGCTGGGGCAGGAACAGCCTGCCTTTTTCGTACAGGTCCCCGACCTCCTGCAGGGCGCGGATGAGCACGTCGTTGACCACGGTCAGTGGGTCTTTTTCCATGAGCTCCGCCTCGCACAGCTCGGCGGCGTGGTTCTTAAGGCCCTGCTTTACGCAGTCGTAGAGCGTCGCGGCGCTCTTTTCCTGCGTCCTTTTCGTGCCGGGCGGGGCCGAGACCGCGCCTGGCAAAAAGTCCTTGTAGGCCTCGATGTATCCCTCCGCGTTCTCGTCCTCGCCGGAGAGCACCGCGTGGGCCTTGACCGCGCCCATCATCTCCCCGTCCAGGGGGTTCAGGATGGGCATGTTCAGCCCGCAGGTCATGGCCATGGCCAAAAACGTGCGGTTGAGCAGCGCCCGGTTGGGCAGGCCGAAGGACACGTTGGAAACGCCCAAGGCCGTCTTGACGCCCAAAGCGCGCACCAAACGCAGGGCCTCCAGCGTCTCCCTGACCAGCGCCTGCTCGGCGGAGGCCGTGACGACCAGTGTGTCGATCATGATCCTGTGTTTGGGGATGCCGTACTCCGCCGCGCGCTCGATGATGCGCCGGGCGATCTCGCAGCGGCCCTTGGCCGTGCGCGGCACGCCGTCCTTGTCCATCGCCAGGCCCAGCACCACCGCGCCGTACTTCCTGGCGATGGGGAACACGCGGGCCATGACCTCCTCCTCGCCGTTCACGCTGTTGATGAGCGGAATGCCGTTGCAATAGCGCACGCCGCTCTCGATGGCGGCGGGGTCGGAGGAATCGATCTGGATGGGCAGGTCGGAATACTCCTGCACCCGCTTGACGGCCTCGCGCATGACCCTGGGCTCGTCCAGCTGCGGCAGGCCCACGTTCAGGTCCAGCAAGTCCGCGCCCGCGTTCTGCTGCTTTAGGGCCTCGTCGGCCAGGTAGTCGTAGTCGCCGTCCAGCAAGGCCTGCTTGAGCCGCTTCTTTCCCGTGGGGTTGAGCCTCTCGCCGCAGACCTTCACGCCCTCGATCTCTGTCAGGACCGTCGCGGAGCAGACCTGCGTTTGCGCCCGCACCTCCGGGCGGCGGACGGGCTGGCCGGAAAAGCGGGAGAGGCGGCGGATGAACTCCGGCGTCGTGCCGCAGCAGCCGCCGATCACGCTCACGCCCATTTTCAGCATGGTCTCCGCATAAGCCTCAAACTCCTCTGCGGAGAGCTTGTACACCGTCTTGTCGCCCTCCAGCACCGGCAGGCCCCGGTTGGGCTGCACGATGACGGGCTTATCGGAAACGCGCAGCAGGCGCTCCACCACGGGCAGCAGCTCCTTGGGGCCCAAGGAACAGTTGACGCCCAGGGCGTCCGCGCCCAAGCCGGACAGCGTGCAGGCGACGATCTCCGGTGAGGAGCCCGTGAGCGTGCGACCGCTCTGGTCGAAGGTCATGGTGGCGTAGATGGGCTTGTCCGCGTTTTCCTTGAGGGCCAGCAGGCAGGCCTTGATCTCGTAAAGGTCGGAGAACGTCTCCACGATGAAGCCGTCCGCCTCACCCCCCGCGATGCGGGCAAGCTCCTCGAAGGCCTCGTACGCCTGGTCGAAGGAAAGCGGCCCCAGGGGCTCCATCATCGCGCCCGTGGGGCCGATGTCGAAGAACACCTTCTTCCCGGCGCAGCGGGCGTTTTCGATGGCGCGCAGGGCCAGCTCGCGGATGGGATACGCGCCGCGGTACTTGACGCGGTTGAGGCCGAACGTGTTGGTGGTGATCACGTCCGCGCAGGCGTAGGCGCGGTGGATGGAGCGGATCTGCTCCGCCGCCGTCACGTTCAGCTCCTCGGGCACGCCGCGCAGACCCAGACGTTCCAGCTCGCTGCCCATACCGCCGTCGAACACGATCACTTCCCTGCCAAGCTCTGGCATGCCCTTCTCCCCCTTTTTACTGCGTTTCTTCTTCGTTTCGGATGCCCAAGACCCCCGCCATGGACTTTGCCGGGAGCATAAAGCAGCTTTCGTTCAGGCTCACGCCGATCTTCTCCGGGCGCAGCAGCGCAAAGATGGGACGTAAGTCCTCCACGGTGCTGCCGCCGTAGCCTGGGCAGAAGCGGGGCGTCAGCCCCGGCCGGATGGCCTGTTCGTACAGGTCCGCCTGCTCCTCCAGATAGGCGCTGGCGCAGGCATCCAGCACCACAGCGCCCAGCATGTCCGTGCGGCCCAGCTGCTTTATGCGCCTGTCCACCGCCGCGCCCAGTGTCGTCACGGACAGGATCACCCCTCCACAGCCCTTCAGGAAGCGCTCGTAGGGCGGCTTTTGCAGGAAGGCGGGCCTATCTTCAAAGCAGCGGTACAGGCAGCGGAACTGCGCGATGCGTTGAAGCTCCTCCAGGCGCATCCCGATCTGTTCGTCCGTCTCCCGCGAGGCGCCCACCCTGCGGAAGCCCAGATAATAATAGATGCGCCTTTTCAGTTCAGAAGAGCTCATGGAACACGCCCTGCAAGCGGGAGTAGATCTCCAGCGCGGTGTCCGCGTGGTTCATGATGTACAGGTGCACGCCCGGCGCGCCCCTTGCGATCAGGTCGATGATCTGGTAAACGGCGTAGTTGATGCCGATCTCCCGCATGACGGTGGGGTTATCGGCGTAGCTCTCGATCATGTTGCGGAAGTCCAGAGGTATGGTGCTGCCGCACATGGACTTGATGCGCGGTATGTTTTTGGCATTCACCAGGGGCATGATGCCGGGAAGGATGGGCACGGTCACGCCCAGCCTGCCCGCCTCGTGCACCAGGCGGTAGTAATAGGAGTTGTCGTAGAAGATCTGCGTGATGAGGAAGCTCGCGCCAAGGTCCTGCTTTTTCTTGAGGTTCACCAGGTCCTCTTTCAGCGTCGCGCACTCCGAATGGCCCTCCGGGTAGCAGGCCGCGCCGATGCAGAAGCCCTCCGGCAGGTAGCGGATGAGGTCCGTGGCGTGGGCGAAATATTTGCAGTATTCGGCTGTAAAGTCCCTCGGCTTGTCGCCCCTTAGCGCCAGGATGTTCTCCACGCCCAGCTCCTTTAGGGCCGCGGTCACCCTGTCGATGTCCG
>CANQPP010000091.1 GCA_947625765.1 uncultured Clostridia bacterium
GAGCTACTGGGACTTATACAAAAAATATTAAGTTGTATGCAAGATTTAGACTCGAACCATCTACCGCTTAGGAGGCGAACGCTCTATCCTGCTGAGCTACAGGTGCATGGACGGCTTTTAGTATACCGCAGGCGGGCCGATTTGTCAACGCTTCCCATCCCCAAAAAAGGGGAAGGGAAGCGAGGTCATTTTCAGGAGAAGCGCAGCGTCTGGGCGGCCTTGTAGAGCAGGTCCATCTCGTTTTGCGTGTAGCCGGGCAGGAAGCGGAACACGAAGTGGTAGAGCTCGTCGTTCTGCATCTCGGCGATGTAGTGCTCAACGCTCATGAGCGGTGCGCCTTCCTTATCCAGAACGGTGTAGCGCAGCACGAAGGCGTCGTTGCTGCCCAGGAAGTTGCAGCCACCCAAGTGCAGATCCACCAGCTCCTGCCCTTGCTCGGCGCAGCCCTGCTGGGCGGCGGCAGCGGAGGCGTAGGCGGATTCCTCCACGCGGGGACGGTCGGCCTCGGCCTGCTGGACGTAGAGCGCGGCGCGGGGCTCGGGGGCGCTGCCATCGCCCAGGCGCACCGTGCCGGGCAGCGCCAGGGAAAGGCGCAGGCCCGCCTCCGTCTCCTGCACGCGCAGGCCGTCGCCTTCCATGAGGGAGAGCTTGAGGGCGGGGTACTCGACGCGCTCGGTCAGGTTGAGGGAGGGCTCTATGTACCAGAAGGGCCCGGCGTCCGTGTCGAGGGGCTCGGCGGCGCGCAGGCGCAGCGTATCGTCGTCGTTTATATCAATATGCAACAAGGCGCGCCAGGTGCTGTCGCCGGAGGCGGCGCTCACGTCCAGGCAGAGGCCGTCGCCGGGCTTTTCCACGGCGGCCAGCAGCTCCAGCTGCAGCTCGGGCGCAGTTTCCTCCCCGGGCAGCAGGTAGCCGTCGTTGCCCTCGTCGTAGGCGAGGGAGGAGGCCACTTCCTCCGCGTCCTGCCCCAGCGCCTCCGCCCAGCGGCCAAGCTGCTCGGCGGGCAGGAAGATGCGGCCGTCCGCCGTCATGGACAAGCCCTCCGGGAACAGGAGGCAGAGCGCGGGCAGCACGTCGGCAAGGCCCGCGGGGGCGTCCGGCTCATTTGTCAGCATGGCGGCGGCCAGCAGGGGATAGGAGGGCGCAAGGCGCTCCAAATCATCGCCCAGCAGCGCGCGGGCCTTGTCGTCCGCCTCGGCGCAGACCGTGAACGAGAAGCGGGAGGCCGCCTCCAGCGGGAACAGCTTGAGCACGATGTTCTCCTCCGCCAGCTCCGCCGCGCTGGCCGCCTGGGCCCGCGTAACGAGCGCCTCGGGGAACATAGCCCCCGCAGGCGCGCAGCCGGACAGGAGCAGCGCGCAGAGCAGCGCCCAGATCAGCACGATGCGCATCCCGTTCCCTCCGTCAGACGCGGTAGGTCCCGTTGGAGACCCAGGCGTCCAGTTCGATGAAGTTCATATAGATGCGCTCCGGCTTGATATCCAGCTTCTCGGAGAGCAGGGCGCAGAAGGCCTTGGCGAAGGCCTGCTTGTCCTTCTCGGGGGAGGGCTTGAACAGGCGCACCTCCGCGAACAGGCAGGGCCGCTCGTCCCGGCCCATCTCCAAAAAGCAGCCGGTCTCGATGTGCATCATGGTGTTTGCGCGGGATTTCCCGGGCAGCAGGGGCATCAGCTCGCCGATGGCCTCGCACAGCTCGTGCCGCTCGGCTTGACTTAAGGCGTTCGGAACGCTGATATGCACATAGGGCATGGTAAGAGACCTCCTTGTACTATTCGATCGTGAGGGAAGCCTGCAGGGCCGTATAGAGCTGCCGGCCGCCGTCCAGGCGCTCCGGCTCGCACTCGAGCAGCCCCAAAAGCAGGCGGCCGTCCACGGAGAAAAGGCGAAGCTCGCACTTATAGGACCCGCCGTCCGCGTCGAAGGCGAAGGACAGGCAGGATCCGTCCGCGTCCTCATTCAGGGACAGCTCGGCGCCGGAGAGCACGCCCGCGTTCGTCAGCTCCCGGCCCGCGTTCAGCAGGGCCTCGGCGCTCTCCGCTTCCGTATAACCGGCCGCGAGCTGGTCCGCGTGGGCCGCGCTCACGTCCTCAAAGCGGATGAGGAAGCCCTCGCCGTACACGCCCACGGCGCTGTCCGCGGTGAGGGGCGTGAGGCCCTCCGGGTAGGCAAGAACCAGCCCGCCGCCGCTGGTCCTTTGGTCGAAGGCGCGGTCAAGGTAGCGTTCGGGGCCCGCCTGCCCGCCGAAGGGGCGGAGGAGGAGCAGGGCGGCCAGCAGCAGGAGCAGGACGCCGCCCAGGACGATCCAGACCCAGGCGCGGCGGGCGGGCTTCTTCTCCGGCTGCGGCGCTTCCGTTTCGGGAGCGGGCGCTTCTTCAGAAATAGGCGCTTCTTCCTCCGAAGAAGGCGTTTCTTCTTCGGAAGCGGGCGCTTCAGGCGTTTCGGTCGGCGCGGGAACTTCTTCAGAAACAGGCGCTTCCTCCTCCGAAGAAGGCGTTTCTTCTTCAGAAGCGGTCGCTTCCTCCGAAACGGGCGCCGCCTTGGTTTCTTCCGTTAGATCGGGCGTTTGTTTTTGTTCGTTGTCCATCTTGTTTTTGATCCCCCTAAGGGAGCCGAAGGGGCGAAACAGCCCATCGGCGGCTCCGCTCCCTAGGATAGCAGAACGCAAGATAAAACTCAAGGTCTTTTAAAGTAAAATCGGCGGGGAGCGGTGATGGACCGCGCCCCGCCGACAGGCTCAAAGGCGGAAGTTACAGATCGCCCAGCAGGCTCACCTGGCTGGTCTCCGGCAGGCCCTTCAGGGCACCGGAGGCCCGCAGCACCTCGATCACGGCGGAGGAGACCTTGCTGCGCCTCTGCAGATCCTCCACGGAGAGGAAGGGCGGCCCCTCGCGCCGGGCGACGGCCAGCGCCTCCGCCGCCGCGTCGCCCACGCCGGGCAGGCGGTTGAAGGGCGGGCGGATCTTGCCGTCCTCGATCAGGAACTCGTTGTGGCTGGACTTGTACAGGTCCACGGGCAGGAAGTCAAGGCCCCGGGCGCGCATCTCGTACACCAGCTCGAGCAGCGTGTAGATGCGCTCGTCCCGGGCGGTGACCTCGTTCTTTTCCATCTTGTCGATGGCGCGCATCCTCTGCAGCAGCTGCTCCGGCTCCTCCAGCATGATGGAGGCGTCGAACTCGTCCGCGCGCACGGTGAAGAAGGCGGTGTAATACTCGATGGGCCTGTGCACCTTGTACCAGGCCACGCGCAGGCCCATGGTGACGTAGGCGGCGGCGTGGGCCTTGGGGAACATGTAGCCGATCTTGTTGCAGGAGTCGATGTAGTGCTGGGGCACGTGCACCTCCTCCATGGCCGCCTGCATCTCCGGCGTCAGCTTGCGGCCCTTGCGCACCGATTCCATGGTGTTGAAGGCCATCTTGGGGGCCACGCCCATGTGGATCAGGTAGTTCATGATGTCGTCGCGGGTGCAGAAGCACTCCCGCAGGGTGGCAACGCCGTTGCGCACCATGTCCTGGGCGTTGTTGAGCCAGACGTCCGTGCCGTGGGACAGGCCGGAGATGCGGATGAGCTCGCCCATGGTGGAGGGCTTTGTGTCCACCAGCATCTGCCTGACAAAGCGTGTGCCGAACTCCGGGATGCCCAAGGTCCCCGTGGGGCAGCCCATCAGCTGCTCGCTGGTCAGGCCCAGCGACTTGGGGGAGCGGAACAGGTCCATCACGTCCGGGTCGTTTAAGGGCAGGCTCTTGGCGGGGATGCCGGTGAGCCTCTCCAGCATGTTCAGCATGGTGGGGTCGTCGTGGCCGAGTATGTCCAGCTTTACGAGTATGTCGTGCAGGGAGCCGAAGTCGAAGTGGGTGGTGATGATGTCCGAATCCTTGTCGTCCGCCGGGTGCTGCACCGGGGAGAACTGGTACACCGAATATTCCTGCGGCACGATGACCATGCCGCCGGGGTGCTGGCCCGTGGTGCGCTTGACGCCCGTGCAGCCCTTGACCAGGCGGTCGATCTCCAGATTGGTGGCGTGCCTGCCGCTCTCGGAGAGGTATTTCTTCACATAGCCGTAGGCGGTCTTTTCCGCCAGGGTGCCGATGGTCCCGGCCTTGAACACGTTGCCCTCGCCGAACAGGGTCTTTACGTAGTTGTGGGCCTTGGCCTGGTACACGCCGGAGAAGTTGAGGTCGATGTCGGGCACCTTGTCGCCGTTGAAGCCCAAGAACACCTCGAAGGGGATGTCGTAGCCGGTGCGGTCCAGCTCCTCGCCGCAGACAGGGCACTTCATGGCCGGCAGGTCGATGCCGCAGGGGTAGGCGTCCGTGTCCACGTCGAAGTTGGAGTAACGGCAGCTGGGGCAGACGTAGTGGGGCGGCAGGGGGTTGACCTCGGTGATGGAGCACATGGTGGCCACGAAGGAGGAGCCCACGGAACCCCTCGAGCCCACCAGATAGCCGTCCTCGTTGGACTTCCACACCAGCTTC
>CANQPP010000092.1 GCA_947625765.1 uncultured Clostridia bacterium
AGGGGTGTCCCCTTCCCCCGTTGCCCGGGGCCTGGGACCGACTCCATCGGAGTCGGTCCCAGACCCCGGGCCGTTAGCAAAGAGGGGCTCATCGCCCCCCTTTGCAATTCCCCCGTACCAACTCGAGCCTTCATAAAAAATATATGGCGGTATAAATTTGCAGGGGGTTAGGGGCCCGGGGGAAGGGGTGTCCCCTTCCCCCGCTGCCGGGGTGAGAGGACCGACTCCTTTGGAGTCGGTCCTCTCACCCCGGCCTTTGGCCAAGGGGGGCATGCCCCCCTTGGCGATCCCCCCGATAAAAGTATAGACACCTGCTTCTTCTCTTAGCAAGAATAGGTAAGGACCGGCACTCTCTGGAGAGCCGGTCCTTGTGATTGTTTGGTGATTTCTGTCACTTTGTCTTATTGCCCCTGCGCTTGCGCACGCAGGCGACGATCACGACGGCGACGATGCCGCAGAGCACTGCCAGGATACCCAGCACGGGCAGAGAGCTGTACAGCCACACCACGAAGTCCTGGCTGCGCTGGACGATGGAATCCAGCGTGCTCCGCAGGGAAGTCTGCATCCGCTGCCACAGCGTCTGCTGCACGGGCTGAGCGCGCCGGACCTCGGCGAGGGAATAATAGACGGTGGAATAGTTCACCTTGGTGTCCATGCTGCGCAGGCTGCCGGTGAGGGATTCGATCTGGTACTCGATGCGGGTCAGCTCCGACTCGATTGATATGAGCTCCTCCACGGTCTCGGCCTTTTCCATCAGCTCCAGTATACGGTCGTACTGTGCCTGATAGCCCTGGAGCCTGCGGTCCGTATCCACATATTGGTCGGTGACGTCCTCCTCATAGACGTTGGCATATTGCACCACGCCCACGCCCTCGGACTGGGTCAGGAAATCGTCCAGCGCCTCGGCGGGGATGCGCAGCGTCAGGCTAAGGTTGCGGCCGTAGCCGCTCTGCCCCGCGGCTAGGGCGGTGCCGCTCACGCTCTGGGCGCTAATGAAGCCGCCCTTTTCCTCGGTCAAACGGATGATGGCGTCCTTGTCCTCGTCGAAGTTTTCGCTCTGGGCCGAGATGTCCGCCGTGCGGATGATCTTGAGCCCATGCTCGACGCCCTCGCCTTCCTCTTCCGGCACGGGGACGGGAGCGGTCTCCACTTCGGCGACGGCCTCTTCTTCGGGGGCCTCGGCGGGCGCCTCCACCATATCCGCCTCTGCGACATAGCTGGCGGGGGAGATATCCATGCCCATGCCGTTCACGGCGCCTCCGCCTCCCGCTTCCTGGGGAGCGCTCACAGAACCCATTGGCATGTCGTATACGCCGCCGTCATACGCGAACTGGGAACTGCTGGCCGCGCCGCCCATGGCCGTCAGGAGCAGCGAGCCTCCCAGAATGCAGACCGCCAGCGCGGCGGCGATGGTCCCCGCCAGCGCCCAGGGAGACAGACGGCCAAAACGGCTCCGCTTGCTCTTTTCCTGCTTGATCTTTGCGCGAACCTCCTGCATAAGATCTTCCGGCGCGCGGACGCCTTCGTCCATCCGGGAAAGCGCCTCCGTGAGCTGGCGCAGCTCCAGTTCCTCCCGGGCGCAGTCCTCGCACTGGTTCAGGTGCGCCTGCAGGGCCGCGTCCTCCGCCTCGGTCAGGGAATCGGTGAGGCGGCGGCCGATCAGTTCTCTATAATATTCGTGATCCACCTTGTTTTCCTCCATTCAGCCTTCTTGTCGATCGTTGTGCTGTTCGGTCCCCGATCGCGCGCGCTGTGGGTCCTGTCGGTTCGTTGCTTCTTTGGACGAAGGCGCGGCCGGATTGTTCCGCATGCAGAGCAGAAACTCTCTCAAGCGCCTGCGGCCCCGGCTGATGCGGGATTTCACGGTGTTCACGTTGATCTGCAGACTTTCCGCTACCTGCTCGTAGCTTAAGCCCTGCACGTCGCGTAGGACCACGGCGGCCCGCTGGTCCTCTGGCAGGCGCAGGATGGCCTCCTGCAGCTCGCGGCCTTCCTCGCCCTGCAGGACCGCTTCCTCGGGCGTCGCTTCCCGGGAGGACAGCTCCAGTCCGCTGTCGCTCAATGCCTCCGTAGAAAGCTGCTCCCTGCGCTTGCGGCGGCGCAGCTCGTCGATGCAGACGTTGACGGTCACCCGGTAAACCCAGGTGCCGAAGTTGGCCTCGGCCCTGAAGTCGGGCAGCTTGCGGTAGATGCGAAGGAGCGCTTCCTGCGCCATGTCCTTGGCGTCCTCCTCCGAACCCGTCATGCGCAGGGCAAGGGCGTAGATCCTGTGCTGATGGATCTGCACGAGGGTCTCGAAGGCGTCTAGGTCGCCCCGGGCCGCGCGGCGCACCAAAGCGTCAGATTCCATGCGGTCGACCTCCTTATGTTTTCCGTTTTTGTTTCGGTGGCTTGCTTTTTTGAAAGGAATGTTGTATACTGATGGCTGTGTTCATGCCGGTGTGATGGAATTGGCAGACGTAGTGGACTCAAAATCCACCGCCAGCGATGGCGTGCCGGTTCGAGTCCGGCCACCGGCACCACGTCGTCGCGGACTGCGTATCGTTCGCGACGACTTTTCTTTTGAAAAGCCGTCTCTCGCTCGCTCCGTCGCTCCTCCTTTTCAGCCGCGGCCCGCTTTCAGCTGGCGCGTGTCTGATGGGATAACGGGTCCGGGGATCGGGCTGCAGTGCGTATACCTGCCGTCGTAAGCGTTCCGCTTGCGGCGGCTTTTTTGTACCCTTAATAAGGGAAAGACGTATCACGTCTATTTACAGTTTACCATAGCCGAGCCGCTGTTACAAATGCATAGGCAGAAATTCCATGCCCAGCCATTTTTGGGCAGCCGGAGATTTAAGAGCTTAGACGCTGTCCTTCCGCGTTTTGTTCCTGTGAGGCATTTACTTTTCACAAATAGATGTTGACAACGAGAGAAGAAGCGTGTACTATATAGGCAATAACTTTAGCACGTGCGACAGTATAATTTCGGGAGGTGAATCGTATGGACATCGTGCAGGAACTGCAGGTCTTGCGGGCGGAGCTGATTCGGGAAGTGGACGAAAAGATCGGCAGGATGATCGAAAGGATCAGGGAAGCGCAGGGAGAAATGCAGAGCGTCGAGGCATCGACGGAGCAGGAATATGAAAGCGTTTATCCGCTGGCGCTGGAATCCGGGGTATTTAAGGGGAAACGGCCGACAGCGGTCCTCTTTGCGGACGGGCGCAGGGAACCGACGCCCACGTGGAAGAGGGTCTTCGAAGTCATCCTCAAGCGCTGCAACAGCGACGGCGCGAAACATCAGGCGCTCATGGAGCTGCGCGGGCGCGTGATGGGGCGGAACCGTACCCTTTTGGACAGCCGGAAGGGCGAGATGCGCAGCCCGGTCCAGATCGACAGGATGCTGTACGCTGAGACCCACTACGACACGGAAACGCTGCTGCGCATACTGACCACGCGCATACTGGACGCGGTGCAGTATGATTATAGCGGGATACGGATCGCGGTCAAGGGGGATTGAAGCGCGGTATCAAATCTCAAGAACGTTATGTGGAGCTGCCCAGTAAGCCCTCGGATAGGAAACACGCCCAGATAGGCTCTGCTTACCCATATCTTTGGATATGGCGGGGTTCAGGAAAGCTTAAAGCTATGGTAATGACAAAAAGACTCCTTTTGCGTAAATTGGAGATACGGTCTGGCAACTGCATCACACAAGCAAAAGGAGGTCAATCGAATGTCGAATGACAGTAAGAGCTTAGCATACACAAAGTGGAATTGCAAGTATCACATAGTATTTGCGCCGAAATATAGGAGAAAAGTATTCTTTGGAGAGAAGCGTGAAGCGATCGGGAAGATACTGAGACAACTATGCGAGTGGAAAGGGGTAGAAATCGTAGAAGCGGAAATCTGTCCAGACCACGTACACATGCTGGTGAGAATACCACCGAAGATAGCGGTATCAAGCTTTATGGGGTACCTGAAAGGAAAGAGCAGCCTGATGATTTA
>CANQPP010000093.1 GCA_947625765.1 uncultured Clostridia bacterium
CCTGCGGCAACGGCCCCCGCCGCGCATCGACTTTCCTTTTATTGATCGTTATCTGTTCAGCTTTCCGTGCACGCTTCTGTTTCCCTCTGCATCTGCTCGTAGAAGCCCTCCGGCGCAAGCTCCCTGTACCTGCCGGGGAATTTCTTCCAGAGGAAGTAGCGCATCTCCTGGCAGAGGTGGCAGCGGTTGTAGTGGCTGCCCGCAGGCTGGAAGCCCAGGGACTTGCAGTAGTCAAGCAGCTGCTTGGGACTCAGCATGAGCCTGTACGCGATGGGGAACTCCTCCGCGTCCAGCTCCTTGCCCAGCGCCTCCAGGGGCAGCCCCAGTCCGAAGCATCCGGGCGGAATGTAATTCCCATACAGGTCTACATGATAATGGGACCTTTCCCCCAGCTCCTGGCAGGACCTGCACATGTGCGGGATGCGGCTGGTGGGGCATAGGGGCATGGTGTCCCTGTGGGTGGCCACGGCCCGGCCGGTCATCGTCAGTGCATAGCGGCCCGGCATCTTGACCAGATAGTCCTTGCCGTATCTCTCGATGTATTCGCTCAAGTCGTGGGTCCTGTCCGTGGGCATGGCCGTGATGTCCGGCAGGAACTCATCGGTCCAGATGCCGGTGCCCATCCCCACCTTCCGGCAGGCCGCGATGCAGCCCAGGAGCTGGTCCGCGGTGATGAAGCTGTTGTGGTAGGGCGACGCGGCCAGGGAAACGATCTGCACGTCCATTTCCTTCACACGGGCAAACACGTCCGCGGCCTCGTCCAGATCGTGCACCCAGGAGGCGGAGGTCTCTATGTAGTTGATCTCCATGCCCTCCTCGCGGGCGGCGGCCAGCACGGCCAGCAGCTTCTCCGGATGGATGAAGGGTTCGCCGCCGCTGATGTGCATGCAGTGGGTGCCCAGCTCCCGCACGCGGCGGAAGATCCGCACGGCGCCCTCCGGGGAAAGGTAATCGTCGCACCTGGTGGGGGCGCAGAACCCGCGGCAGTGGCCGCACACGGCCTGGCAGCGGTAATTCACCAGCAGGCCGCCGCTGGAAGACAGCTTGTGGATGCCGGTCACGGTCCTTCCCCCTCTCTTTTCGTCATGTCTTGCATATCGTTCGTAAAAGAAAGAACGGCCCCATTATTATCATTTTCAGAAGCCGTTCCTTGATCCTTTCCTGTACTTAAGAGCGTTCGGTCGTTTCTTTCAGGCTAATTCTTGCCCTCCTGCAGCCGCATCCAGAACAGGCCTATGGCCATGTCGCAGAGGCGGCGCTTGTCCTCGTCGCTCAAGGGCTGCCCGTTGATGGTGAGCGTATGCGCCTGCATGAAGTCGAAATACTCGAAGGACTGGGCGCTGGCAAAATCGTCCGCCGTGCGGCGTTCGTTGGAGCGGCCCAGAAGATAGTCCAAGGAAACATTGAAGAACTTGGCAAACGCTATCAACTGGTTGATCTCCGGCTCGCGCAATCCGCGCTCATACCCGCCGATGGCGCTGGGAGAAAGGTTGAACAATCGAGCTAGCTCCCTTTGCTGGATCCCTCTTTCCTTGCGAAGGGCGCGCAGCCTCTCGCCAAAGGTTACGCCAGTCACGCCAGTCACCGCTGAAACCTCCCTCATCATAAAGCTACGTATAGTATTTTACCATAACTGCTTGCGCTTGCATAGATAAAAAGAGTAAAAAAAGTAAATTTCCATCAAATATAACGGATTTTTTGCGGGCTGTCCCGCCGCGGGGAAATAATTTCCGGCCGGGCGGAAAATCCCCCTTGACAAACGATGGGCCCGTGGCTATAATAATATCTGTTCGCGGAAACGCGGATCATCTGGGTGTGGCGCAGTTTGGTAGCGTGCTTGAATGGGGTTCAAGAGGCCGGAGGTTCAAATCCTCTCACCCAGACCAACTTGTCGTAAGCTGTCATGGCTTGCGACTTTTTTATGCCCCTTTCCCGCCTCAACCATCATAACTCCTAGACAAAACTCCTTGCAAACGCTTTCGCGGACCGAACCCATTCAAAGTCCTTCGATCGACGAGAAACACAGCGGACAGGAGGATAAAAGCGCCGCCGCGAACCTTCCGTCCGCAGCGGCGCAGCTCCCCCCTTGGTCATTACTTATTCTCTTCGGATGTGCTCCCTTTCCCGCCGCTCACACGTGGAACTGGCAGGAAATGCCCGCCTTGCGGCGCCGCTTCTCCAGCCGCGCCGCGTAGTCGTTTTCCGCCGGGTCCATGATGTACTCCGCGATGGACCGCACATCCACCATGGTCTTTCGGCAGGCCCAGCGGAGCCGCCCGTCCTGCAGCATGTCGCGGATGGTGCTCGGGCTCCTGTTGATGATCCGCGCGGCCATCGCCATCTTGCAGGCCTCGCCATAGCGGGCCACCATGTCGTCGATCCTTTCCTGCAACGGGGTGCGGGTGTTCAGTCTGGTCATTTGTCGTGCCTCTCTTTCGTGTGTCTCTCAGCCATAGCGTTGTCTTTTTCAGATTTCTCAGTATTACTTTCTTTTCGGTTATGATATCACAGTTTTTCTTCCCAGTCAATAGTTGTTCTCAGTTTTTCTTTTCATTATTGTTGACGCGAAAAGGATTCATGTGTAATATTCCTATCAGAAGGAGGGACCAGACATGAGCGTTGGGTCTCGTATGAAGGAACGCCGCGAAAGCCTCGGGATGACGCAGGTGCAGCTTGCGGAATCGCTTGGCGTGAGCAAGGGAGCCGTCGGCAACTATGAAACGGATGCAAACTTCCCGAAGGTAAGCATCCTGCATAAGGTGTTTGAAGTCTTGAAGTGCGACGCCGATTTCCTTTTCCAGGATGACCTGCCGGAACGCGGAGAGAACGCAGCCTCCCCGTGGGAAATGGAGCACATCCTAAAAAAATACCGCGTCCTCGATGAGCACGGCAAGGAAACGGTATCCCTGGTGCTGGACTGCGAAACACGGCGCATGAGCAGTTCCCGGCCGGAAGAAAAGGTGGTCGAGCTCTTCCCCTTCCGCCGCTATATCCAGTCCGCATCCGCCGGGCTCGGCGATTTCAGCGACGACGATTCCTATGAGATCATCGACCTGGCCAAACGCCCGCCCGCCGGGGCCTCTTTCCTCATCACGGTGAACGGCGACAGCATGGAACCCACCTTCCATGACAACGACCTGCTCTTTGTTCGGGCACAAAAAACCGTCAACATTGGAGACATCGGGCTGTTCGTCAAAGGATCGCATCTTTACATCAAGGAATCTGGGACAAACGGCCTTATCTCTCACAACAAAAGCGGCAACTACCCCCCGATCACTCCGGAAGAAGATATGCCCATTTTGACGGAAGGAAAGATCGTCGGTGTTTGCACCCCAGATTATCTTCTATAAATCAAAGAACGGTCAGGCTCGGCTTTTCCGTCCCTCTACTTAGGTACAGCCGGGTGAGCGAGCGGCAAGCGTTCTGAAAGAACGCGCCGCAAGCGAACGGGACTTGCACTTGCAGCGGCAGTCCGTCCCCCTCCGACGACGAGAAGGGGGGATTGCCAAGGGGGGCGGCGCTCCGCCGCCCCCTTGGCAGAGCCTCGGCGCAGCCGAGGAGTCTCCCATTCGGGGCACAAACGCAAACGACCTCTCACATCTCTTGGCCCGCTGTACCTCCACTCCACTCTCCGCAGTGAGCGAGCGGCAAGCGTTCTGTAAGAACGCGCCGCAAGCGAACGGGGCTTACAACAGCGCTTCTTTTTTTCGTGTCCCGTTCGCATTCCTCGTTTCCTCGTCCCCGTTCTACGCCATCCAACCTCCCCCGCGCCGCAGGCGCGCGCACCCGAAACGGGTTGTTAGTGAGCGAGAGGCGTCGCGAGCGCGTTTACAAGCGAGC
>CANQPP010000094.1 GCA_947625765.1 uncultured Clostridia bacterium
GGCTGGCGGTGGAAGCACAGCGATGTGTGGAGCTTGCCGGTACTAATAGGTCGAGGGCTTGATCTAAAAGCTGGAGACAAAGAAGGATGAATGACCGGGGAAGGATAGCCGGGAGGCGTGTCGAAGCGAAGTACAGTATGAGGTTTTGAGGGTGCGGAGCTATCCTAATAAGCGGAAGCAAGCCTAAAGCGGAAAGAGCGAGAGCCGAAAGGCTTAAGCGACAGACGCAAGGCGTGAGCGGAAGCGAGAAGGGAGAAGGCGCCCGAAGACATTTCCGGTGGCGATGGCAGAGAGGAACCACCTGTACCCATCCCGAACACAGAAGTTAAGCTCTCTCACGCCGACAATAGCTGGCTGGCAACGGCCCGCAAAGATAGGTAGCCGCCGGGATCCTTTCCAAACAGCCCAGTTCACGCTGGGCTGTTTGCGTATCCAAAAGTTGCTTTAGACAAGAGACAGGCGGATCGAGAGGGGAAGTCCGTGGAAGGAAAGAAGAAGTATTTGTATTTGGAGACCATGCGGATCTTCGCGTGCTTTTTCATGATCTTCAACCACACCAACGTCCGCGGCTTCTTCCTTTTTTCCCAAAGCCCGCTTGGGAGCCTGCAGTTTTGGTGGTACCTCTGGCTCTCTGTGTTCTGCAAGTTCGCGGTGCCACTGTTTTTCATGATCTCCGGGGCGCTGCTGATCCCAAAGGAAAACGAATCCCTTGGCGATCTCTATAAAAACAGGGTATTGAGAATGGTCTGCACGCTGCTGTTCTTCTCCGCCGTGTTTTTCGTTCGGGACATACTGCGGGGCAAGCAGACGTGGGATATAGGAGCGTTCTTCCTTGGCGTATATGAAGGCAGTTTAGTCATCCCCTATTGGTATCTGTACACCTATATCGCCTTCCTGATCACGCTCCCCATGATCCGTGCAATGGCCAAAAACCTCGAGGACAAATATTATTACTATATCTTTCTCCTTTGGTTCGTTTTTGCGCTGATCCCCGTCCTGCAGTACGCCCTTGGGAAAAACCTGCATGTGCTGAACGGTAACCTGAACGTCGGCTGGCTCACGACCAACATCGTTTTGTGCCCGATCACGGGGTATTTTCTGCAGTATCGGATGAAGAACGCCGAAAACGCGGGCGGCGGGAAGACGGTCCTGCTCCTGTGGGCGGCGAACATACTGACGATCTGCCTGTCCTGCTACATGACCTATTTGCGGGCCGTCGACATGGGCCAGTGCAATGAAGCGGTCTCACAGGAGTTTCACAACACGTTTGCGGTGCTCAACGCCGCCACGATCTTCCTGACCGTCAAATACCTCTATCTGAAGGTCGAGAAGAAAGTGCCCATGTGGCTGAATAGAGCGATAGCCTCCGTCGGCTCGGCCACGTTTGGGATTTATCTCATGCACATATTAGCGCTCGACGTCTTCAACCAAAAGCTGTGGGACGCGTTCGTGGACCTGCATTTGAGCCCCATGCTTTCCTCGTTTTTGGTCTGCCTGTGCACGATGGCGGTCTGCTATGTCGTGACCGTGCTCCTGAAAAGGATCCCCCTGATCCGAAAATTGCTATAAGATAGAAGTAAAATCCTGCGCGATGCAGCCGAATGAAGAACCCACACTAGCTGCGGCGGCAATCGTCTCCCCGACGGCGGGAAGGGGGGATCGCCAAGGGGGGCGGCGCTCCGCCGCCCCCCTTGGCAGAGCCCCGGCGCAGCCGGGGGAAAAGCGTGGCTGGGGGCATTCGCCCCCAGCCACGCTTGCTCTTATCTCACATGGGAGAGATCAAGGCCGATCGTTTTCCGCCCGGTCGGCGGGCGTCCTTAGTGTGATGGCGTAGACGGTGCTGATCTGCGCCGGGGAGGTCTCCGCGATGAGACCGTCGTAATAGACCACGACCTCGTCACCCACGCTGAAATGGGTGACGCTGTCCCCGTTCTCCACGTCCAGCGGCACGCAGTACTCGCCGCTCTCGTTCCCGATCAGGATGGAGGCCTCGCTCACCTCCTGCACGACGCCCGCGATGCTGGGCTCGTTTTCGACGATCCAGTCCAGGTTCCGGCCGCGGCAGGCGGGCAAGGCCCAGAGAACGAGCAGCGCCAGGACCCCTGTGAACCACTTCTTCATCCTATTGAAACCCCATCAGGAGAAAGGTTCCTCGCGGCGGAAGTCCTCCTCCGCGCGGGGCGGCGTCTGCGTGGCTTCCTCCGCGGGTTCCGCGTCCACGGGCGCATCCTCCTCGCGGATCACCTCCGGCTGCGGAGCGGGTTCCGGCTGCGGGGCGGGATCCTCTTTGGGCGGCGCGTAGTAGGTGTACGGCGCGGCCGGTCCCTGCTGCGGCGGCTGCCTCTGCTCCTTGGCCGGGCGCGGCGCGGAACGCAGGGCGATGCCCCGCGCCAGCACGACGACGCCGCAGAGGATCAGCAGGGCCGGGAACAGGTACGGCGCGTAAGGCTCCAGCAGGCGGCGCAGGAAGGGGTCGTTGAGCAGCGTCAAAAGGGAGGCACCCAGCAGGATCAGCGCCGGGATCAGCGGCCAGTTGCCGATGCGCCGAAAGTCGATCAGGTGGATGCACAGAAAGCCCAGCGACAGGGAGAGCAGCACCAAAGTGGGCGTGTTGGCGCCCAGGTCGAACCACTCGCCCAGGGCGAGGCCCAGCCCCAGGCAGAAGGCCAGCGCGCCAGGAATGATGAAGCCGTATTTGCCGGTTGCGAAGCGCGCGACCAGGAAGCAGAGCCCCAGGAAGCACAGAAACAGCGTGTCCGGCAGATAAAACAGCGTGGAGAGCAGGAAGTAGATTCCCGCCAGCACGAGCACGCTGCCCCAGATCACGTATTTTTTCATTTGCCACAACTCCTTTGCACGGATTCTTCTCTTTGTTCATAGTATACGGCAGGTTCCGCAATTCGTAAAGAGGAGGATCTTGCAAAATGAAACGCCTGCTGCTTGTCGTTTTGGCGGCCGTGATGGCCTTTGGGTCCCTCGGCTGCGCCAAAAAGGAGACGACGCTGGTGCGCCTGTCCGAGGTGACGCACTCGGTGTTCTACGCCGCCCAATACATCGCCATGGAGAAGGGCTACTTCGAGGAAGAAGGGCTGGAGGTGGAGCTCACCAACGCCGGCGGCGCGGACAAGGCCATGACTGCCCTGCTGTCCGGCCAGGCGGACATCGCCCTGATGGGCCCGGAGACCTCGGTCTACGTCTACAACGAGGGCCGAGAGGACTATACCCGCGTGGTGGGCCAGCTCACGGCCTGCGA
>CANQPP010000095.1 GCA_947625765.1 uncultured Clostridia bacterium
GGGCCCAAAGTCCCGACATCCAGGCCCGGCCGGCGGCTTTGCCGCCGGCCGGGCCTGGATGTCGGGAGGGTCCGGGGTGGCGCCGTTGCCTTCGGCAACGGCGCCACCCCGGACAAAAAACTTACAAAACTTACATTACAGTTGTCCCAAGGAGAGCAGGCACTCGCGGATGGCCTCCAGGGAAGAGAATCGGGGCGTAAAGCCCAGCAGACGTTTCGCCTTTTCCATGGAGTAGCTGGGCGAGTGACGGCTATGGTCCAGGTACTGGTCGACCGCGTGCTCGCTGGCGTCCTTCTTCCACTCGTCGAAGGGCAGGAACTGCAGCCGCGGCTCAAATCCGTACCAGCCGTACACCGCCGCCGCGTAGCCGCGCAGCGTCATCGCCCGGTCGGACACCGCGTGGAAGCCCTCGCCGAAAGCAGGCTTTCCCGCGCGGATGGCCGCCAGGAACATGCCCGCCACGTCCGCGGCGTGCACGTGGTGCAGCGTCTCCATGCCCTGGCCGGGCAGCGTCAGCGTCTTCCCCTCCCGCATGTGCTTAAACACCCAGGGCTCGTTGTGCCCCTGGGGATTGATGGGCCAGGTGTTGGGGCAGACGATGTGCCCGGGGTGCACCGCCGTGCCGGGGAAGCCTTCCTCCCTATACAGCCGTGCGATCTCCCTGTCCATCGCGTCCTTCTGTCTGCCGTATTCGCAGATGGGCTGCCTATCCTCCTCCTCGCGCACGGGGACGACGCTGCTGGGCCCGTGCATCCACGCGCTGCCGCAGACGAGGAAATGCCCCACGCGCCCCTTCAGCGCGTCCGTCAGCCTGCACATATCCTCCACCTTAAAGCAGATCATGTCCACGACCACGTCCGCGTTCAGCGCCGCGATCTTCTCCGCAAAGCCCTCCCCGTTCCTGTCCAGCTTGAGGGTCTGCACCTGCTCGTAGCCTGCCTGGGCCGCGGGCGGCTGCTTCCCGCTGCGGGAAACGCTCACGACCTCAAACCTTTCCTTCACCAGCAGGGGGCATAAGTACCCGCCCACCTTGCCGTTGCCGCCGATCACGACCGCCTTCTTCATTTTACCTGCCACCGACCTTTCCCTTCTCGTTTCTTTTTCAGGGGTTTCCCCTTCCTCTATGCTACCAAGCGCGGCGCTTTTTCGCAAGAGGGTCTTGGCGAAAACAGTGCCTCGTTTTCCCTTCGTTCCCGCCCGCCTTTGCGAAATAACCAAATCATCACTTGAAATCTTTAAGCAGCTTCATTATAATTGTCTCCTGACCAATCATATCATTGCCGTTTTCCTTTTGGACCGCGGAGAGAAGAAAAGATGAAAAGCAGAATGAACGAACGTGAAGAGATCCTGTGCCGCCTGTGGGAGGCCCAGGACGAGGCCTACGAGCTGATGAGCGAATACGACTCCCTTCCCCACCGCTACGGCGAGACCACGCTGTACCAGGCGGAGGCCTACATCGTCAACTGGATCGGCAGCCGGCCGGACATCACCACCACGCAGCTGGCGGAGAACCTCAAGAAGACGCCCAGTGCCTGCTCCCAGATCGTCCGCAAGCTGATCAACAAGGGCCTGGTCTCCCAGACCCGCAACGCCCAGAACAAGCGGCTGTACAACCTGCGCCTGACCGAGAAGGGGCAGCAGGTCTACCGCGACCACATCGCCTTCAACGAATACTGCCAGCGCATCACCTTCCAGATGCTGGAAGGCTTCAGCGACGAGGAGCTGGCCGCCCACGCCCGCGTGCAGGAGAGGATCAACCAGGCCTACCGCGAGGACGTGGAGCGCAGCAAGGAACAGTACAGCGAACAGTAAGGAACTTCTACCCGGGAGCCGGACGCCGCTTTGGCGTCCGGCTCCCGGGCGTTCATGTAAGTTTTTGTCCGGGGCGGCGCCGTTGCCGAAGGCAACGGCGCCGCCCCGGACACTCCCGACATCCAGGCCCGGTCGGCGGCGAAGCCGCCGGCCGGGCCTGGATGTCGGGACTTTGGGCCCCGCTTCGCGGGGCCCAAAAAAATGGGTCTAATATGCACAAAAGAAATCGGTGTAAATTGGCATTTTAACCGAAAATGGGTAAATTTTTGAAAAGAACTTGACGGGCTTTGTAAAGTGATATACATTATAAGTAGCTTAATAATTAAGTACGTTAATCGTTAAGGGCCTAACACCTTGACGGGGAACGGGAAAGGAGAGAGGAGAAATGGAACCAAAGATCCAGGCGGTCCAGTCCAGCGCGGCGCCCGCTGCCATTGGGCCCTATTCCCAGGCCATCCTGGCCGGCGAGACCATCTACGTTTCCGGCCAGCTGCCCATCGACCCGGCCACGGGCAATTTCGCCGGGGAAGGCATCGCCGAGCAGACTCGCCAGAGCCTTACGAACATCCAGGCGATCCTGGTCCAGGCGGGCATGACCATGGCCAACGTGGTCAAGACCACGGTGCTCTTAAGCGACATCGCGGAGTTTGGCGCCATGAACGAGGTCTACGCGCAGTTCTTCACCGCGCCCTATCCGGCCCGCGCCGCCTTCCAGGTGGCCGCGCTGCCCAGGGGCGCCAAGGTAGAGATCGAGTGCGTGGCCGTGCGCGGCTAAACTGTATCGAACTTATTCGGAAGAAATCAAGGAGGGTCTAATCGTGCAAGAAAGAGGTAAGAAACGCGGCTTGCTGAACCTGATCGGCCTGAGCATCGGCGGCGGTATCGGCACCGGCATCTTCATCATGATGGGCTCCGGCATCGCCTATGGCGGCCGCTCCATCGTCCTTGTCTGCAGCGTGGGCTGCATCTACATGCTCCTGGCCTTCTGGAATTCCCTGGCCTTCGGCTCCATGTTCGTGATCCCCGGCGGCGACTACGACGCCCGTTCCATGGTCTTCCCGCCCCTGCTCACCGGCGTCGCGGCCTGGTTCCAGATCGCTTCCGCCTTCGTGCTGGCAGGCCACTCCCTGGCCATCACCCAGTTCGCAGCGCAGCTATGGCCGCAGATCGCGAACTTCCAGATGCCCTTCTCAATATTGGTCCTGACGCTGGGCTTCCTGTGCACCATCCGCGGCTCCCGCGTGCTGACCATGATCGAGAACCTGATCACCGTCACCCTGATCGTTTCCCTGGGCCTGTTCATCGCCTTCGGCCTTCCCAAGGTCAACTTGGGCGAGTTCTTCTCCAACGCGGACGGCGGCTTCTGGCGCGGCGGCCTCGGC
>CANQPP010000096.1 GCA_947625765.1 uncultured Clostridia bacterium
CGTTCCTCTGCAAAAAGGGCGGGGGGTACGCCCCGTATAAGATCCGCCCGGGCTTTGTGCTGGCGGGCATGGAGGGGACCCGGTACCGGATGGGTTCTCTGCAAATGGAACCCGGCGACAAGCTGTTCCAGTACACGGACGGCGTCACCGAGGCCACCAACGACCACAGCGAACTGTACGGCATGGAGCGGCTGGCGGCGGTGTTGAACCGAAACGCCGCCGCGGCGCCCGACGACCTGCTGCCGGCGGTGAAGGCGGACATCGACGCCTTCGTGGGCGGCGCGCCCCAGTTCGACGACATCACCATGCTGTGCCTGGAGTTTAAGGGAATGAGGAACGCGTCCGACCCCAACGAGTTGACCGTGGAGGCCACGCTGGAGAACATCCCCGCCGTGACGGCCTTTGTGGACGAGAGGCTGGAGGCGCTGGACTGTCCCATAAAGGCCAAAATGCAGATCGACGTGGCCATCGACGAGCTGTTCGGCAATATCGCCCGGTACGCCTACGACCCCTCCGGCCCGGCCACGGTGCGGGTGGACGTGGTTCAGGACCCCCTGGCCGTGCGCGTCACGTTCATCGACCACGGCAAGCCCTACGACCCCCTGGCCAAGGCCGACCCGGATGTGACCCTCTCCGCCGAGGACCGGCCCATCGGCGGCCTGGGCATCTTCATGGTGAAAAAGACCATGGACGACGTGCGATATGAGTATAAGGACGGCCGGAACATCCTGACCGTGGAAAAGCGCCTGTAAGCAGCAAGAGGAGAGCAGCGATGGAAAAGGGACTGTTTCGCCAGAAGAGCCTGGACAAGGTGTCCAGCCCGGAACAGATGAACGACTATATCCGGGTGACCGGCCCCGGCGTGTGGCTGGTGCTGGCGGCGGTGATCGCGCTGCTGGCGGGGCTCATCATCTGGTCGGCGCTGGGCCGGCTGGAGACCACCGTTACTGTGGCGGCAGTGGCCGGACCGGACGGCGAGTTAGTCTGTTACATAGCGGAGGGCGATATGGACGCCGTCCGGGCGGGACAGAGCGTACACATCGGCGGAGAGGACTATGCCCTGGCCCAGGTGGCGGGCAAGCCCGTGGCGGTGGACGAAAGTTTCGACGCCTACACCCTGCACGTGGGCGGCCTGGCGGCCGGGCAGTGGGTGTACCCGGCGAAGCTGGACGCGCCGCTGGAGGAGGGCGTTTATCAGGCGGAGATCGTGGTGGACAGCGTATCGCCCATCTCGTTTTTGCTGAACTGAGGCGCCTATGAAGAAGCGGCAGATCAAAAAGCCTGTCACCAAAGGGGTGGCGAAGGTGCCGGTGGTCATGCAGATGGAGGCGCTGGAGTGCGGCGCGGCCTGCCTGACCATGGTGCTGGCGTATTATGACAGGTGGGTCCCTCTGGAGCAGGTGCGCTCCGACTGCGGCGTGAGCCGCGACGGCTCCAACGCCAAAAACGTGCTGCGGGCCGCCAGAAGCTACGGTCTCACGGCGAAGGCGTACCGCCTGGAGCCGGAGGACCTGCGGAAGGACGGGACGTTCCCCTGCATCATCCACTGGAATTTCAACCACTTCGTGGTGCTGGACGGGTTTCGTGGCGGCAAGGCTATCCTGAACGACCCGGCCCGGGGCGTCACCCCGGTGAGCATGGAGACCTTCGACGAGTCCTTCACGGGCATCTGTCTGACGTTCGAGCCGGGGGAGGAGTTCCAGCCCGGCGGCAGCCCCAAGAGCATGGTGGGGTACGCGAAAAAGCGGCTGGCCGGCGCGGGAGCGGCGCTGGTGTTTGTGGCGCTGACCACGCTCATCAGCGCCCTGTTCGGGGTGATCAACCCCGTCTTCTCCCGCATCTTCATGGACCGGCTGCTGACGGGTCAGAATCCGGAATGGCTGTGGCCCTTCGTGCTGCTCCTGGCGGGTGTGAGCCTTTTGCAGCTGGTGGTGGCCTGGGTCCAGGCGGTGTGGTCCCTGCGCATCACGGGAAAGCTGGCCTCGGTGGGGGCGGCCACGTTCCTGTGGAAGGTGCTGCACATGCCCATGGAGTTTTTCTCCCAGCGCATGGCCGGCGACATCCAGCAGCGGCAGGCCACCAACGCCTCCATCGCCCAGGAGCTGGTGAACACCCTGGGCCCTCTGGTGCTGAACGCCATCATGATGGTGTTCTATCTGGTGGTCATGTTGCGCTACTCCCGGATATTGACCTTGGTGGGTCTGGCCTCCGTGGCCGTCAACCTGGCGGTGAGCCGGTTCATCTCCCAAAAGCGGGTGAACATCACCCGCGTGCAGATGCGGGATGCCGGCAAGCTGGCCGCCTCCACCATGGCGGCCATCGAGATGATCGAGACCATCAAGGCCGCCGGCGCGGAGAACGGCTACTTTGAGCGCTGGGCCGGCTATCAGGCCAGCGTGAACACCCAGGAGATGCGCTTTGCGAAGACGGACGCCTACCTGGGCCTCATCCCGTCCGCCGTCAGCATCCTCTGCGATATGGTCATTCTGTTCCTGGGCGTGCTGTTCGTCATGCAGGGCAGCTTCACCATCGGTATGGTCATGGCCTTCCAGGGTTTCCTCATGAGTTTCACCGCTCCGGCCACCACCCTCATCGGCGCCGGGCAGACCATCCAGGAGATGCGCACGGAGATGGAGCGGGTGGAGGACGTGATGGAGTACCCGGAGGACAGCAACATGGTGGAGGGGGAGGAACTGGAGAGTTATGATAAACTCTCCGGCGCCCTGGAGATGAAGCACGTCACTTTCGGCTACTCCAAGCTGGCGGAGCCTCTTATCGAAGATTTCAACCTCTCGCTGAAGCCGGGCAGCCGGGTGGCCTTCGTGGGCGGGTCCGGCTGCGGCAAGAGCACGTTGGCCAAGCTGATCTCCGGCCTTTACCAGCCCTGGAGCGGCGAGATCCTCTTTGACGGCAAGCCCATAAAAGAGATCGACCGGAGCGTCTTCACCGGGTCGCTGGCGGTGGTGGACCAGGACGTCATTCTCTTCGAGGACACCATTTCCAACAATATCAAGATGTGGGACAGGTCCATCGAGGACTTTGAGATGATCCTGGCGGCCCGGGACGCGGGCATCCAC
>CANQPP010000097.1 GCA_947625765.1 uncultured Clostridia bacterium
GCCTGCTTGAGCGCCTTGCAGGCCTGGGTGCCGGCGTAGTCGAACTCCGCGGCCTGGCCGATGATGATGGGGCCGGAGCCGATGATGAGAATGCGCTTGAGTTCCTTTCTCAGCGGCATTTCTGGTTCCCTCCCTCCTCGATGAGCTTGCGAAAGTCGTCAAACAGGAACGCGGTGTCCCTGGGCCCGCCGCAGGCCTCGGGATGGAACTGCACGGAGAAGGCGGGCCTGTCCTCGTACCAGACGCCCTCCAGCGTGTTGTCGTTGGCGTTGACGAACAGCGGGCGGGCGAAGGCGGGCAGCGTGGCGGCGTCGATGGCATAGCCGTGGTTCTGGCTGGTGACGAACAGCCGGTGGTCGCGCAGGTCGATCACGGGCTGGTTCGCGCCGCGGTGGCCGAACTTCATCTTGGTGGACTTGGCGCCCATCGCAAGGGCCATGAGCTGGTGGCCTAGGCAGATGCCGAAGATGGGCAGCGTCTTTGTATCCATGAGGGCGCGGATGGTCTCGATGGGGCCGACGTTCACCGCCGGGTCTCCGGGGCCGTTGGAGAGCATCACGCCGCAGGGCTTCATCTTTAGGATGTCCTCGGCGCTTGTATCCGCGGGCACCACCTTCACCGGGTAGCCCATCCCTTCCAGGCAGCGCAGTATGTTCTCCTTGTAGCCAAAGTCCATGAGCACCAGGGGGTTCTCCGGCGTTTCATCCTTTAAGCGCGTGCCGGTGACCGCGGGCACGGAATTGGGGTCCGGCAGGTCTTGGAGCTTCTTGAGTAAAGCGTCCATGTCGGCGGGCAGCTCGGAGAGTATGCAGGCCTTCATGACGCCGCTTGAGCGCAGCAGGCGGGTGATGGCGCGGGTGTCCACCCCGCACAGGCCCGGCACGTTCTTCTCGATGAGGAACTGCTCCAGCGTCTTTTCGCACCTAAAATTAGAGGGCACATCGCAGGCTTCCCGAACGATGTAGCCGCTCAGCTGGGGGTATCCACTTTCAAAGTCCTCCGCCATCACGCCGACGTTGCCGATCAGCGGGAACGTCTGCACCACCAGCTGCCCGTGGTAGCTGGGGTCGGTCAAGGTCTCGACATAGCCGGTCATGGCCGTGGTAAAGACGGCCTCGCCGTATACGTCCGCCTTCGCGCCGAAACGCCTGCCCTCAAACACGCGTCCGTTCTGCAGCACAAGGTAGGCTTTTTCTCTCATGTGTCGTACCCCTTTTTCTTTTGTAGAAGATAAGCGTCTTTATTTCGTGAAACAGGGGGGCGTGTTATTATCCGCCGCCCCCCTTATCCGCCTTTTTTTCAAGCCCTTTTTCAGCCCAGGCACTTGACCAGAACGGCCTTCTGGGCGTGCAGCCTGTTCTCCGCCTCGTCGAAGATCTCGCCTGCGTGGGCCTCGAACACCTCCGCGGTGATCTCCTCGCCCCTGTGGGCGGGCAGGCAGTGCTGCACCATGCAGCCCTCGTTGGTGACCTGCATGAGGGCCGCATTCACCTGATAGCCCTTGAACGCCTTTTCGCGCTCCTTCTGCTCGCTCTCCTGGCCCATGGACGCCCACACGTCGGTGTAGACGACGTCCGCGCCCTGGGCGGCCTCCAGCGGGCTGCGGGTGAGGGTGAACATGCCGGGATACTGCGCGGCCAGCTCCAGCGCCCTGGGGTCGGGCTCGTAGTGCTCGGGGCAGGCGATGGCAACGCGCATGCCGACCTTCAAGCAGCCCACGATCAGGGAGTTGGCCATGTTGTTGCCGTCCCCGATGAAGGCCAGCTTCAATCCCTCCAGATGGCCCTTATGCTCTAAAATGGTGAGCAGGTCGGCCAGCACCTGGCAGGGATGGCAGAAATCGGTCAGCCCGTTGATGATGGGGATGGAGCCCACGCGGGCCAGCGTCTCCACCTCTTCCTGGGCGAAGGTGCGGATCATGATGCCGTCTAAATAGCGGGACAGCACGCGGGCGGTGTCCTCCACGGGCTCGCCCCGGCCGATCTGCAGATCGCGGTTGGAGAGGAACAGGGCGCTGCCGCCCAGCTGGTACATGCCCACCTCGAAGGACACGCGGGTCCTGGTGGAGGATTTCTGGAAGATCATGCCGAGGGTCTTGCCCTCCAGCAGCCTGTGGGGCTCGCCGGCCTTCTGCTTGGCCTTGAGTTCCTGGGCCAGACTCAATATAGAGAGGATTTCCTCTTTGGTCAAGTCCAGGAGTTTTAAGAGATGTTTCATTTTTTGTTTCCTTTCGGGTCTGAAAATTTCTTTTGCTTCTAGTTTTTGTGGTAAAACTAACGGAAATTACAGCGTTTCCAGGGCTTTTTGCAGGCGGGCAAGGCCCTCGTCGATCTCCTCGTAGCTGATGCTGAGCGGCGGCAGCAGGCGCAGCCTGTCCTTGGCGGTGAGCGCCAGCACGCCCTGCTCGATGCCCTTTTCCACCGCCTGGCGGCTGGTGACGCCGTCCAGCTCGATGCCGAGCATGAGGCCCATGCCGCTGATGCCCTTGACGTGCGGCATCTTTGCCAGCCTTTCGCGGAAGTAGTCGCCCTTCTCCCGCACGGCCTTGAGGAAGTCCTCGTCCATGGTCTCAAGCACATACTTCGCGCCCGCGCACACGGCGGGGTTGCCGCCGAAGGTGGTGGCGTGGTCGCCGGGCTTGAGGACCTCGCAGGTGCTCTCGGCGAACAGCACCGCGCCTAAAGGCAGGCCGCCGCCGATGCCCTTGGCCATGGTGACCAGGTCCGGATGGATGCCGAACTGCTGGAAGCAGAGGAAGCTGCCCGTGCGGCCCGCGCCGGTCTGCACCTCGTCCACGATGAGCAGGATATCCCTTTCATGGCAGAGCTTCTCGAGAGCCTGCACGTATTCCTTCTGGAGGGGCAGCACGCCGCCCTCGCCCTGCACCAGCTCCACCAGCACCGCGCAGACGTCGCCCTGCAGGGCGGCCCTGACCGCGTCCAGGTCGTTGGCGGGGACGAAGC
>CANQPP010000098.1 GCA_947625765.1 uncultured Clostridia bacterium
CAGCAGGCATAAAAAATTAAGCTACACACCCCAGAGCGGCGTGCTCTGAGTGTGTAGCTTAATATTAACGCCCAGCTTTTTGCCGCCGCGGGGCCGCGGTATTTGACAAGCGGACGGCTTTTGGCTACAATGTGTGTGAATGGACGTTTTGGGCGGGCTTTGGCCCCCTTAAGTCGGGAAAAGCTGAAACCCCGCGACATCCACACACAGGAGGCACCATGAAGTTCACCTTTCGCGCCGCGGAGCGCCGCGCCCGGGAGCGGGAAGACAGCGAAAAACGCTTCTCGTGGAAAAAAACGAGGCAGGCGCTGCTCTCGTTCTGGCGCTGGCTCGCGGACGGGCTCGTCTACATCTGGAACTGGATCTGCCACTTCGCCCACGCGGTGACCGAGCTGCAGCCCACGCGCGGCGTGCTCGTTGCCGCCGTGGCGCTGATCCTCGTCCTCTGCGCGGTGTGCACCATGCCCAGCGCCTTTGCCCTGATGGAGAAAAAGCAGGTCACCTTGAAGATGGAAGGCCAGCAGATCGATCTGACCACCAAGGCCGTGACCGTGGCGGAGCTGCTCTCCAACATGGGCCTTTCCCTCTCCGAGGGCGATGTGATCTCTCCCGCGCTCTCCCACGTCTTGCAGGACGGCGACGTGGTGGCCCTGCGCGCAGCCAAGAAGGTGCGCGTCTGGGCCGACGGCAGGGCCGTGGAGGTGCATATGATCGCGGGCAGCGTGCGGCAGGCGTTATATCTTGCCGGCATAGAGCTTGGCGAGCACGACCGCGTGACCCCCGACCTGGACGAGCAGGTGGAGGCCGGCCAGGAGATCCAGGTCTACCGCATCCAGGTGCGCCTGGAGACGGAGGAGCAGGGCATCCCCTACCAGGAGGTCTACGTGGAGGAAAGCAGCCTCTACGAGGGGGAGACCGAGCTGTCCCGCCAGGGCAGCGAGGGCATCCGCCAGCTGCAGATCCGCGTGGTCTTGCAGGACGGCGTGGAGGTCGAGCGCAGCGTGGTGGGCGAATCCATCCTGGAGCCCGCCGTGGACCGCATCATCTATAAGGGCACCAAGAAGAAGCCCACGCCCACGCCCAAGCCGACCAAGAAGCCTTCCTCCACCAAGAAGCCCAGCACCAGCGGCGGCTCTTCCAGCGGCGGTTCCTCGTCCGGCGGCTCCAGGCCCTCCGTAACGCAGGGCCCCAAGGGCAATTACTCCGAGTCGGAGGTCCGGATGGCCGCGCAGCTGGCCTATCTGGAGGGGAACGGCGCCGGCAGCGACGGCTACAAGGCCATACTCAACGTGCTCGTCAACCGCTGCAACTCCTCCAAGTTCGGCGGCAGCATCGAGGACGAGATCTTCCGCAGCGGCCAGTTCACCGTGGCCCGCGACAGGGACAGCTTCCTGGCCACAGAGCCGGACTCCAAGGCCAAGGCCGCAGCCGAGGCCGTGCTCAACGACGGCGAAAGGCTGCTGCCTTCCAGCGTGCTGTACTTCCGCTCCGCCCGCCTGGGCAAGGACTGGGGCAGCCGCACCTATTACGGCACCATCGGGGCCAACAGCTTCTTTAAATAGAAACGGGATGTGAAAACAGCTTGACCACCGGCGAGATCGCCCTGCTCCTGCAGGCAAGGGGCTTCCGCTTTTCCAAGAATCTGGGCCAGAACTTCCTGATGGACGAGGAGACGCTGGACAGGATCGCCGACGCGGCCGGGATCAAGGACGCTTGCGTTTTGGAGATCGGCGCGGGCGCGGGCTGCCTGACCCGGAAGCTGGCCGAGCGCGCCAAAAAGGTGCTGGCCGTGGAGATCGCCTCCCAGCTCATGCCCGTGCTGGAAACGGTGCTTTCCCCCTATAAGAACGTGCGCCTCCTGCAGGCCGACGCCCTGCGGCTGGACTTAGGCGCTTTATGCAAGGAGGAGTTTGGCGGCGGGTTCTGCGTGTGCGCGAACCTCCCCTACGGCATCACCAGCCAGATCCTTCTGGAGCTGTTCCGCGTGCCGGAGGCCGAAAGCATCTGCGTGCTCCTGCAAAAGGAGGCCGTGGAGCGCGCCCTGTCCGCGCCGGGCGGCAAGGAGTACGGCCCGCTGTCCGTTCTGCGGGAATACCTGTTCGAGTCCGATGTGCCCCTGCACGTGCCGCCCCACTGCTTCCTGCCCGAGCCGCACGTGGATTCCGCCGTGCTGCGTTTGCATAGAAGACCCGGGGCGGATATGGAGCGCCTTGCGGGGCTGGAAACGCTGCTTCAGCGCTGCTTTGCCATGCGGCGCAAGACGCTGCAGAACAACCTGAGCGCCGCCTACCCCAAGGAGCGGGCCCTGACGGCCCTGCGGGCGGCGGGCATCGAGCCCACGCGGCGGGCGGAGACGCTGAGCCTGCAAGACTTCCTAAAATTGCAGGACGCCCTTGTTTGAATGCGGGGCCGCCGTGGTATCTTTGTTATGAAAGAGGATGGGACCGGCAGGGAAACCAAGCCGGCCGCCTTTTGATAAACAAAACGCAAAGGAAAAGAGAGGAGAGACGAACATGACTGATCTCAAGGGGACCAAGACCGAAGCCAACCTGCAGGCCGCGTTTGCGGGCGAATCCCAGGCCCGCAATAAATACACCTACTACGCCAGCCAGGCCCGCAAGGACGGCTATGTGCAGATCGCGCAGATCTTCGAGGAGACCGCCGGCAACGAGAAGGAGCACGCCAAGATCTGGTTCAAGCTCCTGCACGACGGTGTGCCCTGCACCGAG
>CANQPP010000099.1 GCA_947625765.1 uncultured Clostridia bacterium
CCAACAATATCAAGATGTGGGACAGGTCCATCGAGGACTTTGAGATGATCCTGGCGGCCCGGGACGCGGGCATCCACAGCGACATCGTCCAGCGGGAGGGCGGGTATCACCACAAGCTGACGGAGGGCGGCCGGGACTTCTCCGGCGGCCAGCGCCAGCGCCTGGAAATCGCCCGGGTCCTGGCCCAGGACCCCACCGTCATCATCCTGGACGAGGCCACCTCCGCCCTGGACGCCAAGACGGAATATGAGGTGGTGAGGTCCATCAAGGACCGGGGTGTCACCTGCATCGTGGTGGCCCACCGGCTCTCCACCATCCGGGACTGCGACGAGATCATCGTCCTGGACCAGGGACGGGTCGTGGAGCGGGGGACCCACGACGAACTTTACGCCAAGGGCGGGTATTACACCCGTCTGGTGTCCAACGACTGAGAGGGCGCGCTATGGGATGGTTTGACGAACAGATCAGACAGCGCCGCCTCCAGGACCAAAAGGCCTTTGAGGAGGGCATGGCCTCCATCGCGGGGGCGGTGATGGGCCGCCGGGTCGCGGCGGAGGACGAGAGCCAGCGGGCCAGGAGCGCCATAGAGGAGATCCTGCGCTATTACCACGCCAAGAGCCGGGAGGTGCCCGACTCGGTGAAGGACTGGAATGAGCAGCTGGAGTTCCTGCTGCGCCCCTACGGCATCATGCGCCGGAGGGTGACGCTGGAAAAGGGCTGGTATAGGGACGCCGTGGGGGCCATGCTGGTCCGCAGGAAGTCCGACGGCGCCCTCACGGCCATGGTCCCCACGGGCCTGGCGGGCTACACCTATGCCGACCCGGACACGGGCAGGCGCCAGCGGGTGAACGCCCGGACGGAGGAGCTTTTTGAACGGGAGGCCGTCGCTTTCTATAAGCCTTTCCCCCAGGGGAAGATCGGTATCCCCGGCCTGATGAAATACATCGCCTCCTGCACCTCCTGGGCGGACTGGGTCCTGTTCGCCCTGTCCGCGCTGGCGGTGAGTCTGGTGGGACTGCTGCTGCCCCGGCTCAACAATCTGCTGTTCTCCCGTGTGGCGGCCAGCGGCAGCGTGACGGTGCTGGCGGCGCTGGTCAGCTTCATGCTGCTGGTGAGCGTGAGTTCCCTGCTTTTGGAGACGGTGAAGCGGCTTCTCACCACCCGCATGAGCGCAAAGGTCTCCGTGTCGGTGGAGGCTGCGGGCATGATGCGCCTGTTCTCCCTGCCGGCCAACTTCTTCCGGCAGTACAGCACCGGCGAGATGGCCAGCCGCGTCATGAATATCAAGATTTTGTCCACGCTGCTCATCTCCTCGGTGGCGGCGGTGGGCCTGACCAGCCTGTTCTCCCTCTTGCAGATCACCCAGATCTTCGCCTACGCCCCGGCGCTGGTGGCCCCGGCGCTGGCCATCGTGGGCGTGACCTTGGTGTTCTCGGTGCTCACCTCCATCCGCCAGCGGGGCGTCACCCAGCAGATCATGGAGCAGAGCGCCAAGGAGAGCGGCCTTTCCTACGCCCTCATCAGCGGCGTACAGAAGGTGAAGCTCTCCGGCGCGGAGAAGCGGGCTTTCGCCAAGTGGAGCGAGCAGTACGCCAAGGGGGCGCGGTTACAGTACGATCCGCCCATGTTCCTCAAGGTGAACAGCGTCATCAGCCTTGCCATCACCCTCACCGGGACGCTGGTGATGTATGTGGCGGCGGTGAAGAGCGGCGTGTCCCCGGCGGAATATTACGCCTTCAACTCCGCCTACGCCATGCTCAGCGGGGCGTTTCTGTCCCTGGCGGGCATCGCGGCCATGGTGGGCCAGATCGTCCCTATCCTCAATATGGCCAAGCCCATATTGGAGGCGGAGCCGGAGATCGCAGAGGACAAACAGGTGGTGGAGCGGCTCTCCGGCAGCATAGAACTGAACAACGTGTCCTTCCGATATTCGGAGGACATGCCCAATGTGGTGGACGATCTGAGCCTCAAAATACGGTCGGGGCAGTATGTGGCCATCGTGGGCAGGACCGGCTGCGGCAAATCGACGCTCATGCGCCTGCTGTTGGGCTTCGAGACGCCCCAGAAAGGCGCCATCTACTACGACGGCCGGGATATGGCCGGGCTGGACCTGAAGAGCCTGCGGCGGCGCATGGGCGTGGTGATGCAGGACGGCAAGCTCTTCCAGGGGGATATCTACTCCAACATCACCATCTCCGCGCCTTGGCTGACCATGGACGACGCCTGGGCGGCGGCGGAGATGGCGGGCGTGGCGGAGGACATCCGGCGGATGCCCATGGGGATGCACACCCTGATCTCCGAGGGCAGCGGGGGCATCTCCGGGGGGCAGCGGCAGCGGCTGCTGATTGCGAGGGCGATAGCGCCGAAGCCGCGCATCCTCATGTTCGACGAGGCAACCTCCGCCCTGGACAACATCACCCAGCGGGTGGTGTCCGAGTCCCTGGACAAACTCAAATGCACCCGCATCGTCATCGCCCACCGGCTCAGCACTATCCGCCACTGCGACCGGATCATCGTGCTGGACGGGGGCCATATCGTGGAGGACGGCACCTACGACGAGCTTATCGCCAGAGA